>CABSNR010000031.1:0-31404 GCA_902479145.1 uncultured Collinsella sp.
ACCTACAACAGCGCGGTTAACAGCCGCGTGCTCTACCATTGAGCTACCGAGGAATAGGTGCGTGCTCTCAAGCAACGAAGTTTATTATACGGACGAATCAGCTCAGGGCAAGAACTATTTTAAGAAATTTTCCGACCTAATCATTGGGTGTTCCTATAGTTTTGTCAACCGTCGGGGCTACTCCCGGTAGGGCACCCGGTCGCGCATCACGGCGTATATCGCCCTGATCCGCTTCCTCGCGACGGCCTTGAGCGCCCGCCCGTGCCCCATGCCCCGTGTCCTGCAGGCCCGGTAGTACTCGCCGTAGCGCCCCGAGGACCTCACCAGGCTGTTGCACGAGAAGATCAGCAGGGACTTGAGCCTCGCGTCGCCGCGCCTGGACGCCCTGACCGACCTCACCGACGTGCCGGAGCTCCTCACCCTCGGGGCTATGCCGCAGTACGAGGCCAGGTGGTCGTGGTCCGGGAACCTCCCGATGTCGACCGACACCGCGAGCTGCGCCGCGGTCCTTGGGCCGATGCCGGGCACGGTGAGCAGGCACGCGTAGGTCTCGTCGCCCTCGAGCAGCGCCGCCGTCTCGGCCTCGAGGGCCCCGGCCTCGTCGAGGGCCTCCGATATCCGGGCGGCCAGGAATCTGACCTGCCTGTTCTCGGCCTCGACGAGCGCCGGCGGGGGCGCGGTGGAGGCGGCCGCGGCCTCCCTGGCGGCCTCGGCCCGCGGGCCCTCGGCCCCGGAGCGGGCGATCCCCCACGCCCCGCCGAACCCGGCGAGCAGCTCCAGCCACCGCCGGTCCGACAGGTCGACCGCGGCCTCGAGGGCCGGGCAGGACTCGAGCAGCACCGCGCGCAGGCGGTTCTTGTCCCTGGTCGCGCAGGCGACGACGTGGTCGCGCTGCGACGAGAGGGCGCGGGCGGCCTCGAGGGCCTCGCCGCGGCCCGGGACCCCCGACAGGGAGTCCGGCACGCCCAGGGCGGTCCGCGCGATCACCGCGGCGTCGCGCTCGTCGGTCTTGGCCTCGCCGGCGAACAGGCCCGCGGCGCGGCTGGCGGCTAGCCCGGGCAGGTAGGCGACCCCGAGCCCCGCGGCGCGGGCCCGCCTCACGGCGAGGGACCCTATGTTGCGGAACTGGTCGACCACGACGAGCGTGCCGGCGGGCGCGGAGGCGAACAGCGCGTCGAGCTCGGCCTCCCTGTTGCGGACGGGGGCGCTGGCCAGCACCTCCCCGTCGCGGTCGATCAGGCAGGCCCAGTGCGACGACTTGCCGACGTCCAGGCCGAGCACGGCCGCGGGTCTGGTGGATGGCGCTTTCACGGTGGTATCCTTCCGGTAGTCGTTCGACCGGATGGCCTCCCCCTCGGCACTCACATTACCAGCCGCGGCACCTGCCCGGCATTTTCCTATCAGCCGTCGGGGGCGGCGCGTCCCGCGCCGGCAGCACCCAACAGGCCCTCTCGGGGGCAGGGACGTTCGGCCGTGCGCGGGCGCCCGGTCGGCGGCCCGTTCTGGGCGCGCCTCAATCGTAGCCCGAGACGGTCCCGGGCTGACTATTTCGACTGTAATGGACGTTCTTAAACGACTAGTCATTCAAGGACCTAGTCATTGGGGACGTTCTTAAACGACTAGTCATTCAAGAACGTCCCCAACGACTACATGAAAGCGCCCCCAAGCGGATGTGCTTGAGGGCGCCTCTTGCTTGACTAGCTTTCGATATAGTCCTTGAGCTTGCTGCTGCGGCTCGGGTGGCGGAGCTTGGCCAGGGTCTTGGACTCGATCTGGCGGATGCGCTCGCGCGTGACGCCAAACTCGCGGCCGACTTCCTCGAGCGTACGGGGATGTCCGTCGACAAGGCCAAAGCGCAGCTCGATAACCTTGCGCTCACGATCGGCAAGCGAATCGAGCACCTGGGTGAGCTGCTCCTGCAGCATAGAGAAGCTGGCCGCATCGGGCGGAACGATGGCCTGGGAGTCCTCGATGAAGTCGCCCAGTTGGGAATCCTCTTCCTCGCCGATGGGGGTCTCGAGCGACACGGGCTCCTGCGAGATCTTCTGGATCTCGCGGACGCGGTCGGCGCTCATGTCCATCTCGGCACCGATCTCCTCGGGGGTCGGGTCGCGGCCCAGGTCCTGAAGGAGCTGACGCTGCACGCGGACGAGCTTGTTGATGGTCTCGACCATGTGCACGGGAATACGGATGGTACGGGCCTGGTCGGCGATAGCACGCGTGATGGCCTGACGGATCCACCACGTGGCGTACGTGGAGAACTTAAAGCCCTTCTGGTAGTCGAACTTCTCGACGGCGCGAATCAGACCGAGGTTGCCCTCCTGGATCAGGTCCAGGAACAGCATGCCGCGACCGACATAGCGCTTGGCGATGGAGACGACCAGACGCAGGTTTGCGCTGATGAGCGCCTGCTTGGCTTCGAGCCCCACGTTCTCAATGCGCGTAAGGCGACGCATCTCGGCACGCGTGAGTTCGAGCTCACCAGCATCGGCAGCCTCGAGCTTCTCGGTGGCATCAAGACCGGCCTCGATCTTCATGGCCAGATCGACCTCTTCGGAGGCGGTCAGCAGGTCGACCTTGCCGATCTCCTTGAGGTACATACGGACCGGGTCGCCGGTCAGCATCACCGTGGAGGCATCGATGCCACGCACGCGGGAGCGTGAACGGGACGTGCGCACGGTGCGCTTCTTCTTGCTCTTGGAAGAACCCATCTCAGCGTCGGCCTGACGGGCCATCTTGAGCTCGTGATCGTCGAGCGAGCCGGAATCGTGCTCGTCGTCGTCATCGAAATCGTCGGTATCGGTATCGGTATCGGTATCGTCATCGTCGACGCCCATGGGGGCGTCGTCGTTACCGCTCGCGGAGATAATCTGGATGCCGCTGTTGCGCAGCGCGGAATACACCGCGGTGAGCTGCTCGTCAGAAACATCGATATCCTTCAGGGCGACCTGAATCTCGTCCTCGGTTACCGAAGTCCTGTTTGAGCCGTTGCCCATGAGCTTTGCAACGTAGGATTCCAGCCCAGTACCCGTGCTCTCAGTCTTTTTTGGCACAGATTCTCCCTTCATAGTCCACAGGACTCAATACTTTAGCACACACATTGACCTCTATACCCAAAATGAGGACTGGATATAGGCGAGAATACGCTGGTTGACCACAACATCTAGGCTTGTTCGGTGCCTGAGGCCTCCAAGCCGATCAAACGGAACGGGTCCGCCACGCCGCCGATCGACTTTTGCAGTTCGCGTTGACGTTGCGAATCCTGCGCGGCCTGCACGGTCAGCGCGCGACGGGCCTCATCATCGAGTGAACGGTCCTGGCGCAGCTTGGCCTGTGCGGCACGCATGCGACGCTTGATGGTGTAGAGCTCAAGCGTATCAAGCATAAACACGATGTTCGTCTCGGTCGGGTGCTTGCTCGTCGCGGAGATGCGCCCGGCACTCACAAGCGTTGCCGCATCGGGACACACTGAGCGCGCCGCATCCATGCAGGCTGCAGGATCGGTTCCCGGCGGCGTTGCCAGAACGGCCCATGCGATGGACTCGTGACGCGGGTCAACCCACTCGATGGAGCAGATGCGGTCGGCATACGTGCGGAACAGGTCGGGGTAGCTCGTGAGCATCGTCAACAGCTCGCGCTCCCCTGCCAAGGACTTGCGCTCTAGATCGGTAAGAACCATAGGGGCCGAGGCGTCTGTCGGGGCACCGGCGGGCGCAGCGCCCATACCATCAGGCACATCGATCGGCGGAAGATCGTCGACGACCTCCACGGGCGCGGCACCGTAGGCATCGAGCGGGACGTAGTCGTACGGCTCTTCTTCGGCCGGCGCGGACACCGGCGGCGTCGCGCCCGATGCCCAAGCACCGCGACCGGCATCGCGAGAACCCGACGCCCGACCGCCCGCGCTACCGGACCGCTCAGCCTGTGCCCGCTGGCGCTCATAGTTCTGCTCACGACGTCGTTCCGCATCCTCGCGCTTGGCGACATCGCGAAACACACGGCCCGAGCTCGCGCGCACGGTCTCCAGGTCCAAACCCAGCAGGTCGGCAATCTGGATAAAGTACGTGTCGATCATATAGCTATCGCGCAGCGGATAGATGAGCGTCAGCGCATCCTCGAGCGCCTTGGCGCGACCGCCCGGCGTGGTGATGTCGCTCGACTCCTGCAGCGAACGGTAGACAAAGTCCATGAGCGGCTCGGCCGCGTCGATGCGCGCCTGAAGCTCCTGGCCGCCGTGCGCCGTAATAAACTCCATGGGGTCGTTGCCGTCGGGCAGTACCACGCAGCGCAGGTCCATCGAATCCTGCTCGATAAACTGAATCGCGCGGCGGGCGGCCTTCTGGCCCGCGGCATCGCCATCGAACATATACACGATGCGCTTGGCAAAGCGGGTGAGCGTCTTTACATGATGCTCCGTGAGCGCGGTGCCCAGCGTGGCGACAACGTTTTTAATCCCCGCCTCCCAGCAGGCGATGCAATCGGTATAGCCCTCCACCACGATGGCGGTATCCTGCGCGACGATAAACTCCTTGGCCCAATTAAAACCGTAGAGGTTTCGCTTTTTATGAAACACGCTCGTCTCGGCGGTGTTGAGATACTTAGGCTGGCCGTCGCCCATAATGCGACCGCCAAAGGCGATGTTATGCCCTTGCTCGTCAAAGATAGGAAACATCACGCGGTCGTAAAAGCGGTCGGCGAGCTGTCCGCGCCCACGGCTCACGGCCACGTTGGCATCGATCATCTCCTGCGGGGTAAAGCCCGCCTGAGACAGGTGCGACACCAGCATATTGCGGCCCGGCGCAAAACCCAGACAGTAGCGGCGGCAGACGTCGCCACCCATGCCGCGGCTGGCAAAGTACTCACGTGGACGGCCATCCTTACCGCGCATAAGCATGGTGTGGTAGAACTGGGCGGTCTCGGCGCACAGATCGTAGATGCGGGCACGCTTGGTACCGCGCTCGCGGCGATCTCCGGTGTCGTGCAGCTCAATACCCGCGCGATCGGCCAAATAACGGATTGACTCGGGAAAGCTCAGGTTCTCGCGCTTCATGATATAGGTGAAGACGTCGCCACCCTCGCCGCAACCAAAGCAGTGCCACACCTGCGTGGCGGGGATAATGTGGAAGGACGGCGTCTTTTCGCCATGAAAGGGACAGCAGCCCCAAAACTCATGGCCGCGGGGCTTGAGCTCAACCGTTTCCTGCACGATGGCGACTAAGTCAGACGCAGCGCGTACCTGGTCTTTTTCCTCATCGCTAATCACGGATGCTCACCCCCTGCTCACCCAAGTTGTGACGAATGTCCTCGATATTACCCTCGACGGTCGCGATCAACTCATCCAGCGAATCGAACACACGCGACGGACGCAACCAGCGCGAAAACGCCAGCGAAACGGAAGCGCCGTACAGGTCGCCCGTATAACCAATTAAATTAGCCTCGAGATGCGCCGAAGCGACATCGTCGGCATACGTCGGCGGCAGTCCGACGTTCACGGCAGCGGGCCACGCGGTGTCATCGACCAGTACCAGACCCTCATACACGCCATCGGCAGGCACCTGAATACCGTCGGGAACCTGCAGGTTTGCCGTGGGAAAGCCCATGCCAGAGCCCTCGTGACGGCCGCGAATAACACCGCCACGCACCATATACGGACGGCCGAGTAACTCAGCAGCAAGCTCCACATGGCCCTGTCCCAGCTCATGACGAATGCGGGTGGCGCAAATGGCCTCACCGCCCTCGCAAAGCAAGTCGTGCCCGTATACGTCAACGCCGCGCTCGGCACCCCAGGCGCGCATCTCGGCAACACCAGAAGCACCGCCACGACCCAGCCTAAAGTCGCTGCCAACGCGAATCGATCGAATGTCGACCAGACGCGACACCAGCGAGAGAAAAGCAACATGGTCAAGCGCCGCAACCTCAGGCGTAAAGGGAACGGCCACCACCGCATCGACCCCAGTTTGAGCCAGGGCATGCAGACGGTCGGCCGTCGTCATCAATTTTTGAGCGGGCGAAGGGCTCACCACGACGTCCGGGTCGGGATCGAAGGTAACTACGACCGCCTTGCAGCCATGGGCACGGGCATCACGGACAAGCGCCGCAATGAGCTCCTGGTGTCCACGGTGCACGCCATCGAACACGCCGATGGCAATCGATGCGGCACCCAGGTGCTCACACTTATCAAACACATCGGCAGTAACGATGCGAGCCTCGTCCGACTCGCCCGCGAAAAAGATACGCGCGAGCTCGCGAGCGGACAACATCATCGAACACCGCCGATTGCCTGCGGAAACACGTGCTCCATGACAAAGCGGCCGCCCTCAATGCGGGCGAGCGCCTTGAGTCCCCCATCGAGCACCAACGCAAACGGCGCCTTCGAGGAATCGAAATCGGCAAGCGCACGCTCAACGGGAATGCGTCGGCCGCAGAGCAGGTCGTCGGCAAGATTGCCCGGCAAGTCAACACGTGTGGCGCCCAGGGCCGCAATGGGATCCAGGGCAAAGCCAGCCGCGGACTCGGGAGAAAGCTCCTCGACCGCATGACAAGCGCCAATGGAAACAACACCGGAAGCCGTGCGGCGCAGCGCGGAAATATGCGCGGCGCTATCGCAAGCGTGGCCCAGGTCGCGAGCGAGCGCACGGATATAGGTGCCCTTGCTCACCGAGAACGCCACGGTCCACACACACGTATCACCTTCGCCGCCCACGGCGATCAGGTCGGCGGCATAGACCTCGACGGGGCGCGGAGGTAGGTCCACCGCATTGCCCGCGCGAGCAGACTTGTAGGCGCGAACGCCATTGACCGAGATAGCAGAAAACGCCGGCGGCACCTGCATCTGCGGGCCCAGCATGGCGGCCAAGCGCTCACGAGCATAGGCAGGATCGCGGAGCTCGTTGGCAACAGCCACCGTGCGGACCGCCTCGCCCTCCGCATCATCGGTATTGGTCTCGGCGCCAAACGAGATGTCGGCGACATAGCTTTTGGTATCGAGGGTTAGCATGCCCAGCAGACGAGTAGCCTGGCCCACGCCCACCACCATGACGCCGGATGCCATGGGGTCGAGCGTGCCGGCATGGCCGACGCGCCGCTCATGGAGGGCGCGTCGGCATTGCGAGACCACATCGTGGGACGTGCAGCCCACCGGCTTATCGACGGCGAGCAGCATATTCAGTTGAGAAGGCGTACGACGAGCCATGTACCATCCAAAAAGTTAAAGCTCGACGGTCACCGAAGCGGGATCCTCCCCCACCAGCTCGGCCAGCATGGGAAGTGCCACGGCGAGCGTCTCGCGAATTGTTCCGTTGTTGGAAAAGCCGGCGGCGGCATGATGCCCGCCACCGCCAAAGTTGGCAGCGATCTCGGACACATCGAGGTCACCCTTGGAGCGCAGGTTGCCGCGCACCTTGGTATCGCCGTCGATGCCCTTTAAGAACAGGCAGACCTCGACGCCCATCACCGAACGCACCACATCGACCAGACCGTCACATTCATCCGAGGTGACGCCGCAGGCCTCAAGGTCGCTCTGGAAGGCATAGCTATACGCCACGCGCCCGTGCGCGACCGTCTTGATACGGCCCATGACAATGGACTTGAGGTGCAAAAACTCAACGCGCATGCTCTGGTAGACCTCGAGCGCAACGCGCGCCGGATCGGCACCGTGCGCCACCAGGCGCGAGGCCGCATGGAACGCGGCGGCATCGGCGTTTTGGTACTGAAAACGGCCGGTATCGGTAACCAAGCCACACAGCAGGCAGGTCGCAACGCCATCACGTGCGACAATGCCACAATTGTCCAAGAAGCGGTCGATGATCATAGCGCAGGCTGCAGCTTCGACGCGCCTCAGGCTGAGCTCGGCAAACTCCTCGCGCGCCGGATGGTGATCAAAGCACACCACATGCTTGGTGCGGCGAAGCACCTCGGCGGAATTATTGAGGCGCTCGACGACCGGTACGTCCACCGAGATGAACAGGTCCGGATTTCCAGTGTACGCAGATGCCGGCACCAGGCGATCGGAGCCTTCCATAAAGCGGTAGATGCGCGGAACCGGGTCATCGTCTGCCAGCAGCAGCGCAATGTCCTTGTTGGGAAAAAACTTCATGAGCGAAAGGCCCAGACCCAACACGGAGCCCAAGGCATCGCCATCGGGAGAAGTATGTCCAGAAATCGCAATGGAGGACGCACCCTCGATGAGCTCGAGGATGCGTCGCTGAATATCTGCAGACTCGCACGAGGCGAGGTCGGCGGAATTAGTCATCTAAAGCTGCCTCCTGGGCGGCATCCGCTATCGGATAGCCGTCCTCGTCCTTTTCGATCGCAAGCGTGGCGGGAACGTTTTCCAGCGCACGCGTGATGCGCTCGGCCTCATCGGTCGAGCGATCGATGCGAAAATCGAGCTCGGGCGTAACACGCCAATCGAGCGAGCGAGCCAACAGGCTGCGAATACGGCCCTTAGCGCTAGCGAGCGCCTCCATGACCTCGTCGTAGCGGCTCGCATCGCACGACACATACACGCGCGCGAACGAACGGTCCACCGCGACCTCGACCGCGGTCAAAGTAACCAGGTCGAGACGCGGATCGGAAACCTCAAAGAGCAGGATATAACCGAGCTTCTCGCGAAGCTGCTCGCCCAGACGGCGGGTTGCCTGCGTTTGCTTCATAGCGCTACCCCCTACTCGGTACGGGCAACCTGGTCGATGCGGTAACCCTCGATCTGGTCGCCGGGCTTGATGTCCTGGAAGTTCTCCAGGCCAATGCCGCCCTCGGAACCGCTCTTGAGGCTCTTGGCCTCGTCCTTGTAGTGGCGCATCGAGGCGATCTTGCCGTTGAAGACCACGATGCCGTCGCGCACCAGGCGCACGGAATCGGTCGCGGCGATCTCGCCCTCTTCGACGCGGACACCGGCAGCGATACCGACTTTGGGCACCTTGAAGGTGTCCAGGACGGTCGCGGTACCCGTGGCGACCTCGACCTCGGTGGGCTTGAGCATGCCGATACGGGCGGCGTCGAGCTCCTCGAGGCACTTGTAGATGACGTCGTAGCAACGAATCTCGACGCCCTCGCGCTCGGCGGCGGAGCGGGCCTTGCCGTCGGGACGAACGCCAAAGCCGATGATGATGGCGTTGGAGGCGTCGGCCAGGACCACGTCGGTCTCGTTGATGGCACCAACGGCGGAGTGGATCGTGTTGATGCGCACCTCGGACTGATCCATCTTGTCGAGGGAGTCCTGAAGGGCCTCGATGGAACCCTGGACGTCGGCCTTGATGATCAGGTTGAGCTCCTTGACCTCGGCGTCGGCGATGGTCTCGAAGAGGTTCTCGAGCGTCACGTGCTTCACGCGACTCTGCTCCTCGATACGGGCCTTGAGCGAACGCTCGTCAGCCAGTGCACGAGCCTCGCGCTCGTCCTCAAACACGCGGAACTCGTCGCCGGCGTTGGGCACAGACTGCAGGCCCAAAATCTCGACAGCGTCGGAGGGACCGGCCTCGGTGACGGCGTTGCCCTTGGGGTCGAGCATGGCACGGACGCGGCCATAGGTGAGGCCGGCGACCAGCGTGTCGCCCACGTGCAGGGTACCGCGGGTCACGAGCACGGTGGCAACCGAGCCGCGGCCCTTGTCGAGCTTAGCCTCGAGGACGTTGCCCGATGCGAACGTATCGGGGTTGGCCTTGAGCTCGAGCACGTCGGCCTGGAGCAGCACGGTCTCCAGAAGGTCGTCGATACCGATCTTCTGCTTGGCCGAGATGTTGACGAACATATTCTGTCCGCCCCACTCCTCGGGGATAACGCCGTACTCGGTGAGCTCCTGACGCACGCGATCGGGGTTGGCGCCCGGCTTATCGATCTTGTTGACGGCAACGACGATGGGTACGCCGGCGGCCTTGGCGTGGTTGATCGACTCGACGGTCTGAGGCATGACGCCGTCGTCGGCAGCCACGATCAGAATGACGATGTCGGTCACCTTGGCACCACGGGCACGCATAGCCGTAAAGGTGGCATGACCCGGGGTATCGATGAAGGTGATCTTGCGGTCGTTGATCATGACCTGCGAAGCGCCGATGGCCTGCGTAATGCCGCCCGCCTCGCCGGCGGCAACGCCGGTGTGACGGATGGCGTCGAGCAGCGACGTCTTGCCGTGGTCGACGTGGCCCATGACGGTGACGACCGGGGCGCGCGGCTTGAGGTCGGCGGGATCGTCGTAGAACGAGAAGGTGTTCTCCTCCTCGGGGGTGATGATCTTAATCTGGCGGCCCAGGTCGTCGGCGACGAGCTCGACGAGGTCGTCGGACATGGACTGCGTCATGGTGAGCGGCGTACCCAGCAGAAACAGGCGCTTGATGATGTCGTTGGCCGGAACGTCGAGCGCCTCGGCAAGCTCCTGGACGGTAACGCCCTGGGAGACCTTGATGGCGTCGAGGTCCTCGGGGTTCACGCCCTGGGCCAGCGCCTCCTCTATCTTGCGCTCCTCCTGAGCCTTGGCAGCCTCGCGCTCGCGCTTCTCCTTGCGCTTCTTGCGGCGACCGGTGGACTCGCGAGAGGCCTCCTCGACGGCAGCACGAGCCTCCTCGAGCACCTTCTCGCGGCTGTACTCCTCGGCCTCGCGAGCCATGCGGCTGTAGTGGTCCTCTTCGTTGTTGTGACCGCCCTTGCGCTTCTTGCCCTTGCCCTGCTTATCGGGGTTGGGGAAGTCCATGCCGGCAGCGACGTTGTTGCTGGCGTTGGTGCGATGGCTGTGCGGACGGCTCTCGGAGGCGCTGCGCTCGGAGTTGTTGTCTGAGGCGTTGCGATCGTTTCGACGGCCACCGCGGCGGTCGTTGTTGCCGCCACGACGGTTACCGCGCTCGGCGGCGCGCTCGGCCTTGGCCTTGTCCTCGGCGTCCTTCTTCTCCTTGAGCACGGTCTCCTGTGCGGCGATCTGGTCGAGCAGCGAACGGAAGCGCGAACCGGAGTCGGAAGCGGGAACGGCGCGGCGCTGGGCCTCGCGGGCAGCCTCCTCCTTCTCGCGGGCAAGGCGCTCCTGCTCGGCCTTCTTCTTGGCCTCGGCCTCGGCGCGGGCAGCCTCCTCGGCAGCCTGGGCTGCGGCAAACTGGCGACGCTCCTCCTCGCGGGCTTTCTCGGCGGCGATGCGCTCGCGCTCGGCCTCGGCAGCGCGTGCGGCCTCCTCGGCAGCAGCTGCCTGCTCCTCGGCCTGCTTGGCGGCCTCGACTTCCTGGGCGCGGGCCTCGATCACCGAGGCGAGCTGCTTGCGGACCATGGCGACATAAGCGTCCTCCAAGGTGGAGGAAGCGGACTTAGCGGGAATCTTCATATCGGCGAGATGACCCATCAGTTCCTTGGAGGTCATGCCGAACTCTTTGGCCAGGGTGGACACACGGACTTTTGCCATATGACTTCACCTACCCTTTCTGGCACCTTGGGTGCCTAGAGACTGAACGAGCGTGGGAGACGCGCCGGGACCCGCCCGGCGCGACCGCGCGCTAGATCAGGTCCTCCGCATCATCGAAGGCGTCGGTGTCATGGACACCGCAGAAACGGGAGCCGGGACGAGCCTGGTTGCGGCACTGGATGCCGTCCTCGGACACGTACTCGCAGCGGCGGACGTCCTCGTCCTCCTCGTCACCGATCAGGTCGGCGGCGGGCTCCTCGTGAACGGGAACGTTCTTGAGGATGTCGGCAGCAAGCGTCTCGGACTTGATGTCGATGTGCCAGCCGGTCAGGCGCGCGGCGAGGCGGGCGTTCTGGCCCTCCTTGCCGATGGCGAGGGACAGCTGGTCGTCGGGCACGATGACGCCGGCGTAGGCCTTCTCCTCGTCGATGAGGACGCGGGTGACCTTAGCGGGCGACAGGGCGTTGGCGACGTAGACGGCAGGATCGGCATCCCACAGGATGACGTCGACGCGCTCGCCACGGAGCTCGCCCACGACAGCGCGAACACGGCTGCCCTTGGGGCCGACGCAGGCGCCCACGGGATCCAGACGGTCGTCGAGCGAGTGGACGGCGACCTTGGAGCGCTGGCCGGGCTCGCGGGCGATCGACTTGATCTGGACGGTGCCCTCATAGATCTCGGGCACCTCCTGCTCAAACAGACGACGCATGAGCTCGGGGTGGGTACGGGAGATGACAATCGGCGGACGGCTGTGCTCGCCGCGAACCGGCTGCAGGTTGGAGTTGGGGTCGCGAACATCAATGATCACGGCCTTGATGTGCTGGTTGTGCAGGTAGCGCTCGCCCATCGGACGCTCGTTGCGCTCGTTCTCGTAACGGCGCTGGTCGAAGTGCGGCAGCTCGGCCTCGACGCCCTCGCGGATCTTGACGATCGTGAAGTCGGGCGTGGACTGCAGCACGGTACCGCTGATGAGGTCACCGATGCGGCCGGAGAACTCCTCGTAGATCTGCTCGCGGGCGGAGTTGCGCACGATGGCGTTGATCTCGGCCTTGGCGTGCTGGGCGGCGATGCGGCTCGTGTTCTTGGGGGTGACGTCGATCTCCTCAAACTCGGTGAAGTTGCCCTCCTCGTCCATGGAATCGTCGATCGGCTCCAGGCGGTAGACGTAGATCTTGCCGGTGGTGCGGTCAATGGTCACCTTGGCGCCCCACTCAAGATGCAGGATCTCGGCATAGCTCTTGGCGAGCGACTGCTCCAGGCGGTCGATCAGGTAGAGCTGGTCGATGTGCTTCTCCTGGCAAAGCTCCATCAGGGCGGACATCATGTCGGATGCTGCCATCTTACTTTCCTTCCTTCGCGGGCTTGAAGTCGTAGGTGGGCTTCAACTTGCACTTTTTAACATCAGAGAAATCGAGGGTAACGGACTCGCCGTCCTCGAGCTCGAGGGTCACGTTCGCCTCGGTGGCGGCGGCAATCTTGCCGGCGTACTTGCGACGGCCCTCGGTGGCGGTGGAGGTGAGCTCGCAGTTCTCGCCCACAAAGCGGGCAAAGTCGCACGGGCGGCGCAGCGGGCGCGCCATACCCGGGCTCGACACCTCGAGCGTATAGCTCGAAGAGATGGGGTCGAGCTCCTCAATCACATCGCCGACCCACTTGGTGTTGGCCGTGACGTCGTTGAGCGAAAGACTCTGACCCTCGGCACCCTCGATACGCACGCGCACGCAGGGGGCCTTGGTGGCACCCACGAGCTCGACGTCGACGATGTCGATATCGTGCTGGGGAGCGACGGCCTCGAGCGCGTCGATAATCGCCTGCTCGGTCTTGGTCTTGACCATTGCGGCACCTCCATCCATACAAAAAAGAAGCGGGGCCGAAACCCCACTTCTTTCAATTACAACTTCATTTGCAAGCAAACTATACCAATAGCTGCGGAAACGTGCAAGCACAGTACGAATCTGCAGGTCAGCGTGCGCACAGCTTCTCCACAAGAATAGGACAATTGACCGCAGACATCAGGGCAGGTACATGAAAAACGAGGGACGACCCAATCGGATCGCCCCTCGTCTTTTATGCGTCAGTTAAGCGCGCAATGCTTACTTGACCACCAGGTTGACCAGCTTGCCGGGCACGCAGATGGCCTTGACGACCGTCTTGCCCTCGAGCCACTTGGCGACGGCGGCCTCGGCGGCAGCCTGCATCTCCTCGTTGGAAGCATCGCGGGCAACGTCGACGCGGCCGCGGACCTTACCGAGCACCTGGACCACGATCTGCACCGTGTCCTCAACGGACTCGGCCAGGTCGAACTCGGGCCAGGCGGCGGTGTAGGCGTTACCCTCGCAGCCGAGCGCCTCGTGCCACAGCTCATCGGCCCAGAACGGGCAAATGGGGGCAAGGACGCTCACGATATCCTTAGCCACGCCGTAGCACAGCGCCTTGTCGCGGGCGGTACCCTCGGTGGCGTTGAGGTAGGCGCTCGCCGCGTTGACGAGCTCCATGACGGCCGAGATGGCGGTGTTGAACTGGCCGCGATCGAAGTCCTCGGTGCACTTGGCGATGGTGCGGTGACGCTCGCGATAGAGCTTCATCGCAACCTCGTCGAGTGCGGACTTGTCGAAGGCCACGTTGGCGTCGCCGGACTGAACGAGCTGCCAAACGATACGCCAGGCGCGCTTGATGAAGCGGTTGGCGCCCTCAACGGCCTTGGGATCCCAGTCGAAGTCCTTCTCGGGCGGGGCGATAAACAGGATCGCCAAACGCATGGTGTCGGCGCCGTAGGGCTCGATAACCGAGCTCGGGGGCACGACGTTGCCCTTGGACTTGGACATGGTGTCGCCGTTCTCGTCCTTGACCATGCCCTGGCACAGCAGGTTGGTAAAGGGCTCGTCCACGCTCAACAGGCCCAGGTCGCGAAGCGCCTTGGTAAAGAAGCGGCTGTAGAGCAGGTGCAGAATGGCGTGCTCGATGCCGCCGATGTAGTTATCGACGGGCATCCAACGGTCGGCTGCCTCGCGGGAGAAGGGCAGCTCGGTGTTGTGCGGATCGGTATAGCGCAGGTAATACCAGCTGGAGCAGGTGAAGGTGTCCATGGTATCGGTCTCGCGCTTGGCCGGGCGACCGCAGACCGGGCAGGTGGTCTCGTAGAAGTCCTTGCACTCGGCGAGGGTCTCGCCGGCGCCCAGGTCCAGGTTCTCGGGCAGCGTCACCGGGAGCTGATCCTCGGGCACGGGCACGATGCCGCAGTGCTCGCAGTGGATGGCCGGAATGGGGTTACCCCAATAGCGCTGGCGGCTGATGAGCCAGTCGCGAAGGCGGAACTCGACCTTGCGACGGCCGCAGCCCATGGCCTCGAGGTCGGCCACGATCGCAGCCTCGCCCTCGGAGTGCTTGCCGCCGCGCATGCCGGTGTACTTGCCGGACTGGACGAGCGTGCCCTCGGCAGCGTGGGCACAGTCCCAGTCGACGGTCTCGGCATGGAAGGTATCAATGGTCTCGCCGCTGGCCTCGACGGCAGCGCGATCGTCATCGTCCAGGATGATCGGCACGATCGGCAGGTCGTACTTGCGGGCGAACTCAAAGTCGCGCTGGTCACCGCAGGGAACGGCCATGACAGCGCCGGTACCGTAGTCGGCAACGACGTAGTCGGCAACCCACACGGGGACCTTCTCGCCGTTGACGGGGTTCACCACGTAGCGGCCGGTAAAGGCACCGTGCTTCTCGAGGGTGCCCTGGGCACGCTCGACGGCGGAGATATGCTTGGAGTCCTCGACGATCTTGGTCACGGCCTCCTCGTACTCCGTGCCCTCGACGAGCTCGTGCAGACGAGCGTACTCGGGGGCCAGAACAAAGAAGGACACGCCAAACAGGGTGTCAGCACGCGTGGTGAAGACGGTGATCTTGCCCTCGTCGCCCTCGATGGGCTCACCATCCTGGTCGCACAGGGTAAAGTCGACCTCGGCGCCCTCTGAGCGGCCGATCCAGTTGGCCTGCATCTGCTTGACGCGCTCGGGCCAGCCGGGGAGCTTCTCCAAGTCGTCGAGCAGCTCCTGGGAGTACTCGGTGATCTTGAAGTACCACTGCTCAAGGTCGCGCTTCTCGGGCTCGGTGCCGCAGCGCCAGCACTTGCCCTCGGTGACCTGCTCGTTGGCCAGAACGGTCTTGCAGTTAGGGCACCAGTTGACCGGGTTCTTCTTGCGGTAGACCAGGCCCTTTTCCCACAGCTTCTCAAAGATCCACTGGCCCCAGCGGTAGTAGTCGGGGCTGCAGGTCTTGACCATGCGATCCAGATCGTAGGAGAAGCCCATGCGCTTCATCGTGGCGAGCGCCTGGTCCATGTTCTTATACGTCCAGGCGGCAGCCTGCGTGTTGTGCTTGATGGCGGCGTTCTCGGCGGGCAGGCCAAAGGCATCGAAGCCGATAGGGTGCAGCACGTCAAAGCCGCGCATGCGGGCCTGACGGGCCATGGCATCGCCGATGGTATAGTTGCGCGCGTGGCCCATGTGCAGGTCGCCCGACGGATACGGGAACATCTCGAGCACATACTTCTTGGGCTTGCTGTCGTCGGTGTCGACGGCAAAGAGGTTGGAGTCCTCCCAGGCCTTCATCCACTTGGACTCAATGGCCTGCGCGTCGTAGGCAGGGATCTCGTCCTTATGATCTGTGCAATCGCACATATCAGCTCCTTTAATCTTAGCTGGGGTCGGGTGGCTTGGCTTTGTTCGCTACTGCGGACAGTCCTGCGCAAGACGAAGAGCACATTAAGTGCTCTTCTTTGCGTGCGGAAATTGTAGCGAACAAAGCCAAGCCACCCGACCCTAAGGTTAACTTGACTGATGATAGCAAATACGACAAGCGAGATGCCTGCGACTTGCAGGCATCTCGCTTTATCTAAATAACGTGGTTGTGAATCAACCGCTAATTGTTACCCGCCCAAGCATGGTCGGGTTTTCTAAGTGCCGCAGATTGACGTGAAAGAGGAGCGACGCGTACTTTGGGTACGCGAGCGACGGTTTGAACGGCAAGGTGCGGTGCTTAGGAAAGCCGCTTAGCGGTAGCTGACGCTCTGCTGGGAGTCCTTGACGACTACGTCGTGGGCGCCGCCTTCGACGATGGAGGTGGAGCTGACCAGCGTTAGGCGCGCCTTTTCCTGGAGCTCGGGGATCGAGAGGGCGCCGCAGTTGCACATCGTGGACTTGACCTTGTAGAGCGTGCCGCCCACACCGTCCTTGAGGGAGCCGGCATAGGGAACGTAAGAGTCGACGCCCTCGACAAAGCTGAGCTTCGCGGCGCCGCCCAGGTCGTAGCGCTGCCAGTTGCGGGCACGCGCAGAACCCTCGCCCCAGTACTCCTTCATGTACTGACCGTTCACGTTGACGCGCTCAGTCGGGCTCTCGTCAAAGCGGGCGAAGTAGCGGCCCAGCATCATAAAGTCGGCACCCATGGCAAGGGCGAGCGTCATGTGATAGTCGTAGACGATGCCGCCGTCGGAGCACACGGGCACGTAGACGCCGGTCTCCTCGTAGTACTCGTCGCGAGCGCGGCAGACGTCGATCAGCGCGGTGGCCTGGCCACGACCGATACCCTTGGTCTCACGGGTGATGCAGATGGAACCGCCACCGATACCGACCTTGATGAAGTCGGCGCCGCAGTCTGCCAGGAAGCGGAAGCCCTCGGCGTCGACGACGTTACCGGCACCGACCTTGACGTCCTCGCCGTAGTTGGCGCGAATCCACTCGATGGTGCGCTTCTGCCACTCGCTGAAGCCCTCGGAGGAGTCGATGCAGAGGACATCGACGCCGGCCTCGATGAGCAGCGGCACGCGCTCGGCATAGTCGCGGGTGTTGATACCGGCGCCGACCATGTAGCGCTTGTCGCCGTCGAGCAGCTCGTTAGGGTTGGTCTTGTGGCTGTCGTAGTCCTTGCGGAAGACGATGCCCATGAGGTGGTCGTTGTCGTCGACGATGGGCAGAGCGTTGAGCTTGTTGTCCCAGATGACGTCGTTGGCAACCTTGAGGCTGATGTTCTTGTCGCCCACGATGAGCTGCTCACGCGGGGTCATGAACTCGGAGACCTTCTTCTGGTGGTCATCGCGGCTGGGACGATAGTCACGGCTGGTGACGATACCCAGGAGCTTGCCCTTGGGGGTGCCGTCGTCGGTAACCGGCATAGTGGAGTGACCGGTCTTCTCCTTGAGCTCGATGACCTGCTCCATGGTCATGTCGGGGGTCAGCGTGGAATCGGACTGAACGAAGCCGGCCTTGTGATCCTTGACGGCCTTGACCATAGCGGCCTCGGACTCGGCACTCTGGGAACCGTAAATGAAGGACAGGCCACCCTCGGTAGCGAGCGCGACACCCATGTCGACGCCCGAGACGGACTGCATGATGGCGGAAACCATGGGGATGTTCAGGGTGATTGCCGGCTTCTCACCGCGCTTAAAGCGGGTCAGCGGCGTCTTAAGAGAGACGTTGTTGGGGATGCACTGCGAGGACGAGTAACCAGGGACCAGCAGATACTCCGAAAACGTGTGGGACTCACCGGGAAAGAACGTAGCCATGTTTCTCCTTTTTCCATGCGACCGGTCGGCTGCAGGCCTCGTAGGACCCAGCCCAACCTTGGGCGCCCTATACTGGGAAAGTATCTTAACGCACTTTGACTGCTACAATGCATGATTTAAGAAGAGCACACGAGGGTTTGACGCAGGCTTTGCGTTTGCCCAGCAAACACTTTAGCGGGAAGACGTGGAGCACATGGAGTACAAGACGACGGCAAAGTTGGTCATTCAAGCGTGCGACAAAGATCTGCCGGGCGTGTTCGGCCACGGCTGCGTCTTACTGCTGCAGGGCATCGCCCGCGAGCACTCGCTCAACCGCGCCGCCAAGAGCATGGGCATGGCATACTCCAAGGCCTGGCGCATTGTGAACGAGGCCGAAGGACAGCTGGGCTGCAAGCTCATCGAGCGCGACGGAGCCCGCGGATCCACCCTCACCCCCGCCGGCGAGCGAGCCATAGCGGCCTACGAGGAGCTGCAGACCGACATCAACAACGTCATCGCCACCAAAGCCGACGCCCTCATCGCCAGCATCAAAGAGTAGCCCATTTGGGACGGGGCCTTATAGCCACACAACCCCTTCTCATAAGTTGCGGTGAAATAGGGACTGTTTATGCGGTTAAAGCCGTAAATCAATCCCTATTTCACCGCAACTTATGAAGTCGAGGATGATTTAGCTAGTTGCGGAGGGCATTATCTAGGGTGGCGGCCACGATCAAGGGGTCGTCGGTGCCGGCGAAGAGGCGGATGGTGCTCCCCTGCTTGCCGCGTGGGGCCGAAAGGCGCGTCGCTGCGCCGCCGGCGGGCGATGCGCGGAACTCCCCCGACAAAGCATCGAACAGCTCCCCTGCGCTAAGCTCGATAAGATCAAATTCAACTGCCGGGCCAAAGCCGTGCTCGAGGATTCCCGTTGCAACCGCATAATCAGGATGCGGGCTCAGTCCGGGATAGCGCACGCTGCGCACCATCTCGTTGGCGGCCAGATACTCGGCTAGTGCACGGGCGCGATCGAAATGCGCCTGCATGCGGACATCGAGCGAGTCCAGCCCGCGCTCCAGTACACCGGCCTCGTCAGCAGGCATATCAAGCTTGGCCAAGCCACAGCCCTCAAGCAGGGCATGCGCGCACTCAGCCGCGGCATCCACGCGATGGCGCTTGAGCTGCGAGCGCGCGACCGATACGGCAACCAACTTGCGCGGAGCCTTGCCGGCGCACACGCGGTCGAGCGCCTCGAGCGACAGCACGGCACCCAAACGCAGCGGATCGCAGCCAAAAGCCGACGCCACTGTGTTATCCACCACAAACAGCGCATGTGCCTCACGAGCAGCGCGGCCCAGAGCGCGCAGATCGGGCACACGCAGACCAAACCCGCCGATGGAGTTGACGAACCACCACAGGTGCGGCCCCTCGGCATCAAACGAAGCATCAAAGCCCTCGGACGCAGCGGCAAACGCCTCTGCAGACGGCGAGCCCACCAGCGCGACATCGCAGCCATCAAAGCCGTGCGCAAACGCATCGGTAAAGTCATCGGCAAACGCAACCAGGAGATCGCCAGGACGTACAATCCCCAGCTGCGACAGCGCCGCCGGCACATGCGAGGCCGCAACAAGTCGCGCCCCTCGCGCGCCGGTCCTTACAGCCCAGGCCTCTTCTAGCTGCTGTACATCCACAAGGCACCGCCCCTTCATAAACAAAAACCCACGATGCGGGTGTTCCCCGCATCGTGGGCAACGGCTGCAGTATAGCGCCGATATGCGACGAATCGCCTAGATGTTGAGCGCGTGGTAGGTCACATTCGCGCCCGGAGCGTCAACGGTCACGCCATAGGCCTCGGGATAGATGCGCGTCGAAAACACGAGCGAGCCATCGTTCACAAACACCTCGACCGACGAGACATCGCCAACAATGCGCACGTTGCGCACCTCGTCGACGGGCTCCCAGCGCACGGTACGACCGCAGCCGGCAGAAGCGCGACCCTCATCGGTAAATCGCATCTCAAAGCGCGCGGGCAGCTCGCCCTCGGCGGGCACAAACGCCAGCTTCAGCTCGCCATCAACGATCGCGGTAAATGCGCCGTCGACACCGTCGACAACAACGTCAAAGCAGGTATCGCCGGCAACCTCCAACGAGCCCTCCCCCACACGCACCGAGGCATAATGGCGCTCGATCTCGCGCGCCGGCTGCTGCAGTACCACGCCGCCAGCACCGGCTGTAAGCTCGCGCGGCACCGTCATGCAGTGCTGCCAGCCGCACGCCACGGTGGGCGCGTTGCCATAAGTCGGCTCATCGGGCATGCCCATCCAGCCGATCAGAATGTGGCGACCGTCCTCGGACGTAAACTCCTGCGGAGCATAGAAGTCAAAACCGGCGTCCCATAGGCGGAACTCGCCCAGCTCATAAGCGTCATTGCCACCGGTAATGTCGCCCGTTACAGGCATGTAGCCAGCAGCGTATACGTTGCCGCGGTCCCAACGACCGCCCTCGAGCCCCTGGGGAGAGAAGGACAGCCACTTCGCCGGCACACCGTCATCGGCCTTAAGCTCAAGATACCCCGGGCACTCCCACATAAAGCCGAAACGCTTGGGCGTAGACACACGGCTCTCGAGCTCCCAGTTCAGCATATCCGCCGAACCGTACACCAGGATCTCACCCACATCGCGCCCGGCACCCTCGCCGTGCATGGCGCAAAATCGACTATCGACATGCGGACCATCCACGCGACGACGCGCGCCCAGCACCATGTGATAACGCCCGTCCGCGTCACGCCACACCTTAGGGTCGCGCACGTGGCAGGTCAAATCCTCGGGATAATCCTCGGACGCCAGTACCACGCGCTTGGCACCGAAGGCCTGACCGTCGGCGCTCTCGACATAAACAGTATCGGCGCGGCGGCCGGTATTGACGTAGTCGTACGTGCCGTCTGCATCGGAAAGCTTAACGTTGCCTGTGTACAGCACGCGAATGCGGCCGTCTTCGGCAAGCGCGGAGCCCGAATATACACCGTGGCAATCGAACGGCTCGTCGGGCAGCAGCGGGGCGCCAACGTAGTCCCACGTCATAAGGTCGCGGCTCGTCGCATGGCCCCACATCTTGACGCCGCCGTTCACATCAAACGGGGCATACTGGAAGTACGCGTGAAATACGCCATCTGCCTGGCAAAGACCGTTGGGGTCGTTGAGCCAGCCCGCCGGCGGCATAATATGAAAGCGCTGGCCATACGCGCCATGACCGCACTCAGAGGCGGCGGCGTCAACAGCGGCGACCAGCTGTGCAAGATCGCGCCCAAGGGCATTAGACATATCAAAGTCCTAACGGATCGAAAGTTACAAGGCGCCAGAGATCGGCACCAGATGCGGGAAACACCCGCGAGCATACAGCCCGCGGGCATTCCCTCAATCAAAAGCTCTTAGGCCTGCTCGGAAGCCTTGGGCTCGTCCTTGTACAGGACAAACGAGACGCCAAAGGAAACCAGCGCGGCAACCGCAAACATGATCGCGTACTGCACGGGCTGGGCCAGGCACAGCAGGATACCGAAGATACCGGTAACGCCGGTGCCGGAAGCAGCAAGCGAGGTGAGCGCGCAGACCAGGGCGCCGCAACCGCCGCCGATGCAGCCGGCGATGAAGGGCTTAAAGAAGCGTAGGTTCACACCGAAGATGGCAGGCTCGGTAATGCCCATGAAGGCGGACAGAGCCGAAGGAAGCGCCAAGCCCTTGATCTTGGCATCGCGGGTCTTAAAGGCAACGGCAAGCGCTGCGCCACCCTGGGCGATATTGGCAGCGCTGGCGATGGGCAACCAGTAGGTCACACCGTACTGGGCGAGCTGGCCCAGGTCGATGGCGGTGTACATCTGGTGGATGCCGGTAACGACCGTGGGGGCATAGAACAGGCCGACGATAAAGGAACCGATGCCGAAGGGCAGGGTCAGCAGGGCCTGGATCAGACCGAGGATGGCGTTCTCGGCCCACACGAAGATGGGGCCGACGGCAACGAGCGTCACGAGCACGGTCACGAACACCGAGACGAGCGGGGTCACAAAGAGGTCGAACATCTCGGGAACGATCTTGTGCAGGCGCTTCTCGAGGAAGGCGAGAATGGCGCAGGCGATAACGATGGGGATCACATGGCCCTGATAGCCGACCCACTCAAAGCTGTATACACCGGGGATAACGGTGACCATGGTCTGCACGCCCTCGGAAGCAACCGTGTAGGCGCTCTGCAGCGAGGAGTTGATAAACGCACCGCCGACGACGGCACCCAGGTACGGGTTGGCGCCAAAGGCCTTGGCGGCAGAGTAGCCGATCAGGATCTGCAGAATGCCAAAGGACGTGCCCGAGACCAGGTCGGCGATCTTGTAGATAAAGTTATTGGTGTCGAGCACGATAAAGCCGTTGGAGGCCATAAAGTTGAGGGCGCTCATAATGCCCAGCAGCAGGCCCGAAGCCACGATGGCGGGGATGATAGGGACAAAGACATCACCGAGCACCTTAATGGCGCGCATAAAGATGTTCTGCTGCTGAGCCGCGGCCTCCTTGACCTCGGCCTTGGTAGCAGCCTCGACGCCACTGAGCGCGATGAACTCTTCGTAGACCTTGTTGACGGTGCCGGTGCCAAAAATAATCTGGAGCTGGCCCTGGGCCTCAAAGACGCCCTTGGCGCCATCGACGTTCTCGATGGCCTCCTTGTTAACCTTAGAATTATCGGCAATCACCAGGCGCAGACGCGTGGCGCAGTGTGCGGCCGAAACAACGTTGTCGGCGCCACCGATGTTGTCGAGCACCTCTTGGGCTGATTTGCGGTAGTCCATGACTTCCCTTTCCTCCAACGGGCGCATGTGCACCCGGCCATCTTTGACACTTAAACTGTAATCGTTTTCAGTTTCATATGACTGCAATCGTTTTCATATAACGGTGAACGGTAGGAAAAAGCCGGCGAATGGTAGTTTTGAGACAAACATAAGGGCTCAGAGGCAGGCAGATGTGCCCAAAGCCTAGACATTCATAAGCTGATGGCCGAGCTTGAGCGTCTTGAGACCGCTCTCCCCCTCCACGCCATCGAGCGTGTTGAGCAACATGTTGGTCGCCTCGACGCCACTGGTCAGGTAGCCATAGTGCACGGTGGGAATGCCGCCCGTCAGCGCGCGCAAAAACGCGTTGTCGCCAAAACCGCTTACGCGGTGTATGCCCTCGCCCATGCCTCGAACCTCGTCGATGGCGCGCAGCGCGCCCGCCGCCATGGTGTCGGTCGCGCAGGCGATAAACGAAACATCGGGAGCGACGGAAAGCAGCTCACTCGCCGCACCATAGCCCGAGTCGAGCGTAAACGAGCCCAGGCGAATCAGACTCGGATCAATCGCCACGCCCGCGGCGCGCAAGCCGGCCTCAAAACCGCGACGGCGGTCATAGCCGGCCGCGCGGTCCTCTTCGGTAACTCCAATGTAGGCGATCTTGCCGTCCACACGGCCCGCAAGCGCACGGCCCAGCTCAAAAGCGGCCTCGTAATCGTCGTGATAGACGCACGCCGCGCCCTCGACATTCTGGCCGATCAGAACGATGGGCACGCGGCACGACTCAATCGCCCGATGGTGCTCGTCGGTGATCATGGTTGCCACCAGCACAATGCCATCAACTGGGTGGTTTTGGAATAAATCGAGGTATTCGAGCTCGCGATCGGGGGCGTTATCGGTATTGGCAAGCAGCATCTGGTAGCCACGGCGACCGAGCACCTGGCCAATGCCGGCGGTAATGCTGCTCACGGATTCCGAGTTGATCTTGGGCACGATGACGCCGATGAGCTTGGTGGAACCGGTGCGCAGCGCGCGAGCCTGGCTGGACCGCACGTATCCGGTCAGCTCAATCGCCTGCTTAATGCGCTCGGCCTTGTCCGTTGATATGTAGCCACCGTTGAGGTAGCGCGAGACGGCGGCGCTCGAAACGCCGGCCAGCTCGGCCACATCTTTCATCTTTACCACGAGTACCCCTGTCATTGAAATCGCTTTCACCATGATACCCGTGCGGAGCTACATGCGTGTCGCAAGACAGGACGTCACGGTCAATTTAGCTGTCGTAGCACGGGCATCGCAGGGGTTCAGCTAGAAACGTCGAAATATAAGTTCCGAATCAGTCACACTACCGATTCGGCACCCCGTTACATTTGCAAGAGGTGGCATGCAAAATCCAAATCGAGAACAGCTTACTCACTTTGGAAAGACGCATCGCTGTCCGCTGCCAATTCCGAAGGAAGAATTGCCGGCAGCGTCAAAGCCCCCATGGGCGAAAGTCCAGTAACGACCATCAGATAGCTCTTAGCGTGACCATACGCCATGGAAATCGCATTAGAGAGAAGATAACGGCGCCTCATTCGAATAGCTGGAAATGACCTGAGGAATGATTTTGATACCCAACGCAAGCTCAAACTTTGCGATTGTTTTCAGCGTCATGTTGGGCTGAGAATTCAACAATTTCGAAAGCGACTGAAGACTCACGCCCATACGTTTTGCCAGCTCGCTTTTACTCAAGCCCGAGCGCTGCATCTCGCGATGAACAATAAACTCAATATCTAGTGCGTGCTCATAGGCACGGGTTTCGCTCGTTTCCGTTTCCGCGTAAAAGTCTGATAAATCGACCTTAACCATTACAAGTCTCCGTTTCGTAAGCGGGCAAAAAAGCCGACGCTATGACTCCAAAAGCTGCTTTGCTATCGGGGCCAACTGTTTTGCGCGTTTAATTTCTTTGGAAATATTTCCCGAGCCTTGATGGCCCTTAAACCAAAAAAGCAAAACAATCTTGTCCACGCCTTGGCAAATCGCGTAGACCATTTCTCGATTAACCCCATCAAAACCCTTGAGATCGTATAGTCCAATCTAAGGCTCGATACATCGGAGCCTTGACGTTCCACTGACATCCTTTAGCCCGTAGTCATAGATTTTTGAAATCTGATTGATCATTTTACGGGCGGTAAACTTCGTTTTAGGATCAGACATCATCTTCTGAAATTGAGAGTTCTCAGGGGAGGTGGTTAGTTCCCAAAAAGGTCGCCCCTCGGGATCAGTATATTCGACAAGCTCATAGTCACTAGCCAAAGGCCACCCCCTCTGCTTCAGAAGAAACCAAATATGGTTAACTTATAAGTTAAGTTTAGTCAAATTCAAATATATGGCAAGCCCCAAGCCGTGTTCAAGCAATCTGCATTATTGACTCAGAGAAATGTGGGAAAGAAGCGGCAGAAACTACATTGTCAAATAAAGCCCCCCCCCGCGAAGTGCCCGAACTATTATGGGGACCAACAACATACCTAGGAAGACGAAAGCAAGGCACGCAACCGCCCAGTCACCGTGGCCGGTCTTAGGGAGCGCGGCGGCTTGCGTTGTTGCGGGCTTGGTCTTTTTGGTGGTCTTGGTCGCAGGCGTCTTGATGGACGCGGGCGCGGGCTTGGCGTCCGACTTGGGCGACGAATCAGGCGTGAGGGGCGGGTTTTCGCTGGGATTGGTCTCATCACCGGGCTTTTCTTTGCTACCGGGCTTTGTATCCCCCGTGGGATTGCCACCGGTGGGCTCATCGATACCGGGCTGGGTCTTCCCCGCCGGCGGCTGGGCGCCTGTGGGTTCAATTACCACATGCTAAGCAACGGCCCCGCTGGCATCCATAACACAGGCGGTACCAAAGGCCCCGCCCATCGGCGTCACAAACTGCGCCGACGTAAGTGAGCCACTCTCGCAGGCAGCATCGGCTATGGCACCGGTCGCGTCCACCCAGGAGGCGTCCACGGCAAACTGGCCATCGGAGGCGTACAGGCCAAAGAAGCAGCAGTCCTCACCCGATCCGCTGCTAGCAGCAGCAACGTGCGAGCCCGTAGGTTGACTGCGTCAATACCGCTAGATTCGGCCTAGTATCCTATCGGGTCCCAAAAGGTCAATCCAGTTAAAGACGGCAGGCAGCCCGAAACAACATCTTTCATGAATCTCCAGTCCTATCAAGCCCGATCGAACTTGACCGTCAAACCAGATACGGCCCAATCACATCGAATACCTCGCCCACCTTGGTTGCAGGGTTTTGCGCGGATGGTTTAACGTTACCCAGCCCCCTATGGTATGTGACGAGGCGTCCAGCACGCTGCAACGCCTCGCCTCGTTTGCCGTCCACCACCTCGAACAGCCCTGCCAAATTCTTGCGGTACTCAATGCCCAGGTCTTTAGACATGGCTTGAGCGAGGCCACGCTGGCACTCTGCGGCCGACATGGGAGCAGTCGTATATCGAAGGTGCAGAAGGGGCCACAGCTCAAAGCAGGGGTTCGACCACAGCGCATGAAACGTCCTCAATCCATCGGTGAGCTCGGCGCATTTGCTCTCCATCGCATCGAAATCGGATGCAGGGAAATCATCCTTATCAAATACAAGCCACACATGGTCAAACGTCTCAGGAGCATAGCGACAGTGTTCGACAGCGAAGTCAAGTAGGTCGAGAGTATGTTTGCCAGTCCCCTTAACGACTACGGCAACCTTCCGCTCATTTGCTGCGCCTAACGCGGCGCGCACGCCCTCAAAGTATCGAGGCTCAGTCTCCTTGCCTTCGCTCACCACGAGGTGGCGCGTCATCTGGACCATGCGAGAGCGGCCCTCGCGCCTGCCGCTGCGCCAGTCCCTCGCCTTCTTCGCCACCATGCTAGTCCCACTCCTCGATGCGGGTGAGGTACGGGTCGGCGCCGTAACGGCCCGACAGGTACTGCTTGTCGAAGGCTGCGTTCTTGCTGACCAGGTTACCGTTGGCCTCGTGGATGTCGGCGAGCGACCACAGCTGGCTGCCCTCCCCCTCGCCGCGCGCTGCGAACCATATCTCGTCGCGGCGAAACACGTCGTTTCGCATGGTGGACACGTCCTGCGACGAGAAGATGAGCTGCGCGCCGTGCTTGTTGACCTCGGGGTCCTTAAACAGCAGGATCACGTAGCGCAAAAGCTTCGGGTGCAGCTTGGCATCCAGCTCGTCGACGATCACGGTGCTGCCGCGCTCGAGCGCTGCCAGCAAAAACGCCGCCAGCCCCATGAGCTTCTGCGTGCCGGCCGACTCCTCGGGCAGCCGCAGCTCATAGCCCCTGCCATCCACGTCATGCCTCACGAAGACGCGCTGGCCGCGCCCCTCGGGGGCCTTCTCCACCCTAAAGCCGCCGATGCGCACGTCCACGGCGCGCAGGAAGCGCGTGACCTCGGGCGAGTCTGCCTCGTCGAGCATCTGCTCGAGCGCCCGCTCCAGATAAGAGCTGTTGTAGTTCAGGAACACCCCACCGAGAAACCAGCTGGCTGCTTCCTTGACCACCGGCGCGTCGAAGTTGATGCAGAGGAACGACAGGTACGGCAGGTTCGGGTTGAACGTCGCGGCCGTCGCGAGCTTGCGCAGCGTAGGGCCGAGGTCAACCTCTGCGCCCTCGCGCTCAAACAGCATCGCCGTGCGCGATGCGCCCAGCTTGCGCCGCCACAGCCCCTCGGACACGATCTCGTCGGCGTGCACGGACAGGATGTAGCGGTACTCGTGCTCGCCTGCGCGGTAGTAGAGCTCGAACTCGGTGGGCTCGGCGACCGACACGTCGTCGAACGCGAACGCCGAACAGCGAGCCATCGTGGGGCGCTCCCCCTCGGGCGCGTCGGCGCGGGCGGACAACAGCCAGACCGGCCTGGCCACCGCCGATCGCACGTAGTCGAGGGCCTCGAGAAGGTTGGACTTGCCGCCGGCGTTGGGGCCGTACACCGCGGCCACCGGCAGGAAGCTCTGCCCGTCGGTACACTCGATGAGGGAACGCTCGAACTCCCTCATCGGCGTCGCCTGCATGGACAGCTCCGCCTCGTCGCGGTAGGACCTGTAGTTCCTAAAGGTGAACTGGCAAAGCATTGTCCTCAACATCCTATCGTTGTTTTTGAATTGAATATCAGAGTTTTCTTATGATCATATGCTCTAAGACATATCAAATCAAGAGTCGCTCGCAAGCTTGAGCCGCATACCCGTACGCAACTTGCAGATTATGCAGCTCCCGAAGTTTGCGCGACGCCTCTACGCGCGCAACAACGCGCTCGTGTCGCATTTCGACTTTGTCTAGAAAATCGTTGACACCTGGGCGTCCGCTCGCCCAAAATCGCATCAGATGTCAAAACCTCCGGGTTTTATAAGGGCGGAGCCGTTTGGCGGTTCGGCCCTAATTTTTTGCCCAAACGCCATACAAACGCAAACAGTAGCACGAGTGGCGAAATCGAAAGGCATAGGAGCGCGGCCAGCAGCGTGGCCACACCCCACGTCAGCCCTTCTCGTATCTGCTCGCGCGTCACGACAGGATCTCGTACACGCGCTTCTGAACGGTCGAGTATAGGCTGCCGAGCTCCTGCCTCCTTGCCTCCCCGTTGCTGATAGAATCAAGGATGGAAAGACGGACATTTCCTACAACCAAAAGCTCGACAAATTTCTTTTCATCTTTGATTTAGTGTAGGTGAGCGAAATGACGACTCATGCATACGATGACCTTTATTCTTATCTAGCCGCATTCAAGAACAGCTCTCTTGCCGAAATAAATGCGTACCTAGAAGAACTGGGGCAAAGGAGGTTCGACGCCTTCACTAGGAGCCTTGCACCCCTTATCCCAATCGAAAAATTCGAAAATCAATCCCTATTCAATTTTTCTGTTGACTCCACCCTTGAAGGGGGAAAATTCCCCTGCACTGACTATGCCTGTCGAGAGCAAAACGTTTACCACTTAGCAAAGTTCTCAGCATTGTATGCAGATAAAACCCTGATTCATTGTCCTATAGATTCGGCATTCGAAATGGGGCACGATGATTATGTCTCAGTCGATGAACTTGCATTCGGGATCTATTTGACTATGCGAGTCGAAGACATAGTCAAAGCTGGAATACTCGGATTTTCGAGCAATTATATTCCTCTTTGCGAAAAATGCCTGGCGCGACAAATCGAAAGAGAGTCAAAAGCAAAAGGATTGATATCGAGTTATTGGGATGATCTCGTACGACAATTTTGCTCCTCTACCACGTGCACTTTAAAACGAGCACCGGATGGGGTTCTGTATGTAGCGATTGAGGGAATGGATGCATATGGGTCCCATGAGGAGATAGATGTCGATTTCCTGGAAATCCCGTCTGAATACGAATCGCTCTATGCAAGCCAAGGCGAAACGCGATTGGATAGAGACATGCTGGAAAACGGTGGCGTTGTGGCTCTCTTACTGCCATTGTTGAACGATTGCTTCCAAGCCCTCGTCAATCCATATTTTTCGAATAGCTCGTATTTAACCACTCGTCCCGCTCAGATTGAGTTCCTCGAGTCCGCAACTTCCACCCTTTATCCTCGAAAGGATCAGACCCTACCCATTCGCCGGTTATCTTGTCCCCTCCCCATTGCTGAAAATGCGACATTGCGTAGCATCCTTGATTGCCGCATTAGAAACGAAGAGTCGTTTCTTGTGTTTAGGGATACCTTGTCCAAAGGCCTGAGCGAAAGGCCCATCGACAGCTCGGCATTAGCTGACCTGAAGAACGACCTAATAGAGCCCGAGCTTCACAAGATATCTTTGGTGATGAAAAACGAACGATCCCGATTAGTCACCTCCGCAGGCATTGAAGCCGCTATCGGAATTGCGAGCTTTACATTGGGGCAATACGGAATCGCATCACCTTGTGATGCCATGAGCATCCTCGGGGCTGCCGGCATAGGGGCCCTTGCATCTCAATCCGCAGATTTCTTGCGAGAAGCCAAGGCAAAAGAGAACCCCATGTATTTCCTCTGGAAGCTCAATAGAAACAACCGTCTGTAACCTAAGGGGCAGAATACCGCAGTCGATGAGCATATCTCGGTCATTAAATAAGGGCAGTACTAGAAAGGATGCGAATCATGAAGAACCGATTCCCTTTCCGAATGCCTAATGCAGAAAAATCACTGGTAGATCATCGAGTATCACAAACTCATTCGTAAACGGAATCATACCTTGCATTAAGCCAACCGATGAGCAAATAGCTGCCGCTCTCACCGTTCTGGAAATGGATCCTGACAATGTTGCATGCGCCTACTGCGGTAATGCAATGACGGAATGGGATCATCTGAATCCACTCGTTATGGACAAACAGGCAACAGGATTCATCACCGAAATCCAAAATTTGGTTCACGCCTGCGGCAAATGCAACCAAACCAATGGAAACCGCACTGACGCCTCTTCGATCCGCGCAAGCTCATCCCTATGTGGAATCTGGATACCAAAATCTATCTCAGAAGTATGTCCAACATCGGCCCACACATTAATTGACAAATCAAGCGGCGCAACTGCATCTCCGTCATTTAGCACTCCAATAGCGAAGCTATCATACTCACGTTGTGCCATTCTCGTCTCCTCTACCCCACTTTCAATATCCCCAATCAATCTTACCCCTCAATAGAGCCCTCGAACGGCGCAGCAAACGAGCGCCCTCGGTAGTGTCGAGAAAGTTGGTGTAGCGCCCGAACCGAAGCGAGTCTGCCCGGCGTCCGGGAACCTGGAATACGGTGATATCCTATGCCGTCTCGACCCTGTCCGCAAGCTCGAGGCCGGACTCGAGCATCTTCCTGGCCTCCGCCTCAAGCCGCGCCCACTCGACGGGACCGTCGATTCCCCGAGTGCGACCGTCATCGTAGAGCTCGTTCATCCTCACCTCCGAGAAGTACCTGGACTCCTGCCATATCTCGTCCTGCTCGCACATGACCGCGCCCGCGAGCCGCACCAGCGAGCCCGTGGAGGGGAACACCTGCACGACGCGCGACCTGCGCTTTATCTCCCGGTTGGTCCTCTCCTGCACGTTGTTGGTGCGCAGGCGCTTCCAGTGGGTCGGCGGGAAGTCGAGGTAGGCCAGCGCGTCGGGCTCGGCCTCCTCCAGCACCGCCGCCGCCCTGGGGCAGCATCCCTCCAGCATGTCGCACGCCGCGTGGTACATGGCCGTCACGGTGGCGGCGTCGCGCCCGCGGAACACCTGCGACACGATCCTGCCCACGCGGCGCCTGAGCTGCCAGGAGCCGGCCTCGCGCATGCAGTCGCGCATGAGGTGGACCGCGCAGCGCTGCCACGCGGCGCCCTGGAAGACCTCGCCGAGGGCGCGGACGAGGCCCGGGTGGGCGTCCGAGACGACGAGCCGCACGCCCGCCGCCCCGCGCGAGCGGATGGCCCGCAGGAAGGCGAGCCACGAGTCGTAGGACTCGGTGTCGACCACGTCGACGCCCAGGACGCGCCTCCAGCCGCCCGCATCGCAGCCGATGGCGGTGACCACGGCGGTGGAGGCGACGCGCCCCCCGCGGCGGCACTTGACGTAGGTCGCGTCGAGCCAGACGTAGGGCACCGGCGAGCCGCCGAGCGGCCTTCCGCACAGGTCCTCGATGTCTGCGTCCAGGCTCGAGGCGATGGCGCTCACCTGGTCCTTCGAGAGCCTGGAGACACCCATCTTCTCGGCCACCCTCTGCACCT
>CABSNR010000032.1:0-30788 GCA_902479145.1 uncultured Collinsella sp.
GATGCGACACTCAATGTGTCCATCCTCGCAGTATCCGGTTCTCAAGGTGCACGCCCCGCGGCTGATCCGGTTCCACCGGGCCGCGCGGCAAGGAGATATATTGCCAGACCGCGAAGCTCTGTGGGACGTCAATTCCACTCTTCACAAGTCCTACACAACATATTGCTTTCTATAGGTAATAGAAAGACTGGTGCGGATCTTCCGCACGTATCAGATGATGACCCTTTGGTTCAGGAATATATAGAGATCGGTCACCTGTAAGTGTTTATCTACCCGCGCTTTTAGCAATGTAAACCGCGCTTCAGATAAAAAGAGGGAGCGCCGCGCACAACGCGACACTCCCCTAGCGATTCAAGAGAATCTATTAGGCCTCGAGAGCCTTCTTGGCGATGGTAGCCAGCTCGTTGAAGGACTCGATGTCCTCGTAAGCCATCTGAGCCAGGACCTTGCGGTCGAGCTCGATGCCGGCAACCTTCAGGCCGTGCATGAACTGAGAGTAAGAGATGTCGTTCAGGCGAGCAGCAGCGTTGATACGAGTGATCCAAAGAGAACGGATCTCGCGCTTCTTGTTGCGGCGATCACGATACTGATACTGCAGGGAGTGCTGGACCTGCTCTTTAGCATGCTTGTAAGTACGCGAAGCGGCACCGTAGTAACCCTTCGCACGGTGCATAACGGTACGGCGCTTCTTCTTGGCGGCAACAGCGCGCTTAATACGTGCCATGTTCTATCAACTCCTAGACGGTAAAACGAAAAACGGGAACGCGAACTTAGGCGAGACGCGACTTGATGACCTTGCGGTCGGCAGCGGCAATCTCGGTCTCCTGACGGAAGCCACGCTTACGCTTGGTGGACTTCTTGCTCAGGATGTGGCTCTTGAAAGCCTTGGCGCGCATAAGCTTGCCGGTACCAGTCTTGCGGAAACGCTTCTTGGTGCCGCTGTGGGACTTCATCTTAGGCATGAAATACTCCTTAATCGGTTACAGAACACTAGTTACTTAGTATCGCTTGCCGCTTTATCCTCATCGAAGGCGCCCTTAATCGGGGCGAGCAGCATAAGCATGTTACGGCCTTCCATCTTAGGCTTGGACTCGACCGTAGCGTAAGGCTTGAGATCCTCGGCGAGACGCTCGAGAACGTTAAGGCCCTGCTCCGGGTGAGCCATCTCACGGCCGCGGAACATGATGGTGATCTTAACGCGTGCGCCCTTCTTGAGGAAACGCAGAACGTGGCCCTTCTTGGTCTCGTAGTCGCCAACGTCGATCTTGGGTCGGAACTTCATTTCCTTGACCTCGACCTTGGACTGGTTCTTACGAGCAGCCTTGGCCTTCATGGCCTGCTGGTACTTGAACTTACCGTAGTCCATGACCTTGCAGACCGGCGGCTCCGCGTTGGGAGCGATCTCGACCAGGTCGAGACCCTGATCGTCGGCGACGCGCTGGGCATCGCGGATGGCGAACAGGCCGAGCTGAGAGCCATCGACGCCAATCAAACGGCACGAAGATGCAGTAATCTCGTCGTTGATGCGGGTGTCATCAGACTTAGCTATTTTCCCTACCTCCATTCATAAAAAAATAACCCGGCGCTTCTCAGCAACCAGGTCGTACACATAGACTTCCTCGATTTGAGGAAGGGAATCTAAGTTGTATGACCAGTCAGCTGCTCATTGGCGCCAAAAGGTGGGAACCCTCGGGTTCCTCTTTAGGGCATTGCGGGAACAACGCCTTGCGAATAATAACACGTACAGCGCGTTATCACATTACGTACACGAAAAAGGGGCCTTGACCCCCTTGAACGCTCGCTTGCATGTATGGTGCCCGAGGCGAGACTCGAAGGGCCTTCGCTTCGCGAAGCCCCGGGCTTCGGGCGCGTGGCGCCCTCGCCACGCTCCGCTACAGACAGGCCACAGGCCTGTTTGCTTAACGCTTCGCGCGCTCACGCGAGTTCGGCACGAAAAAGGGGGCCGCAACCCCCTTGAACGCTCACTTGCATGTATGGTGCCCGAGGCGAGACTCGAACTCGCACGTTGTTGCCAACGGTGGATTTTGAGTCCACTGCGTCTGCCAATTCCGCCACTCGGGCACGTAATGCGTGAGTTAGTTTATCACAGCTTTCTACCGATTAGTCCGAAAATGGAACTTCGAGCATTTCGATGAGTTCGACCGTGCGTAGCATCTCGCGCTGACGGCATCCGCGACCGTCGACCGAAGCCTCACCCATCTGGTTATCGTAAGGGTCCTCGCGCATGCCGTCGAAAGAGGGCTCAAACTCTGCCTGGAATCGATTGTTGGCCACCATACGCCATGGGTCGAGATTGCCAAAGTAGTGACGGCGGCGCCACTCCTCCCCCATCCTGCGAGCAGAAGATCCAAATGACACGTCGGCGTTGAGCCAACCGGTCTGCGGCGTATAGAACTCTGCCCAGTCGTGCGACCCCACCGAATCGGGCGCAACGTACAGGCCGCTCTGCCAACGGGCAGGCACGCCCGCGATACGGCACATGGTGATAAACGTGAGCGCCATAACGCCGCAATCGCCGCGGAGCGAATGCGCGCAGTCATCGGCAATAGATTCCAAAAGCAAGTACGGCGGCTGATAGCGATAGTCGATATACTGCGTCAGGTAATCATAGATAGCACGGGCGCAATCGAGCGGATCCTCGAGTCCGCCAACAACGCTGGCCGTCAGCTGCTGCAGATACGGCGTAAATGCAATGTGCGGACGGTCCTCGGAAATATCCTCGGGCAGAGGCGCGTCCATACGCGGATGAACCGGAAGTATGCCACCGTAGACATCACAATAAGCAGCATCGATGTGATAACGATAAGTCACCGAGAATGAGCGCTCGCTCGAAGAAGACCACGAGACGGTACGAGCCGAAGCATTCGCGGGAGCAACAGCACCCTCCGGCGTCATGTCGAGAATCTCGACCCGAAACTGCTGACGGCAGGCAGCCGCGACGGGAAGCCAAGCGCAAACGGTCTCCCCCTCCAGAGCGCCGGGGACAGACACGGACGCTTTAAGCGTAATGACGCGAGCCAATCCATTTTGCGACTCCATCTCCTTGAGCATCTCGTTGCGCAGTGCAATTCCGTCCGTAGGATCGGGCCGCATGCCGGGAACCTCTTTGGGATATACGCGAAGCGAATCGAGGAAGTTGTCGAGAACGAACAGCTCGCCATCGATAAAGCGCCAGTCAATACGCTTACGGTCAATCAGATCGTCAAACTGCTCCTCGGTAAACCCAGGCCACTCCTCGCGAATCATCGCAATAGCTCGATCGCGCGACACCGAAAAATGAAGCGGCGTCTCAAGCATGCGATACCGCTCGGCACGAACGCAGGCAGCAAGCGAGGGATCGGGATCTTGGGCAAGTAGGCGGTCGCAAGCCTCAATAGCCTGCGAAAGATACCCCGCGTCCTTTAAACGCAGAATCTCGGGTGGCAAGCCAACATCTAGAAAACGGAAGTCATCATTGCAAACATCAACAGAGCAACCAACAGGACCCTCGTCAATAACCTTCCCATCCGAAGGCAGCACCTTAACAACAGCCATACTAAAACTCCAAGTCACTAGAACGCTTGAAGTCCATTGTAGCGAGATAAAAAAGAAAGCCCCAACAAGGGAGCCATCAACACCGCCGAACGGTAGTCAAAAAAATGAATTCAGCCCAGTAACCCTGCGGCGTTAAACGAAGGAAGCCCCGTCCCCCGGAACTGTTTCCTTGGCGCGACTTCTGGCGAAGCCAGGTGAGCGCAAAGGAAACAGTGTAGGGAGACGGGGCTTCCGGCGGGAAGTTTAGCGACGCTTACGCCTTGTTGACGGAGCCAAACTCCTCCATGAGCTCCTTGGTGCGGGCAACGATGTTGTCGCGACCAGGCTTGAGGAGCTTGCGGGGGTCAAAGCCCTTGCCCTGCTGATCCTTGCCGGCCTCGATGTACTCGCGAACGCCCTTGGCGAAAACGAGCTGCAGATCGGTGTTGACGTTGATCTTGGAGATACCCAGGGAGATGGCCTTCTTGATCTGATCCTCGGGGATGCCGGTGCCACCATGCAGGACGAGGGGCAGGTCGCCGGTCTGAGCCTTGATCTCGCCCAGACGCTCGAAGGAAAGGCCAGCCCAGTCGGCAGGGTACACGCCGTGGATGTTGCCGATACCGCAGGCAAGGAAGTCGACGCCCAGGTCAGCAATCTGCTTGCACTCAGCAGGATCAGCGAGCTCGCCGCTGGAGGTCACGCCGTCCTCGGTGCCGCCGATGCCGCCGACCTCGGCCTCGATGGACATACCCTTGGAGTGGGCAAGCTCAACGAGCTCCTTGGTGCGGTCGAGGTTAAGCTGGAAGGTCTCCTCGTGAGAGCCGTCATACATGATGGACGTGAAGCCGGCCTCGATGCACTTGAAGCAGTCCTCGTAAGAACCGTGATCGAGGTGAAGGGCGACGGGAACGGTAACGCCCGTGGCCTCGACGGCAGCCTTGACCATGTCGGCGCAGACCTTGAAACCGCCCATCCACTTAGCGGCACCAGCGGTGCACTGAAGGATCAGCGGAGACTTGGCCTCCTCGGCGGCCTGGAGAATAGCCAGGGTCCACTCGAGGTTGTTGGTGTTGAAGGCACCGAGACCATACTTGCCGGCCTCGGCCTTCTTGAGCATGTCTGCTGCGTTGACGAGCATAAAAGAAACCTCCTGTAAGGTTGCTCCGATAACGCCTGAGATTTTACCACGACATACCCGAGCATAAACGTTCGTTTGTTCACGAATACCATCCGATTGGACAAATTTTGACCGTTTGCCCCACAGAATCGACCCACTGGGGAAAATAGCTTGACGATTGAGCGGTCTTCGTGGTTCGGAAGACGGCTTCGAGCCTACATCTGCATAAACGGGTTCTGCATAAGTTCGCGCGCCATCGTGGTCGAATCGCCATGGCCCGTCAAGCAAACGGTATCGGGCGGAAGCATCTTGACAAGTTTGGAGAGCGAGCGCATAATCGCCGCCTCGTCACCGCCGGAAAGATCGGTACGACCGTGGCTGCCCGGGAAAAGCGTGTCGCCCACAAAGGCGATGTTTCCCTGCTCGGTCGCGGCGAACAGGACGATGCCGCCCGGCGTATGCCCCGGCGTCTCGATCACCTGCAGGCAGACGTCGCCCACCTCGATTGTATCGCCCTCGGCAAGCAAGCGCGTCGGCTCACCCGGATCGGGCGTCTCGATACCCCACATGGCGCGCTGCTCCTCGATATTTGCGCGAGGTACCGTCACGTCCTTAGCGCACAACTCATATAGTGCGCTGTCGCCAACGACAGCTCGAACCCCGGCAACCCCACCAACATGGTCGGCATGACCGTGCGTGCAGACAGACCCGAGTACGCGCACCTCGGGATGCGCGGTGCGGATATGCTCCACAAGACGCTCGCCCTCCCACGCCGGATCGACGATTAAGCACTCGTCATTCGAAATCACGGCGTAGCTGTTGGTCTGAATCGGGCCGTTGACGAGCGCCTCAATCGAAGCCGTGCCTCGGGGTGTCAGGTCCAAAGTCATATCGTCCATGCGCATACCCTCCTTCTAAAATACGCTCGAGGCACCAAACGATGCCTCGAACGTAACCAATATCTATGATGCTGAGAGGCTCTCGCACCTACACACGGCGCTTGAGTTGCGCTCCGCCCTCGCCGGGCATAAGACGGCGAGCGTCGTAGACCGAATCGACACTGCTGATGGAAGCCAGCAGCGGATCCAGGCCGCTCGCATCCGAAATCTCGACCATAAAGCGCAGGGTCGCAATACCCTCGCGGTTGGTCGAGGTGGCGGCGGAAAGGATATTGCCGCCTGCATCGCCAATGGCAATGGTGACGTCCTTGAGCAGGCCCATGCGGTCCAGGCACTCGACCACGATCTCGACCTGGAAGAGAGTGTCGGCAGCACCATCCCACTCCACATCGATCATGCGCTCGGGATGTTCCATAAGACCCTTGACGTTGGGGCAGTTGGCGCGATGCACTGAGACACCTCGGCCACGCGTGATGAAGCCGACGATATCGTCGCCCGTCACGGGGTTGCAGCAATGAGCCAGACGGACCAGCAGGCCACTGTTGCTCTCGCCCTTAACGATAATGCCGTTACTTGCGCTCTTGCCACGCTTTTGCGGCTTGCGGTTGGAGCCGCGGGCCGGCTGTTTCACGACCTCGGCGATAGCCTCGGCCTTGGTGAGCTGTTCCTCGGGCTTGGGGTCCAAGATTTGCTCGACCTTATTGCCCACAGCGCGCGGGGCAACCTTGCCGGCACCGACGGCGGCAAACAGGTCCTCGAGCTGCTTGAAGTTAAACTGCTCCGCCACGGCATTGAGCGCACGCGTGGAGCGCGGCGTGGAGATGCCATACCCGCGCTTGCGCAGGTCCTTGGCCAGCATATCGCGGCCGGCGGCAGCGTCGTCGTCCTTAGTCGCGGCGGCAAAGTAGCGACGGATCTTTGACTTGGCGGAAGGCGTCTTGACGATCTTGAGCCAATCACGCGACGGCTTGGAACTCTTGTTAGTCAGGATTTCAACGCGGTCGCCCGTCTTGATCTCGTGCGTGAGCGGAGCCACCGCACCGTTGATTTTGGCGCCGACGCAATGGTTTCCCACCTCGGTGTGAACGGCATAGGCAAAGTCGAGCGGCGTGGAGCCGGCACGAAGCGCCATGACCTCGCCTTTGGGCGTGAAGACGAAGATCTCCTGATCGAAGAGGTCGACCTTCAGCGAATGCAGGTATTCCTTGGCGTCGGTAATCTCATCAGACGCAGCCCAATCGAGTGAGTGCTTAAGCCAGTTAATCTGGTCGTCCAAACGTTGAGCGTCATTGGTCTTGGAAGCAGACGATCCGCCCGACTTCTTATATAGCCAGTGGGCGGCAATGCCGTACTCGGCCTGCTCATGCATCTCGTAGGTTCGAATCTGAATCTCGAGCGGACGAGCCGTAGGGCCGATGACCGTCGTGTGGAGCGACTGGTAGTTATTGACCTTGGGCATGGCGATATAGTCTTTAAAGCGACCAGGCATGGGGTGCCACAGCGTATGCACCGCACCGAGCGTGGAGTAGCAATCGCGCACCGAATGGGTAATAACGCGCAGCGCCACCAGGTCGTAGATCTCAGAGAACTCCTTGCCCTTGCGCTTCATCTTTTGGTAGATGGACCAATAGTGCTTGGAACGGCCGTTGATCTGGAAGCCTTCCAGGCCAATGCGGTTGAGCTCGTCGGTGAGCGTCTTGATGGTCTCGGCCAGATAACGCTCGCGAACCTCGCGCGATTCGGCTACCATGCGCGCGATGCGCTGGTAGGCATCGGGCTCCAGGTAGAAGAAGGACAGGTCCTCGAGCTCCCACTTAATAGAGCTCATGCCCAGGCGGTCGGCCAAGGGCGCGTACACGTCCATGGTCTCGCGAGCCTTAAATAGGCGACGATCCTCGCGCAGGGCTGCCAGCGTTCGCATGTTGTGCAGACGGTCGGCAAGTTTAACGATGATGACGCGAATGTCCTTGGACATGGCAAGGAACATCTTGCGCAGCGTGAGCGCCTGCTTCTCGTCCATGCTGTCGACTTCGATGTTGGTGAGCTTGGTCACGCCATCGACGAGCTCGGCCACCGTATCGCCAAACAGGCCGGAAACATCGGCGAGCGAGGTCTCAGTATCCTCGACGGTATCGTGCAGCAGCGCGGCGCACACCACATCGCAGTCCATCTTGAGATCGGCCAGAATGATGGCCACCTCGACGGGATGGTTAATGTACATCTCGCCCGAGCGGCGCTTTTGGTTGCAGTGCTTCTCGGCGGCAAAGCAGTAGGCTTGCTCCACCTTAGAAAAGTCGTCCTCATTCATATATTTGAGGCACAGGCGCTCCAGCTTGTCGTAGCTGTCCGCCATAATCTCGGGCGGCAGCTCATCGGCATGCTTATAGTGCTCCATCTCCGAAAACGGCTGGAGGGTGGAATCATGGGCGGTACGGGCTGCGGCATCCATCGAGGTCCCCTTCCCCTAGGCCCGCGGTACGATCGGGCGGTTAACTTTGGCTAGCATATCAGAAGCGCACGAATCGAGCGCCCAGCTCCGGAAAGCCGAAAACTCCATGCGCGAGCGCAAGCCCTCCAAATAGCGAATTGACCTACTCAATTGCACGCGGCCGGGGTTTTCGGCCATCGCGATGCGACGGGTGTCGTCAAACCCCGAAACTCGACAAAAACCAAGCTCTTCGAAGATTCCCAGGCCGCTTTCCACCGAACGCTCGTCGACCGGCGTGCGAGCATCGATGGCAAGGCACATCTGCGCGATGTCGATATCGCTCGCGCTAAAGGAATCGTCCCCGGTTTTGCCGCGGTTGGAGCGCCACATGGTCTGCAGCGCGCGATAGAGCGTGACGAGCTCGTCGCGCTCGGGCGCATAGCAGTCGAGTAGGCGCTCGTTAATGCGGGCGTCGCGCGACGAATAGAGCAGGTGGATCACGGCGGGCTGGCCATCGCGACCGGCACGGCCGCTCATCTGGTTAAACTCAATGCCGCCAAACGGCATGTGATAGAGCACGACATGGCGGATATCGGGCAGGTTGACGCCCTCGCCAAAGGCAGATGTCGAGACGATGCAGCTGAGGCTGCCGTCTCGGAATGCTTCCTCCACGCGACGGCGATCGGAACGCGCAAGCCCCGCGTTATAGAACGCGATATGGGTTGCGCAATCGGGCACACGCTTGCGCAACGTCTTGGCGAGCGCCACGGACTGGTCGCGCGAATTGACGTAGATGACGGTCTTTTCCCCCGTCGCCACGATCGACACCAAACGGTTCTCGCGACTTGCAAGATCGCGGTCGTCCTCGAGCTGCAGGTTCTCGCGCACCGTCTCGTCGACCACCGTGCGAGTGATCGGCAGCATGCGGGCAAGCTCGGCCACGACCGGAGCCGTCGCGGTGGCCGTCGCAGCCATAACGACCGGGTCGCCCAGGGCTTTGAGGATATCGGGCATGTCGAGATAGGCGCTGCGGTCGCCGCCCTTGGCAAGACCGGCATGATGCGCCTCATCGATAACGACAAAGCCGATGCGGCCCGAACGCGCGAAGCGGTCACGGTGGATAGATAGGAACTCGGGCGTCGTGAGCACGATACCGGTGCGACCCGAAGCTAGGCCGGCGAACACGTCATCGCGTGCGGCCTCCACGGTCTCGCCGGTCAGCACGCCAACGCCAATGCCAAGCGATGCCATCGTCGACGAGAGGTGATAGGCCAGGTCGGCAACAAGCGCACGCAGCGGATAGACAAAGATGCTCGCACGTCCGCGAAGCACCGCCTCACGCGCGGCATGCACATGGAAGATGAGCGACTTGCCGCGGCCCGTCCCCATAACCGCCAAGACACTCTGGTGATCGGCCAAGGCGTCGAGCGCCTCAACCTGCGCGCGGTGCGGCTGGTTCGATCCGATAAAGCTATGGATAAGCGAGCGCGTGAGCTCGGTATAGGAAAGCTGGGCGAGCGTCTCGCGCTTGCGCGACTCCAGGCGCAGGCCGGAATCCGCCGGCTGCACGCCACGACGAAGCTCGCATGCCGGATCGTCGACGCTGGGCAGCGTGGTATCGCGGACCAGAACATCCTTGACCATGAGCTTGGGCTTCACACGACCCTGCCAATGCTCGGCAACGGCCTCGAATACCAAGTCGACAGCGCTATCGCAGTTGATGAGCTTATCGATTTGCGACACACGGAACATAATGGCCGGCACACTCGCGGCGCCATCCGTCGCCACAAAGCGCATGTGCTCACCGGTTTTGCCCACCACGGCGCGATCGCACATCGTCACGCCCTCGGCAGCCAGCAGCGGCACCTTATTACCCTGGCCAAACGGCTCAAGGCGGGAAATCTGCTCGATGGTCTCGATATTCAATTCGGAAAGGTCGACCGTGGCGGCAACTTCGTCGGTGTCCTCAAAGTCCTCGGCGGGGAGCTCGGACAACACGGCGGAAAGACGACGGCGAAACTCGTCGAGCTTGGATGCCTCGATGGTCACACCCACCGCACCAGCATGTCCGCCGCGACGAATCATCAGGTCGGAACAGCGCTCGACGGCGTCAAACAGGTTAACTTTGCCCACCGAGCGACCAGAGCCGCGCGCGATACCGTCCTCGATCGAGAACAGCAGCGCCGGCACGTGGTAGCGGTTGGTCAGACGGCTTGCCACGATGCCCTTGACGCCCTCGTGCCAGCCTTCGCCGCCCACGACGATCGCGCGTCCGCCGTCATAGGTCTCCTCGACCTTTGCCATGGCATCGCGCGTGAGCTCCGCCTCGATCTCACGGCGCTGGCGATTGATTTCCTCGAGTTCGGCGGCAAGCGCGCTCGCTTCGATGGGGTCGCGGGCAAGCAGCAGGTCGAGCGCCAGCTTGGGATCAGCCATGCGGCCGGCAGCATTCAGACGAGGGATGAGCGAAAACGACAGGCCGTCGGCCGTAATGGTAGAAAGGTCGGCCTTGGCAAGTGCGGCAAGCGCGATATAACCGGGGCGGGCCGTCACGCGCATCTGCTGGATGCCCTCGGCGACCAGTGCGCGATTCTCGGGCGTGAGCGGCATCATGTCGGACACGGTGCCCAGCGCCGCGACCTCTATCAGCGAACGCCAATACGACGGCTTGCCCAAACGCTCGCCCAGGACCTGCACCAGCTTAAGCGCCACACCGGCACCGGCAAGCTCGCGCGAGGGGCCCTCGTCCTCGAGCTTGGGATCGGTCAGGGGCACGCCCTGCGGCACCTGGTCGGACGGCTCGTGATGGTCCGTGACCACCAAATCGATCCCCAGACTCTCCAGATAGGAGACCTCTTCCTTGGCAGCAATACCGTTATCGACGGTCACAATCAGGTTGGGTTGAGCGAGCTCGTTGACGCGGTCGAGCGCCGCACGCGACAGGCCGTAGCCCTCGTCAAAGCGGTGTGGAATAAACGGCGTGACGTTGGCGCCAAACGAACGTAGCGCCTCGGTCAACAGACAAGTCGACGTAATGCCGTCGACGTCAAAATCGCCAAAGACGGCGATACGCTCGTGGCTGCGAATAGCACGCTCAACGCGGTCGGCGACGACCACCATGCCCGGAATAACGAGTGGGTCCGCCCAGTCGCGATCGAGCGAAGGCGTCAAAAACAGCTGGCCTTCCTCGATGGATGTAATGCCGTGCGCAACCATAATGCGCGCCACCAGCCCGGGTATGCCCAGGCCAGCCGAAAGCTCCTTTTCGAGCTCGGGGTTTTGCTGAGCGACCGCCCAGCGATGCGTCGTCTTAAGCGATGACATAGGCGCCCACCCCCGATAGGGGCAGGTCGCCGCGATACCTCTCACGGTTCATAGCGATGAGTCCTCTGTGCATGCCCGCTTCGGCAGGCAGATCTGTTGAACGGATTTATTATACCGTGCAGCGCGGACGCACAACATCCAGCACGCCGTGGTTTCGATAAACGAGGGCGGTAATACCCTCGAAATAATCGAGCGTTTCAGCCACACGGACGCATGCGAGCGTCTAGCATATCCATTCAAAACGGATTCACGAGCAAAGGGAGTCACAAGAGCATATGAAGCAATGGGTTGGACTGGGCAAATTTCTCGCAGGACATATGCAGGTCATCGTTCCGATTTGCGTGGCGCTCGGCGTGCTCTTTCCTCAGCAGATCGGCGTTCTCAAGCCCATCGTTCCCACCCTGTTTGCCTTTATGACGTTCCAAGGCGCGCTCAGCAACACCTTCCACCAGGTGGCTGAGGTGTTCCACCGTCCCCTGCATCTGATTTTGGCGTTATTTGTCTCGGCTGTGATCATCCCCATCGCGGCGTATGCCATGGGCTCACTGTTCTTTGGCTCCAACCCCAACCTTGTCTGCGGCATCGTGCTCGAGTACAGCGTACCCGTGGCAGTCACTGCCTTTATGTGGATCAGCATGTTCGGCGGCAACGGCCCGCTCGCGCTCACCATCATCCTGACGTCCTCGGTTATATCGCCCGTGACGATTCCGCTCACGCTCAAGCTCCTGTTGGGCGCCACCGTCGCAATCGATGTTCCGAGCATGATGCAGAACATGGCCTTTATGATTGCCATCCCCGCCGTGCTCGGCATCGTGATCAACGAGCTCACGCACGGCTGGGGACACGAGAAACTCTCCCCCGCGCTCTCGCCCGCCTGCAAATTTATGATGATGGGCGTCATCGCGTCCAACTCCACCGCCATGAGCGAGTACGTGCTACACATGAACGCGGTGCGCCTGGAAGTCGCCCTCTTTATTCTGGTGTTCGCCATCAGCGGTTTTGTCGTGGGCATTCTGGTCGCCCGCGCGCTGCATCTGCCATATAGCGAAACGACCACCATGTGCTTTACCTGCGGCATGCGCAATATCTCTTCGGGCGCCGTCATCGCCACGCAATACTTTCCGGGCGAAGTCGTGTTTCCCGTCATGTGTGGAACGTTGTTTCAGCAGGTGCTCGCCTCGCTTATCGGGCACTTCTTTGAGCGTCTGACCGGCGAGGAGCGCGCCGCCCAGCGCAAGCGCGTCGAGGCCGGCCGCGACGCCATGGCACGCTAAACCGTCCGCAGTGTGCGGGCGCTCACTTTACGATGTGAGCGCCTCCAGATGTGCGCGGAGTCGCTCCGCATCGACATCGAGCGTGGTCTCAGCATTGACCTGAGCCAGCCGATACCCGACAAAGTAGGGTGAAACCACCCAACGTGGAAGCGCCTTGGCAATGGTTCGGTCGCTCATGTGATAGAAGAACAGGTTGTACGACTCTGCACGACCGCCATGGTGCTCGTGCAAGATATAGCGCAGAGCTACCTGGATTGCATCGGCGAAGAGATCCGCCTCGGCTTGGTCTCTCGTGTCATCGCTGGCGGCGATTCCCTGCGGGGCTGAAACGTTGATCTCAAAGAACCCCATGATCGGTTCGGTTGAGATATTGACCGAGATCCTCCCCTGTTGCCAGACATTGATGCCTTCGAAATTGGCAGAAGTCAGCGAAGTGTAGCCGTCTTCCTGCTCCAAACCCACAATCTGCATGTGCGGATGCACGAGACTACCGCCCGAGAGCGGACCCTTGTTCTTGTACATGAGCACGCTTCGATACTGCTGTGAATCGATCATCTGCTGCCAGCAACCCAGGGCAAACCGCATCACATGGTGGAGTTCATCCGGCTCGTAGGTCACCAGGTCGGCATCGTGATCGGCCGACTCGATCAGCACGGTTTGACGGGTGGCGCGCAGGGTCTTGAACTTATTCTCGAGCCAAATGCAATCGCCATCACGGCGAATGATGTCGGTGAGCCCTTCTGTATCGCAAAAAGGGCACGCGGTGCCGGGACGACGGTTGTCGTCGGGCTTACCGTTCGCCTGCTGAACGTCAAATACCAGCACCACGGGTTATACCTCCAGCGGCACAATCTTGGTGCCATGGAGCTCGGAGACGCCCAGTGCCGCCGCCACGGTATCGCGGTTGGCCGTGGAAATGCCGCCGCCGGGAAGGATGGTCAGGCGGTCTCCCGCACACTCGATAAGACGCGACAGATGCTCCAGGTTGTCCTCGATCGGCGTGCCGGCGGCACCGCCGTGCGTGAGGATGCGCGTAACGCCGCAGTCGGCAAGTGTATCAATCGCATCGAGCTGAGCCTCGGGCGAGAGCTGGTCAAATGACATGTGGAAGGTGATGTCGATGGGATCACGCTTACATTCCTCGGTCGCGCAGCCCGCAGCCATCACGAGGGCGCCAAGCGTAAGTTCGTCGAGCGCCCATCCGCCAGCGCAGGGTTTGCAGCAGCCAAAGACCAAGCCGTCAACGCCCGCACTCACGGCAAGGCCCAAGTCCATCTCCATCATGCGCAGCTCATCCTGGTTGTAGTGAAAGTCGCCGCCACGCGGACGGATCATGCACATCACCCGTGCATCGTGTTCGTGGGCATAGTTGGTCGTAGCGCTGATAACGCCGGCCGAGGGCGTGGTACCACCGACGGCAAGGTTATCGCACAGCTCGATGCGCCTTGCACCGGCCTCGATAGCCGCCGGCACCCGCTCAAAGTTCTCGGCACAAAACTCGTACAGCATAGATAGACCCCCAAAGACAGCAGATGTTTTCCGACGGGCATTGTCACACATCCCCATGAAGTTGCGGTGGAATAGGGACTGTTTTGGCGTCTAGCGCCCCCATTTAGTCCCTATTTCACCGCAACTTAAAAAAGGGGCGCTGACCGGGATAGTCAGCGCCCCTTTTGTTGGATTGGCTAGCCTCCGAGGTAAGCTTTGCGGACGTTATCGTCGTGTAGGAGCTCTTGGCCCGTGCCGGTCATGGTAATCTTGCCGGTCTCGAGCACGTAGCCGCGCGTAGCAATCGAGAGCGCCATCTGCGCGTTCTGCTCGACCAGGAGCACCGTGGTGCCGGCCTTGTGCAGATCCTCGACAATCTGGAAGATCTGCTCAATCAGAATCGGCGCCAGGCCCATGGAAGGCTCGTCGAGCATGAGCAGCTTGGGGTTGCTCATAAGGGCGCGGCCCATAACGAGCATCTGCTGCTCGCCGCCCGAAAGGGTGCCGGCGACCTGGCGACGGCGCTCCTTCAGGCGCGGGAACTGCTCGTAGACGCGCTCCAGGCCCGGAGCAACCGTGGACTTGGGCTGTGTATAGGCGCCCATCTCCAGGTTCTCCTCGACCGTCATCTGCAAAAAGGCGCGACGGCCCTCGGGGACCTGAGCCAGGCCCTTACCCACCAGCTTATCGGCGGGCGTATGGGTAATGTCCTCGCCCATAAACTTGATGGAGCCGGTCTTGGAGCGCAGCAGGCCCGAGACGGTCTTGAGCGTTGTGGACTTACCAGCACCGTTCGCACCGATCAGAGCAACGATCTCGCCCTCGTTGACGTTAAAGGAGATGTCCTTGATGGCGTGGATGGCGCCGTACCAGACGTTGATGTTGTAGACGGAAAGCATCGGCTCTGCCATTTAGTTCTCCCCCTTATCCTGCTTGCCCAGATATGCCTCGATAACGGCGTCATTGTTCTGGATTTCCTCGGCCGTGCCCTTGGCGATGACCTTACCAAAGTTGAGCACGCAAATGCCCTCGCAGATGTTCATAACGAGCGACATATCGTGCTCGATAAGCATGATGGCGATGCCAAAGGTGTCGCGAATCTTAACGATGTTCTCCATGAGCTCCGCAGTCTCGGACGGGTTCATGCCGGCGGCAGGCTCGTCGAGCAGCAGCAGCTTAGGGTTGGTGGCAAGTGCACGGACGATCTCCAGACGACGCTGAGCGCCGTAAGGCAGCGAGCCGGCCTGCTCATTTGCCAGGTGCTCCATATCAAAGATGGACAGCAGCTCCATGGCGCGCTCGTGGGCGGCCTTCTCGTGCTTCCAATACGTCGGCAGGCGCAGCACGCCCTCAAAGCCGGAGTAGCGCTCCTGGTTGTGCAGGCCGACCTTAACGTTATCCTCCACCGTCATGGTGTTGAACAGGCGGATGTTCTGGAATGTACGGGCAATACCCATGCGGTTGACCTGATAGACCGACTTGCCCGAGGTGTCCTCGCCGTCGAGTAGGATGGTGCCGTGCGTGGGCTGATACACCTTGGTGAGCAAGTTGAAGACCGTGGTCTTACCGGCACCGTTGGGGCCGATCAGACCGGCGATCTCGGTCTTGCCGATAGTCAGGCTAAAGTCGTCGACTGCCTTAAGGCCACCGAACTCAATGCCCAAGTGGATGCACTCGAGTGCAGGGCGCTCGCCCAGGTCGCGGTCGGGAACGATGGCGCCAGAAGGATACGGGACCATCTTGCCCTTCTTGAACTCAAATTTACTGGGCATCGGCTGCCACCTCCTTCTTGGAAGCAAAGCGGTCCTTGACGCGACCGAAGAACGCCTTGAGCTGCGGGTTGTTGGTAAAAATCATGACCAGGATCAGCACGATGGCGTAGATGAGCATGCGGTAGTCCGAGAACTGACGGAGCAGCTCAGGAAGCACCGTAAGCAACGCCGCCGCGATGACAGAGCCGCGCATATTGCCCAGACCGCCCAGGACCACGAACACCAGGATGAGGATGGACGTGTTGAAGTCGAACTTGGTGGCGGAGAGCTGCGAGAAGTTACCGCCGAAGAGAGCTCCGGCAGCACCGGCGAGGGCAGCGGAAACCACGAAGGCGATCATGCGGTACTGGGTGACAGAGATGCCCACGGACTCGGCTGCAATCTTGTTGTCGCGCACGGCCATAATGGCACGGCCGGTACGGCTGCGAACCAGGTTGAGCACGATCACGAGTGCGACCATGACCAGGATGGCACCGGCGAGGAAGGTCGAGTACGTCGACACACCCGATGCGCCCTGCGCGCCCTTGATGATGGCGGTGCCGTCCTCGAGCAGATGCAGGTCGTCGATCGTGGAGTTACCCGTGATGTTAAATATCACGTGCAGGCCGCGCGAGTCGACACCCACGATAAGGCAGGTGACGATCTCTTTGATGATCTCACCAAAGGCCAGCGTCACGATAGCCAGGTAATCGCCACTCAGACGAAGGACCGGGATACCGATCAAGAAGCCCAGGATGGCGGCAGCGAAGGCGCCGACCACGATGCTGATGATCAGGCGCACCGGATCGGAGGGAACGGCGCTCTCAAGGGCGACCGCGGTGACGATGCCCGTATAGGCACCGACGCTCATAAAGCCCGCATGGCCCAGCGACAGGTCGCCCGCGATGCCGACGACGAGGTTGAGGGAAATGGCCATGACGATATAGGCCGTGATGGGAACCAGCTGACCGGCGATCATGCGCGGGATCATGTGGTTGGACTGCATAAAGAACACGATGGCGAAGGCCACGATGCACATGGCGTACGTGACAAAGTCGTGACGCGTCTGCTTGTCTTTAAGAAACTTCATAACGCTCACCTACACCTTCTCGGGGACGTACTTGCCCAAGAGGCCGGCAGGCTTGACGAGCAGGACGATGATCAAAACACCAAAGACGATGGAGTTGGCAAGGCTCGTGGAAATGTAAGCCTGCGCCATCGCCTCGATGATGCCGATGAGAATGCCACCGACAAAGGCACCGGGGATGGAGCCGATGCCGCCGAAAACGGCAGCGTCGAAGGCCTTGATGCCAGGCATGGCGCCCGTGGTGGGCTGCAGGACCGGCGAGTAGGAGCACAGCAGCACGCCGGCGATGGCGGCAAGGGCAGAGCCGATGGCAAACGTCATCGAGATGGTGCGGTTGACGTTGATGCCCATGAGCTGAGCGGCGGCTTTGTCCTCGGACACGGCGCGCATGGCTTTGCCCATCTTGGTCTTACCTGTAAAGAACATCAGGCCGGCCATGATAACCAGGCAGGCGACGATGGTGACGAGCGAGACGGCGCTTACGTTGAACTTGGCCAAGAACTCCGGCACCTGGAAGGTGACGAGCGAAGTGAAGTTCTTGGGCGTGGCGCCCCACAGAAGCTGCGCGGCGTTCTGCAGGAAGTAAGACACGCCGATGGCCGTGATCAGAACGGCCAGAGGGCCTGCTTGGCGCAGCGGCTTATAGGCCAGACCCTCGATGAGAACACCGAGAACCGTGCAGACCACACAAGAGAGAACTACAGATGCCCAGCCCGGGAGGCCGAGATACGACGTGGCACAGAACGAGACATAGGCACCGACCATGATGACGTCGCCGTGAGCGAAGTTGAGCATCTTGGCGATACCGTAGACCATGGTGTAGCCCAACGCGATGATGGCGTAGACGCTGCCCATGGACAGGCCGTTGACCAGGTATTGGATAAAGACCGTCATGTTCCACATCCCCCTTTCGAATAGGTTTCCAGTTGATGTATGAAACAGGGACGTTACATCGTCCCTAGATACCAAGCAAGCAGGGAAGGCCAAAACCTCCCCTGCTTGGGATCAAAACCGCTCTATGTAAGGCGGCCTATTAGGCCTGTACGTACTTGCCGTCGGTAATGACGTACGCCGTCGGGTCCTTCTGGACCTGGCCCTTGTCGTTCCAGGAGAGCTTGCCAGTCAGACCGTCAACAGTAATGTTGCGCATAGCCTCGGGAAGCTTCTCGGCAACCTCGGTGGGGTCGGCGTCGACACCCAGGCCGGCCTCCTTGAGAGCCTCGACCACCGCATGCACGCCGTCGTAGGCGTCGGCGGCAAACTGGTCGGGGGTATCGCCGTACTTATCTTTGTAAGCGTTGACGAAGTCGGCGTTCTTCTCGTCGTCGGCGGAGAACGGGGTCATGAGCAGCAGACCCTCGGCAAGAGAGGTGTCGAAGCCCTCAACGCCCAGGATGCCGTCCATGCCGTCGCAGCCCATCATCTTGACGTCGTAGCCCATGTCCTTGGCGTTCTTGAGCAGGACGGACGCCGGCGTGTAGTAGATCGGCGCAAAGATCATGGTGGCGCCTGCCTGCTTGGCCTTGGTCAGCTGGTTGGTAAAGCTCGTGGCGGAGTCGTCCTTAAAGGTCTCCTCGTCGACAATCTCGAGCTTGGACTTAGCGGCCTGGGCCTTAAAGGAATCTGCGATGCCCGAAGAATAGGCGTCGCCGGAGTTATAGAACAGCACGAACTTCTCGTCCGCATATTTCTCTGCCAGGAACTTGGCAGCGTTGACACCCTGGTTGGGGTCGGTAAAGCAAACCTGGAAGACGCAATCCTTGCCCTTGGTAACGTCCTCGGAAGACGCGGACGGGGTGATCATGAACGTCTCGGGGTCGTTACCGCACTCTGCGGCAACGGCGACCGACGCACCCGTGGTGGTCGGACCGACGAGGGCCTGCATGCCCCAGTCGAGCAGGGTGTTGAAGGCGTTGACGGCCTTCTCGCCATCGGCCTGGTCGTCCTCGGCCTTGCTGACAAGCGGCAGCTCCTTAGTCGAGAAATCCTTGCAGCCAAGCTCGACAGCCTGTGTAACGGACTTGCCGTAGGACGCGTTGGCGCCGGTCAGCGGGCCGATGGTGCCGATCTTAAACGAAGCGTCGCCCGACGCGGAACCGCTGTCGCCGCCGTTGGAGGAGCAGCCAGCTAGAATGGACATCGCCCCCAGACCTGCTGCGCTCGCGATAACGCTCCTGCGATTCATAACAGGGTTCAATGACTTACCGGTGAGGCTCGACATGCGGCTCTCCTCTCAAATCTCGTCGGGTTTCGGTTACCCGACAGGCCATCCTTCGCCGTGTTCGGCGTTCGCAAAATAGTAGACGCTTTAGTTGAGAAAAGTGGCGATTATTTCAACTTTTCTTTTGTTTTGCCCATTTATCCATAATTCTGCGTATTCCTGTCGGTTTATGCAGTTTAGCCACTTTATTGTGTGAAAGTAATGTTTCCGTTCTGTTACAGGCGTCCTTGCCCTGAATAAAACGGCCCGCCGGTCTCGATGTATATGCACTTAGGCGGCGATGTACTTGCCGTCCTGGATCACATAAGCCGTAGCGGGCTTTTCGACCTGGCCCTTGTCATTCCACGTCAGCTCGCCCGTCAGGCCCTCGATCTTGATCTTGCGCATGGCCTTGGCAAGGTCGCCGGCAATGTCGGCGCCGTCGGCCGTAATGTCGATGCCCGCTTTGTCGATGGCCTCGGCGATGGCGTGGACGCAATCGTAGGCGTCGGCGGCAAACTGGTTGGGCGTCTCGTCGTAGGCGTCCTTATAGGCCTTGACGAAGTCGGCATTCTTCTCATCGTCAGCCGAAAACGGGGTCACGAGCAGTACGCCCTCGGCAAGAGAGGTATCGAAGCCTTCCACAGAGAGCAGGCCGTCCATGCCGTCGGTACCCATGAGGGTCATGTCGTAGCCCATGTCCTTGGCGTTCTTGAGCAAAACGGACGCCGGCGTGTAGTAGATCGGCGCAAAGATGAGCGTGGCGCCGGACTCCTTGGCCTTGGTGAGCTGGTTGGTAAAGCTCGTGGAAGAGTCGTCCTTAAAGGTCTCGGTATCGACGATGTCGAGCTTGGACGCCTTGGCCTGCTCGGCAAAAGCGTCGGCAACGCCCGAGCTATACGTATCGCCGGAGTTGTAGAACAGGGCGATCTTGGCATCCGCGTACTTCTCGGCCAAGAACTTTGCGGCGCTGGCGCCCATGGTGGGATCGGTGAAGCAAACCTGGAAAACCGTGGTCTTGTCCTTGGTGACGTCGAGCGACGAGGCCGAAGGCGTGACCATAAGCATGTCGTCGGCAATCTCGCCCGAGACGGCAACGGCGGCACCAGTCGTGACGGGACCGACGAGAGCCTGCATGCCCCAGTCGCACAGGGTATTGAAGGCGTTGATGGCCTTCTCGCCGTCAGCGACGTCATCCTCGGACTTAAGCGAGAGCTTGAGGTCCTTGGTCGAGAAATCCTTGGCGGCGAGCTTGGCACCCTTCTCGGCCGAGACACCATAGGTTGCCGCGGCGCCGGTCAAAGGGCCGACGACACCGATCTTGAAGGTCTTGCCGTCATCGGCGGAGCCGCCGTCCGAGCCACCCGACGAGCAACCAGCGAGTGCTGCGGTGCTACCGAGCGCCGCAGCGCCAGCCAAGAAACTCCTGCGGTTAAGTACGTTGTTGATGCTAAACATGGTGCCCCCCTTTTCGCTGGCCGTGGTGCGGCCGTCTTGCGGTACAGGGCAAACCTTATGGTGCAAACGTTGACAGTTTGTTACGGAAGTTCGTTTGTAGCGAGCGTGTTTCCAATGTTTCCGCAGCGTTTCGGGGGTGCCGTTTTGTGCGACTCCTGTTGCCTGGCGAGCACGCGCCCTCGGTTCACGCTAGAATGCACTCAACCTTTAAGCGGTTAATCCATCCATAAGATGCACGAAGGAGCTATTTATGAGCGAACCCCTGCGCACCGTGAACGTCGGCCTCATCGGTCTGGGAACCGTCGGCGGCGGCGTGGCCCGTCTGATCAAGAGCCACCACGATGAGTACCTGGCCGCCTACGGCATCGACCTTAAGCTGACCCGCGCCTGCGCGCTTGCCTGGGAGCAGGCCGAAGCCGCCGGTATTGAGCGCGAGGCCTTTACGAGCGACTGGCACGACGTCGTCACCGACCCCGCCGTCGATATCGTCGTCGAGCTCATCGGCGGCGAGCACCCCGCGACCGAAATCTTCACCACCGCCTTCGAGAACGGCAAGCACGTCGTCTCTGCCAACAAGGCCCTGCTGGGCCGTCATGTCGAAACGCTCGCCGAGAAGGCGCGCGCGTGCGGCGTGCAGATTAAGTGCGAGGCCAGCTGCGGCGGCGGCATCCCCATTGTCAGCACGCTCGAGCACGACCTGGTGGGCAACAAGATCCTGACCATCGCTGGCATTCTCAACGGCACCACCAACTACATCCTGTCGCGCATGGACGCCGAGGGCGCCGATTATGCCGACGTGCTCGCCGACGCACAGGCCAAGGGCTATGCCGAGGCCGACCCGTCCGCCGACGTCGACGGCTTCGATGCCGCCAGCAAGACAGCGATCCTTGCTTCCATCGGCTTTGGCACCCGCGTGACCACCGACGATGTCTACCAGCAGGGTATCCGCACCATCGGCGCCGAGGACATTGCCCAGGCCCGCGAGCTCGGCTACACCATCAAGCTGCTGGGCATCGCACGCAACACCGACGCTGGCGTCGACGTCCGCGTGCATCCCACGCTGATCCCCGCCGACCACATGCTTGCCAAGGTCAACGGCGCCATGAACGCCGTCTACGTGGTGGGCGACGCCGTAGGCGAGACTATGTTCTACGGTGCCGGCGCAGGCTCCTTCCCCACCGCAAGCGCCGTCGTGGGCGATATCCTGTCGCTCTCCGAGCAGATCAGCCGCGGCGTGGCTCCGCTGCCCGAGATTGAGCCCTATGGCCACAACCTCGCCTTTAAGCCCATGGACGAGCTCCAGACCAAGTACTATGTGCGCCTGAAGGTCGCCGACCGCGTGGGCGCCCTGTCCGAGACGGTCGATATCTTTGCCAAGCACAACATCTCGATCTCGCTCATCAACCAGGTCGAGGACGGCAAGTCGGGCGTTAGCGATGCCTGCTCGGTCATCTTCCTGACGCACCGCGCGCTCGAGAAGGACGTCCAGGCTGCCGCCGCCGAGCTTGCCAGCGTCGACTGCGTGGCCGAGGTCGCCAACGTCCTGCGCATCGAGGACGTTGAGGCTTGGACCGAAGGCGTCATGGCGAACTAGTTCGGTTTACACCCCACAACGCATTTGCTCGAAGGGCTCCCGTCCGATGTGGGATGGGAGCCTTTTTGTCTCCTGCCCTAAGCACAACGACAGGGCACATTTGCGCGAGCCGCTCATCGGTAACGCGGGCTACCGTTCACCGATATGCAAACACGGCCGATTCCGGTTACGGCTACGCTGTGCTGCGAATGTCCGCCCGCGATGAGAGGAAATACCATGTTGCTCGAGGGCAAGAAAGCAATCATCACCGGAGGCACGCGCGGTATCGGCTATGCCATCGCCTGCCGTTTTATCGAGGAGGGCGCCTCCGTCACTGTCTTTGGCTCGCGTCAAGAGACCGCCGATGCGGCCGTTGAGAAGCTGACAGCCGCCTATCCCGACGCCAAGGTCTGGGGCCGCTCCTGCGACCTCACCTCACTCGAAGCCGTGACCGAGGCCTTTACCCAGGCTGCATCCGACATGGGCGGCTTGGACACGGTCGTCAACAATGCCGGTATCTCCCAGCGTTCACCCCTCTTGGACTACACGGCCGAGGAGTTCGCAAAGGTCATGGACCTTAACGTCGTCGCCGTCTTTAATGGCCACCAGGCTGCCGCCAAGATCATGACCGAGGCCGGCCACGGCGGCACCATCACTACCACAAGCTCGATGGTCGCCAAGTACGGCCAGCCCTCCGGCGTCGGTTACCCCACGTCCAAGTTTGCCGTCAACGGTATGGTCCAGTCACTCTCGCGCGAGCTCGCCCCTATGGGTATTCGCGTCAACGCCGTTGCCCCTGGCGTGACTAAGACTGACATGGTCGCCAACCTGCCCGAAGAGGTCATCAAACCCATCATCGCCACTATCCCTCTCGGCCGCATGGGTGAACCCGAGGACGTCGCCAACGCCTTCGTTTTCCTAGCGAGCGACATGTCCTCCTATGTCACGGGCGCCGTGCTCCCCGTCGACGGAGCCGCCCGCTCTTAAGGGACCACAAGCCTCAGCTCCCAGCCTCAACATAGTCCAACAAAGAAGGCGCGCCGTCTGCATCAACTGCAGGCAGCGCGCCTTCTTCTGTTTGAAAGGGAAGCTGTGTCCCGGAATTCCGACTCAGACCGGGACGCAGCTTCCCTCAGGGCCATGTTTCGGAAAGAGCGCCCCGTTTTGAACGCCGATTCTGGGATACCGTTTCCGCAACGGGTCTCTCGCGGAAACTGCATCCCACTCTGAGCGCCCATTCCGGGACACAGTTTCCCAACGGCCCCCGTTTCGGAAACCACATCCCGTTCCGAGCCTTCAAAGCAGGACGCGGCTTCCTCGAGAGAGTATCGACTACTTGCCGTCGTCGTCCTCGGCTTCTTCTCTTGCATAGAGCTCCAGCATGCGGCGGCGGTATTCGCGCACGGCGAGCTTGGCGCGCTCCAGGCGGCGACGCTCATGCGGAGTCAGCTCGGACGTGTCGATCTCATCACCATAAGTCTTATCGGCAAGCAGGTGCGCCGCGTCCACGATACGGGCATCGATATGGCCGCTCGCCGCCTCGGCGGAAAGACGCTCGGCAATCGTATCGAGCGTAGGCAAGCCCTCGAATACGCGACCATGGCCATGCGAAGTCAGCAGCTCGTGCTCACGTGCGAGCAGGCTCGCCAAATCGTGATGGGCGCGCAGGATGTCGAGCGCATCGGATGGATGCTCGGCAACTTCTGCCACGGCGGCGACCGGCGCGGCGTCGACCACGCGGTAGAAGAGCTGCGCGAGCAACGGCATCAAGAACACCGTGATGGCACCGGCGGCAACCATGACCGACGCAATATCTTGCGACAGCGCGCCCGCGTTGACGGCAACGCTTGTCACGGCAACGATGATCGGCAGGGCCGTGGTGCAGTACAGGGCCACGGTAATGCGACCATACGCCGACACATCGCGCGTCGCAGGACAAATGCTCATAGAGATGAGAATGGGAACGGCACGAATAATCAACAACGCCACGATAAAGCCCACGAGCAGACCCGGGCGCGACGCCACGGCCGTCAGATCGATCTTTGCGCCCGATACGGTAAAGAATACCGGAATCAAAAAGCCGTAGGCCAGGCCATCGAGCTTGGTCTCGAGCGTATGGTTGCCCTCGGGGATGATGTAGCGCAAGACAAAGCCGGCGGCAAAAGAACCCAACACGATGTCGAGATCAAAGACAGCCGAGAACGCCACGAGCGTGACCAGGATGAGCACCGTCAGGCGCACGAAGGTCTGCGACGTGGTATCGGCGCGTTCCTCGACAAACGCAAAGAAGCGGCTGCCGACGCGCTTGGAGCGGCTCGGGACCACGGCCAGCAACACGCAGACCACCGCAAACAAGCCAAGGATTACGAGCGTTTGGATGCCGGTGCGGGCAGACAGCAGCACCGACATGGCGAGCACAGGGCCGAGCTCGCCCCAGGTGCCATACGCGAGAATCGAGTCGCCCACGCGCGTGCCGGTGAGCGAGCGCTCACGCATGATGGGCACGAGCGTGCCGAGCGCCGTCGAAGTGAGGGCAAGCGTCACGGCGATACCGTCGAAATGACTAACCGAGAACCACGGGGTAAAGCGCACGGCAAGCCAGGCGATACCAAACGTGACGACCCACGTCGCCAAGCCGTAGCGCCCCTCGACGCCCGTGATGCTCTTGGGGTCGATCTCAAAGCCGGCAAGCAGGAACAAGAAGGCCAGACCCAGCTCGGACACAAGCGAGACCTCGGCATCTACATGGATGACGCCGAGCATATGGGGTCCCAGCACCGCGCCGAGCACGAGCAAAAAGACCGTCTCGGGAACGGGTTTTCTGGGAATCGCCGAGGCGATGAAGGGGCTTGCAAAGGCCACGAGTGCGATGATGGCGAGCGAAACGAATGCCATGTGATGCCTTTCTCTTGATTGCGCATCACTGTAGCACCCTCGCCGTCCTCAACGCGCCACGAGCTGTCGTATCATAGTGAGGTTTACAAACATGTGGCTCAAGGCGACCGCGAGGCTTGCCCCGCAAACCGACCGCTGCCGCATACCGTACCGTACGCCCAACCGATCAGGAAGGCAGGAACCAATGGTCTCTCGTATCTACGTGGAGAAGAAACCCGGGTTCGACGTCGAGGCTCAGCAGCTCAAGGGCGAGCTGACCGAAATTCTCGGCATCAAGGGCATCGAGGCCCTGAGGATCATCAACCGCTACGACGTCGAGGGCATCGACGAGGAGCTTTTCCGCTCCTGCGTGCCGACCGTCTTTAGCGAGCCCCAGGTCGATGTGACCTACGACGAACTCCCCGCAAGCGATGGCGCCGTCTTTGCCGTCGAGTTCCTGCCTGGCCAGTTTGACCAGCGCGCCGACTCCGCCAGCGAGTGCGTACAGCTCATCAGCCAGGGTGAGCGCCCCGCCGTGCGCTCCGCCAAGGTCTATATGATCTCGGGCGCTCTGGACGAGGCCGCCATCGAGGCCATCAAGCACTACGTGGTGAATCCCGTCGAGGCCCGCATCGCCTCGCTCGACCTGCCCGAGACGCTGTACATGGAGACTCCCGAGCCCCAGCCCGTCGAGGTGCTCGACGGCTTCCGCAAGCTCGACGAGGCCGGCCTTGCCGCCTTTATCGCCGATCGCGGCCTTGCCATGGACGAGGCAGACATCGCCTTCTGCCAGCAATACTTCCGCGATGAGGACCGCGACCCCACCATCACCGAGATCCGCGTAATCGACACCTATTGGTCCGACCACTGCCGCCACACCACTTTCGGCACCGTCCTGGACGACGTGACGATCGACGACGCCGTGGTGCAGCAGGCCTTCGACCGCTACATGGAGATGCGCCACGAACTCGGCCGCGACGCCAAGCCCGTCTGCCTCATGGACATGGGCACCATCGGCGCCAAGTACCTTAAGAAGACCGGCGTCATGACCGATGTCGATGAGTCCGAGGAGATCAACGCCTGCACCGTCAAGGTGAAGGTCGATGTCGATGGCGAGGACCAGGACTGGCTGTTCCTCTTTAAGAACGAGACCCATAACCACCCGACCGAGATCGAGCCCTTCGGCGGTGCCGCCACCTGCGTGGGCGGCGCCATCCGCGACCCGCTCTCGGGCCGCAGCTATGTGTACCAGGCCATGCGCGTCACCGGCGCCGGCGACCCCACCGTCCCGGTTTCCGAGACGCTCGAGGGCAAGCTGCCGCAGCGCAAGCTCGTGACCACTGCCGCCGCCGGCTACTCCAGCTACGGCAACCAGATCGGCCTTGCCACCGGTCAGGTCAACGAACTCTATCACCCCGGTTACGTGGCCAAGCGCATGGAGGTTGGCGCCGTCGTGGGCGCCACCCCGGCAAACCACGTTCGTCGCGAGTGCCCCGCCCCCACCGACAAGATCATCCTGCTGGGCGGCCGCACCGGCCGCGATGGCATCGGTGGCGCCACCGGCTCCTCCAAGACCCAGAACACCGAGTCCATCGAGACCTCGGGTGCCGAGGTCCAGAAGGGCAACGCCCCTGTCGAGCGCAAGCTGCAGCGTCTGTTCCGCCGCGGCGACGCCTGCCGCCTGATCAAGCGCTGCAACGACTTTGGCGCCGGCGGCGTCTCGGTCGCCGTGGGCGAGCTTGCCGACGGCCTGTATGTCGACCTTGACACCGTGACCAAGAAGTACGACGGTCTTGACGGCACCGAGCTCGCTATCTCTGAGTCCCAGGAGCGCATGGCCTGCGCCGTCGCCGACGGTGACGTCGAGGAGTTCATGGGCTACGCCGCTGAGGAGAACCTGGAGGCGACCGTTATCGCCGAGGTTACCGCCGAGCCGCGCATGCGCATGGCCTGGAACGGTGTCGCCATCGTCGACCTATCCCGCGAGTTCCTCAACTCCAACGGCGCGCCCAAGCACCAGGTCGCCCACGTCTGTGCCCGCAGCGTGTGGCAGCCCAGCTGGGCCGGCACCACGCTCGCCGAGCGCATGACCTCGCTCGTCACCGACCTCAACGTCGCTTCCAACAAGGGCCTTTCCGAGCGCTTCGACTCCACCATCGGCGCCGCGACCGTGCTCATGCCCTTTGGCGGCAAGACGCAGCTCACCCCAAGCTCGGCCATGGTCGCCAAGTTCCCCGTGGACGGCGAGACCACCACGGCGAGCGCCATGGCATGGGGCTTCAACCCCTATCTGATGGAGGCCGACCAGTTTGCGGGCGCCTACCTGTCCGTGGTCGAGTCCATCGCCAAGCTCGTGGCTGCCGGCTTTGAGCACAAGCGCGCCTATCTCTCCTTCCAGGAGTACTTCGAGCGTCTGCGCACCGAGGCCGAGCGCTGGGGCAAGCCCACGGCAGCCGTCCTGGGCGCCCTCATGGCCCAAGTCGACCTGGGTGCCGGCGCCATCGGCGGCAAGGACTCCATGAGCGGTTCGTTTGAGGACGAGACCGGCGAGCTCAACGTTCCGCCGACCCTGATCAGCTTCGCCGTCGCCGTGGGCAAGGCCGCCCGCGCCGTCTCGCCCGAGTTCAAGGGCCTCACGCACCGCGTCGTCCGCATCGCCCCCGCCACCTATGGCGAGGACTACCGTCCCGACGCCCAGCAGTTGCTCGCCGCGTTTGACGCCGTCGAGGCGCTCACTGCTACCGGCAACGCTCTGGCCATCTCCACGCCCGGCTACGGCTGCGGCGCCGAGAGCCTCTTTAAGATGTGCGTCGGTAACCAGATCGGTATCGAGCTTGCCGAGGATGTAGACGTGGAGAGCCTCTTCACCCCGCTTTACGGCAGCTTTATCGTCGAGCTCGCCGAGGATGCCGAGCTGCCCGAGGTCGCCGACGGCGTTGTCGTCGAGCCCCTGGGCACCACCGTCGAGGGCTATGTCATCGACACCGGCTCCGAAGTCATCGAGCTCTCCGAGCTCCAGGAGGCCTGGGAGAGCGGCATCGAGGGCGTCTTTGCCTACCGCAGCGCCGACGAGACCCCCGAGGCCGAGACCATCGACTTCCGCGCCAAGGACATCCACGTGTACGCCGGCGCCAAGATCGCCCGCCCGCGCGTGATCATCCCCGTGTTCCCCGGCAACAACTGCGAGTACGACAGCGCCCGCGCCTTCCGTGCCGCCGGTGCCGAGGCCAACACCTTCGTGATCAACAACCTCACGCCCGAGGCCGTCGCCGAGAGCACCCACGAGCTTGCCCGCCGCATCCGTGCAAGCCAGATCGTTATGATCCCCGGCGGCTTCTCGGGCGGCGACGAGCCCGACGGCTCCGCCAAGTTCATCACGGCGTTCTTCCGCGCTCCCGAGGTCACCGAGGCAGTCCGCGACCTGCTCAAGGCCCGCGATGGCCTGATGCTGGGCATCTGCAACGGCTTCCAGGCCCTGATCAAGCTCGGCCTGGTGCCCTACGGCGACATCGTCGACGCCACGCCCGATGCGCCCACGTTGACGTTCAACACCATCGGTCGCCACCAGAGCCGTCTGGTGCGCACCCGCATCTCGTCCAACTTGTCCCCGTGGCTGTCGCAGTGCAGCCTGGACGACCCCTACACCGTCGCCATCAGCCACGGCGAGGGCCGCTTTGTCGCCAACGACGAGGTACTCGCCCAGCTGATCGCCAACGGCCAGGTCGCCACGCAGTACGTGGGCGAGGACGGCAAGCCCAGCATGGATCTCTCCGTCAACCCCAACGGCTCCGCACTCGCCATCGAGGGCATCACGAGCCCCGACGGCCGCGTCCTGGGCAAGATGGGCCATGCCGAGCGTCGCGGCGACAACCTGTATCGCAACGTGCCCGAGCATGTCCCCGGCGATAAGTTCATGCCGATCTTTGAGAGCGGCGTAGCCTACTTCGCTTAAACCTTTCCCATCGGTTACAATCCCTTCGGGTAACAACACCCGCCACCGACACATCCGGTGGCGGGTTCTTTTTTTGCTTCGCGCATGTAGGAAGGACATCATGGAAAGCCGCAAGCCGTATCTCGCCACCCTGCCCGGACTCATCCTGGGCTGTCTTGTTTGCTGTGCACTCTGGGGATCGGCCTTTCCCTGCATCAAGATCGGCTACGCACTCTTTGGTATCCCCGCTCACGATAGCGCCTCACAGCTGCTCTTTGCGGGCTTGCGCTTCACGCTTGCCGGCGCCCTGGTTATCGTTGGGATGAGTGCGGCCCAACGCCGCCCCCTCATTCCGCAGGCTCGTGACATCAAGCCCATCTTTTTCTTGTCGCTCTTCCAGACTATCGGGCAGTACTTCTTTTTCTACCTGGGACTCTCGCGCGCCAGCGCCATGTCGAGTTCCATCATCGAGGCCAGCGCCAACTTCCTCGCAATCCTCTTTGCCGCCCTGGCATTTCGCACCGAAAAGCTCAATACGGCCAAGGTGCTTGGCTGTGTGCTGGGCTTTGCCGGCGTCGCGCTCGTCAACCTTTCGGGCGCGGATGGAACCTTTGGCTTTACGCTCGACGGCGAGGGTTTTATCCTAGCCTCCACCGTCGCGGGTGCCCTTTCGACCTGCCTGATCGGTATCTTCTCGCGTGAGCACGACGGCGTCTTGCTTGCCGGGTGGCAGTTCTTAGTCGGCGGCCTGGTCCTCACCGCCATCGGCTTTTTGATGGGTGGCGCGCTCTCCCCCACGGCGATTGCCCCCGCCATCGCGCTCATCATCTACATGGCGCTTATCTCCGCGGTCGCCTACTCGATGTGGTCGCGCCTGCTTGCCGTCAACCCCGTCAGCCGCGTCTCGGTCTTTGGGTTTATGAACCCCGTCTTTGGTGTGCTGCTGAGCGCGCTGCTGCTCGGCGAGGGCGCTGGCACGAGCCCCATTACCGTCATCGTTGCCCTGCTGTTGGTTTGCGGCGGCATCATCATCGTAAACAAGCCAAAAAAGGCCTAGCGAACTGCCTCGTTCCAAGAAAAAGACGAGGCGTATCTTCGACAGCCGCTACTAATCCCGCCAACGCAATAGGGGCGCACGACCATCAATGCGGTCGTATGCCCCTTTTCTAGCGTATTTGTACGCCGGCTTTCTTTTTCTCGGCCTTGACGCGATAGAGCTCCGCATCGGCAGCGCGAAGTAAGTCTTGCCAGGTATCAACACTATCGCCGACCCGCGCGCAACCGATGGACATCCGCAATGCATACGGCACCTCGGCATGCGCGAGCTCGTCGTTGATTGTCGCGCACAGATGCATGATATCCTGTTCCGCCGCTGCCTTTTGGAGCACCACGAACTCATCGCCACCATAACGCGCGATAAAGCCACCAGACGCCGAGCAGACATCCTTGAGCGCCGTCGCAACAACCTGAAGAGCATGGTCGCCCTCCACATGTCCATAGCGATCGTTAATCTGCTTAAAGCCGTCAGCGTCCATCATAAGCAGATATACATCTTCGGCCTGATCCACATTTGAAAAGAGCGACAGCATATAGGTCTCAAAACGGTTGCGGTTATTGAGTCCAGTCAACGGGTCAGTCGAGATCAGTTGCTCCTGGCAGATGATATAGAGCAGCAACATGCTAATCATTATGCCGACACAAAGGCCAGGCACCGAGTATACGATCTGAAAGGTACCGCCCACCAGGGCCGGAATGGCGAAAAATGCCAAGGTTCGATAGATAGCCTTCGTCTGATCGCGTCGAAAATGTTGGTGTAAGGGTGACACCCTAGCGCCCGTTTAACGAAG
>CABSNR010000033.1:0-30073 GCA_902479145.1 uncultured Collinsella sp.
TATGCGGGTTCAACGGTATCACATTGGCCACATAGATTTTTAACTTGCATTTCTACCCGCCCTTTTCGTAGAGTCGCCGATACGTGCTTAGCGCACCCTCGGCGCGTCCGGCAGGCTTTGCGAAATGGGATCCAGGAGACTTCGGCGCAGCATCATCTTGCGGAATGCTTCTAATGAGCCTCCCATCCTTCAAAAACAGAATCTCATCGCACAGCCTATCGACCGAATCCAAGATGTGGGATGACATGATGATGCACGTACCAGAATCGGCCAGCTTCCTGAGAATCTCGGAATGCAAGTCCACCCTGCTGGGGTCGAGCGCGTTCATGGGCTCATCTAATAGAAGGTACCGCGCGCCCGTCGCATACGCAATCGCCAGGGTAAGCTGCTGCTTCATGCCCTGGCTCAGAGTGCGGATCCTCATCTTCGCGAACTCGCCTATCTGCGTTTGTTCCACTATCTCTTCGATATCGCGAGCATGCGGCCACATATCGCAAACCATCTTGAGGTGATCTTCCGCACGCAATCCGGGATACAGCAGCGTCCCCTCACCAGGTGCATAGATGATCATAGAACGGACCTCTCTCGCACCCGTACCCTGCACCTCATCCAGAACGATGCTCCCGTCCACGCGAGGACCCGGCAAACCTGCCATCGCACGCAGCAACGTCGTCTTTCCATGCCCGTTCGGAGCGACGAGACCGTAGACCGTACCCGGGGCAAACTCAGCGTTCACCGAATCTACGAGCACCTTCTTTCCATAAGAGATCGTCAGCGTTTGAAGGTCAATCATCGAGATCATCCCCTTTCGATCTTTGGAACACTCAGGCGCACCATCAACGGAGATACGGCGCCCAAGACCACCAGCAGAGTGCCCGATGCGCCGACGACCTCTCCAAAAGGCATCGCGTTCGTCCCTCGCCCAAGGAACCCAATCGTCCCCACCTGGGAAGCGGGATCAAACGAGGCGAATGGAGCCAGCAGCGCGACGCCCATGCCCACGCTTTCAACATGAGCGCTCAACGAACCCAACACCAAGAGAACCGCGCAAACCATTCCGGTGACAACGGGGTTGCGGCTAATCGCTGCTGTCAACGCAGCGACGACGGAAATCACGCCGTATGCCATGACCAGCAACGGAATACTGCACAACACCGCCTCCCCCACCATGGACGTTGTCGAAGCTCCCGCCCGAATGAGAGCGACGGGATACTCCGATCCACCCGCACCGTTCTTAATCACGGACACAACGACAGCGGGAACCATCGACACCAAAAGCAGCACCAAGCCAAGCAGGAGAGCCAGCGCAACAGCCGTCAGAAAACGCACATGCGCTGTTGCGGGGATCTGGAGAACCAGAAGGGAACGACACTGCAGGTGGGTGCACGCGAGCGATGTGACAACCACGGGCAACAGCAAAAAGAAGGAGGGAAGCGCTGCCTGGAGATACGAAAGGAGGATTAATGGGGGCATCTTCGTACTTAACTCGTAAACCTTGGGGTCCGGCAAGCTCGCGATCGACTCAAGCAGAAGGGCGCGCGCCTCCGCACGAGAAGGAGTCTCCGGCTCGATTCCGATCGATTGCAGGAGAGTCGCATCTGCCGCGCCCAGCTCACCTCGAGCGCGCTCGTACGTCGCAAGGCTTCGAAACCCCTCCGCAGGCATAGGCGCGTACACGAAACCCGAAAGAGCATCCCGCATGTCTTCCAGGGCCGCTTTGCCCTCGACGTCCATATTCGCAGCGTTCTGCTCTAGATACCGATCTATTGAACGGAGCTCCCCATCCCTATACCGAACAGCGGAAACGTTATCAGCGTCAGGAAACATCTCGACCAGAGCCGGGGCCAGCATCGTCGTCGACATTGCAATCGCGCATACGGCGAGGGTAGGAGAACGCAGGAGCAGTTTCCCCATCGTTCTTACGTATGCAACGGCGGAGGCACAAGCGCTCGAACGAGTTGCCGTTCTCGATGCAGTGAAGGAACCTCTCTCAAGACAAATCGGGGATATCGGGCACGCGCAGCCGCTCTTTCCAGCAACGCAAAGCAGACTAATTGCCAGCACCTCGATCCCGATTGCGCATACGAGGGCAATCGCGCCACGCTCGAAGCAAAGTCCAGGCAGATTCACTATCTGCGTTGTCGGGTACGGGCTATAGGCGCCGACGGTCAACTCAGTGTTCGCATACGTAAGGGGATTCAACAGGGCGAACTCACGTAAAGCGATGGATCTTCCGTAATACCCGGGAACCATCGTCACCCCCATCAGGGCACATACGAACACGATTCCAAGCGTAGGGTTATTGGCAATCTTCACGGCAAGGTGAACGACAAGCGAGATGAACGCTGCCACCAAGAATTGCAAGATGGCCGTCTGCGCGAACACCAGCCAAGCCGGTTTGATAACCGGAGTCGCATATTGAATGTAGCCTATCGGATAGAACGGCGAGCCCGGGCCATTCTTCACAAGCGCGGCGATTATCCCTGGAAGATTGATGGCGAGGACGGCAAGCATTGCAAAAACACTCGCCCATACGCTCGATGCAACAAGTCTACCCAGCTCGCCCATCGGTGCCTGGATGATGAGCTTTTCACGTTTGTTAAGACGCGCGGCAAGGAACGAGACGGCAACGGCCGTTGCGACCCATAGCAAGTACTCCTTCGATCCGTCATAATAGGTGTACTCTCCATCCGATATCTGCAGAAACGGAAGTAGGGGAGAGAGCGGTGCCAAGATAAGACGTCCCGCGGCAAGAGGGTACAGAAGCGCGGGCATGCTTGATGAAGAGGTATAGACACCGTCCTCCCCCGCATTCACAAGCGCATCCGCATAGGATGCTGACAATTCCTGCTCAACACGGGTTATTCCCGACTCGAGGTATTCGACCCGTCCGTCGATGCCAGCCGCGCTCCTGAAGACGGGCAGAGCACAAAGAACCATCAACGCAACAACGACAACACAGAGCGACCTGGAGGAGAGAAGCGACCTAAAGATCGCCTTCGAGATTTTGAGCATATTCATCGCCAACCTTAACCTCATCCAGTCGGAACAGAGGGGCCGAACAAAATGCTCGGCCCTTCCTCGCATCTAGTAGGTGCTATAGACAAATTGCCATTTATCAGTTGTGCCAAGAACACCACAGGAGCACATTGCAGCGAGGCGGGATTCCCTATGATGCGCGGATCGGCGATAGCCATTTCGGTAGGAGATCGTCTTGTAAGAGATGTTGAACATCGAGATGCTGTGCCCGCTTACGCCGCGAGGACAGCTGTAGCTCCAGTAGGTATCGACGACGTCGTCCGTATACCCGAGGGGCTCAACGAGGGCACACTGGCTGCTCTCCTGGGAAGGAGGCATCGGGGTATCCGCAAAAGCGGGGGCTCCCGGCAGCAACAGACAAAGAGCGAGGCCGAGGAAAACCAAGAGCTTACACGACTTAACAGTACTGAACATAATCCTCTCCAATCTAGAGGGGTTTCGGTTGCAGCATGTTGTGATTACTTGCCGGCAAAGTCAATTTAACATAAACTGTTAAAAAGTAACCTGAGTTTTTTAAATTCTTCGGAGGTTATTATGAGTTCCGACAATCGCACTCCCCGGCTTCATTCCTTCCGCATCGCATGTGCGATAGCCTCTGCGACCCTTTGCGCCACCGCCATCGCACAAGTGGCGTTCTCCTTAAAGCCAGCAATCGAAGTGCTCGACAACCCTGTAATTGCAGACTCCCCCGCGTATCCAGCCCTTGCGATCTCGACATTGGTCCCTGCCGTCATCGGCATCGCTACGACCATCCTCAGCGCCGTTCTCGTGTGGACGATCAAGAGCGGAGACCCCTTCAAGAAAGGGTCTGCGACATGCTTGAAGGTGCTCGGCATTCTCTTCGTTGTTCAAGCTGCCACCAGCCTCTACGCCGGCTCACTCAAAACCTCCGTTTCGATGTTTGGCGGCGAGGGGGCCGTCGGCGCCCAAGAGATCGCTTCATCATTCGATTGGACCTCTCTGGTTCTCGGCATCGTCCTGTTCATGCTTTCCCAGCTCTTCTTGTACGCCCGAGAGCTGTACCTCGACTCCGACGAGATTGCGTAAGGAAACGCCATGCCCGTAATTGTTCGCCTCGACAAGATCATGGCCGAGCGAAAGATTTCCTCGAACGAACTTGCCGAAAGGATTGGAACCACGCCCGTGAACCTGTCCCGTATTAAAAAAGGGCATATTCGCGGCATTCGCTTCAACACACTCGAGCAGCTATGCCTCGCCCTTCGTTGCCAACCCGGAGACCTTCTCGAAGTCATGAGCGAAGAGGATGCCCGAAAGGAGTTCGGACTCGATTGGTCCGCCGAGGATTAGAGGGCGGTCGTACTCGCCCTGCACACGGGGATGCGAATCGGCGAGGTCTGCGGCCTTCGGTGGTGCGATGTGGATTTCGAGACGGGCCTGATCTCGATCAGACACTCGGTGGCGTACGCGAAGGGAATGAGTTCGTTCATCAAGGACACCAAGACCCATGACGCCAGGGGTATCCCCATCGACCCGGTCGGCCTACTCCCCTTCCTGAAGGAGACCCACGAGATCGACTGCGGAAAGCTGCGCTTGCGCGGCCTTACCGGGGCGGTCGAGATCGGGGACTGCTACATCCTGTCGGAGCCGGGCGCGACCTTCGCGACGACAAGCTATATCCGCAGGGCGTTCAAGACGTTCTCGGAGACCAACGGCCTCATGGGCACCAACGACGAGCTGATCACGTTCCACGGCCTTCGCCACACGTTCGCAACGCAGTGGATCCGCCAAGGCGGCGATATCAAGGCGCTCCAATCGATCCTCGGCCACAAGGACGCCATGGCGACGCTCAACGTCTACGCCGACATCGAGCCCATCTCCAAAATCCATAACATGCTGCGCGCCACGCCGTGCCTTTGGCGCGGGCACCTCGGGCCGAGGGTCGATCCGGGTCCCATGTTCCAACAGAGGATCCAGGAGTCCATCGAGACGCTCCAGGCGTTCGGCTACGGCATCACCGAGCCGGACGACCGCAATATCGCCATACGCGACGTGAAGACGAACAGTTGGCTCTAGCTCACCGAGTACGCGGCAGTGCTGGGCCCATCCCAACTGAGGTCACGGTGGTCCGATAGGGGCGCCGCCCGCGGCATGCGCCGCGGAGCGGTATCCCCTACCGAAGGGCGGGGGTGCCCTCCGCTTCCAGTTCGGAATCAGCCGTCGGAGGCGTTCGGCTGACTGCGGGAACGGCCTGTCCGCTCAATGTGTTCGGCTGAGATCGGAAATCAACCCAACACGAGCCGGACACGCGCCAGACGGCTCTTCCCCGTACGGCCTTCCCCCTTACGCTCATGTTGCAGGCATGTAACGCCGCAGCGAGCGCGCCTTTTTTGCGCCAGACAGGTACAATGATGAACACTGTACCGTAGCGGAGCGCCCCGCGCGCGCCGCAATCACGCGAAAGGGTTTCCCATGGCCGAGATCTCGTCCTCCCGTATCGTCATCACCGTCCTTGGCAAGAACCGCCCCGGCATCGTCGCCGGCGTCACCCGCGTCCTGGGCGAGGCCAACGTCGACATCCGCGACATCACGCAGTCCATTATCGAGGACATCTTCACCATGACCATGCTGGCCGATACCGCCGAGTCCAAGCTCGACTTCGCTGAGCTGCAGAAGGCCCTGGCCGAGGCCGGCGAGCTTTCGGGCGTCAACGTGTCCATTCAGCGCGAGGACGTCTTTAACTTTATGTACCGCCTGTAGCGAACAAGCCGCTGGGGATAGCCTGACGCGCGCATGCCCATGCAAGCCACCCCGATGCGGCCCGGAGAGGAGCGCGCATGGCCTACGACGCCAAGAAAATCTATTACCGCTTCGATGACCACTTGAGCCGACTGGTTCTGGATTACGAAGCAAGCCGCCAGATTTCGTCTGAGAGCGAAAGCCTCTACCACGGCCTGCCGACCGACCCTTATGACGAGGACCTGTTTGTCGAGCACAACGTCAAGCGCGGCCTGCGCAATGCCGACGGCTCGGGCGTGGTCGCGGGCCTCACTCGTATCTCGGATGTGCACGGCTACAACAAGGTCGACGGAAAGGTCGTGCCCGATCAGGGCAAGCTCACGCTTCGCGGCTACAGCATCGAGGATCTGGTCAACAATGCCCAGGCCGAGAATCGCTACGGCTACGAAGAAGTCGCCTATCTGCTTATCACGGGTTCGCTGCCCAACAAGGAAGAGCTCGACGGCTTCTGCGAGCGCCTAGGTGCCTTTAGACATCTGAGCGACGAGTACGTTAAAGAGTTCCCTATGACCACGGTGTCGTCGAGCATCATGAACGTGCTCCAGCGCGCCGTACTGCTGCTCTACGCCTTCGATGCCGAACCAGACGTGATCACGCCTGAGCACGAAATCGACGTCGCCATTTCCATGCTCGCACGTCTCCCGCGCATCGCCGCCTTCGCACACATGGCCTCGGTCGCCAAGCTTCGCGGCTCCGAGGTTCACGTGCCGCACCCTACGCCCGGTCTCTCCACCGCCGAGACCATCCTACAGGTCCTGCGCGGCGGCATGGCGTTCACCCGCGATGAGGCGATGCTGCTCGACGTTATGCTCATGCTGCATGCCGAGCACGGCGGCGGCAACAACTCCACCTTCGCTTGCCGCGTGCTGTCGTCTTCGGCCACCGACCCGTATTCCGCCTACGCCGCGGCTATCGGCTCGCTCAAGGGCCCGCGCCACGGCGGCGCCAATGCCAAGGTCGTGTCTATGCACGAGGACATCCGCGCGCATGTCTCCAACTGGGAGGACGAGGACGAGGTCGCAGCCTACCTGGGCAAGATCCTCGACAAGCAGGCCTTCGACGGCACGGGTCTCATCTACGGTATGGGCCACGCCGTCTACACGCTGAGCGACCCGCGTGCCGAGGTGTGCCGTCGTTACGCGCGCACGCTTGCCGCCAAGAAGGACCTGGGCGAGGAGTTCGCGCTCATCGAGCGCATCGAGCGCCTGGCCCCGCAAGTGATGCGCGATCACGGCATGACCAAGCCCATCTGTGCCAACATCGACCTGTACACGGGCTTTATCTACAAGATGCTCGGCGTGCCCGAGACGCTCTTTACGCCGCTGTTCGCCGTCGCCCGCATGGCCGGCTGGTCTGCGCACCGCATGGAAGAGCTCTTCTGCGCGCACCGTATTATTCGCCCGGCCTATCGTCCGGTGATCGAGCCGCTGGAGTACAAGCCGCTCGCTGACCGCTAGGACGCGGACCGTTATAGAACTCGAGCGTGGCCAGGGACCCAAGCCCTTGGCCACACTTTTTATGCCAGTAGAAAGGATCGCAACGAATGATTGTGTTTTCCGATATGGATGGGACGCTGCTGACGAGCGATAAGCAGATGAGCGACGCCACTTGGGCAATGCTCGACGAGCTCGCACGTCGTGGCATCGAGTTTGTTCCCTGCACGGGGCGCCCGCTGTCGGGCATCTTTGAGCCCATTCTCGCCCATCCCGCCGTGCACTACGCGGTCTGCGCCAACGGCGCCAGCGTCTGGCGGCTCGACGAAGATACGCCCACCGACACCTCACGTGCTACGCGCATTTTGAGCCGACCGCTCGATTGCGGCATTGCCCACCGCATCCATCGCATTGCCGCCGGCCACGATGTGACCTTCGATATCTTCGCGGATGGACAGTGCTTCCTCCCCCGCTCGCTATACGGGCGCCTGGATGAGTTCTGCGGCGGTGACCCCCACATCGCGGCTTCACTCAAGCGCACACGAACGCCGATCGACATGGATATCGACAGCAAGATCGACGAGGTCGAGACGCTCGAACGTATCGCCATGTACTGGCACAACCCGGCCGATCGCGACGCCATCGCGACGGCGCTCGACACGCTCGGAGGCATTGAGGTCACGCGTTCGTACGCCATGAATATCGAGGTCATGGGCGAGGGCGCCACCAAGGGGACGGCCCTCACGTGGCTATGCGAATACCTGGGCGAGCGTCTCGCCGACGCCTGGGCGTTCGGCGACAACATCAACGACATCCCCATGCTGCAGGCAGCGGGCCACGGCATGGCCATGATCAACGCCGAGTCCGAAGACCGCGAGGCCGCCGACGCCATCACCGAATACGACAACGACCACGACGGCGTCGCCCGCACCATCATGGCCGCCCTTGCCTAGTCATTGGTCAGTCATTGGGGACGTTCTTAAACGACTAGTCGTTGGGGACACTCTTCGCAAAAAGCTGCAAGGACTGTCCCCCACTGTCGGCAGAAAAGGAACGTCCCCATCTGCCGAATTAGGAGAGACTCTCCAACACGCGACGGAGCTCCTGCTGGACGGCGTGGTCGCGGTTACAACCCACCACGCGATCGGCCACCGCCTTGAGCGCGGGACGCGCGTTTTCCATCGCGCAGCCCGTGCCGACAAAGCGAATGATCTCGTAGTCGTTCATCGAGTCGCCAAACGCCATGACCTCGTCGCGTCCAACGTCGTAATGCTCCGCGAGCTGCGCGATGCCCGAGGCCTTCGATACGCCGGGCTGCATGGCATCGATCCACGCGTTGCCCGAAGGCGCAAAAGTAAAGAGCTGACCGAGTTCGCGCTGTAGTACGTAAGCGCTGTCCATAACGGCACCGTCATCGCAAAAGATACTCGCCTTGATGATATTTACGCTGGGATCGGGCAGCTCCCAAATGCGCTCGGCATTGGGAAGGTCCTTATCGACCTCACGCACGAACTTGCACTCGTCATCGAGCAAGAAGGACTTGGTTCGGTCAAAAAGCGCAAGATGCAGATTGGGAAACGTCGCGACGGCCTGGGCGAGCTTTCGAATCGCCAGGTGCGAATACACCTCGCGGTCTACCATCTTGCCGTCGGCGTAGACCTGGGCGCCGTTAGCGGCGACAAAGTCCATCTTGTCGCGAACGGGTGCGAAAAACTCGCACAGGCGATCGTAGCGGCGGCCTGACGATGCGGCAAAATGCACGCCATGCTCGTGTAGCGCCAGAATCAGTTCGTAGGTCTCGGGAGGCACCTGGCCGTTTTCGTCAAGCAGTGTGCCGTCCATATCGGATGCAATCAGTTTAAACATAGAAAAGCTCCCTTCGGGCTTGTTGGAATCGAACGTGTATCCGATTCCAACGTACCCAAAGGGAGCTCAAATAAGACTCCGCGGGCGTAAACGTTACAAGGACCTGGTAAATAGCTCACACATGCCAGAGGTCCTACGGTCGCGGCGCCAGGCAGCCCGCCAAAGAGCGTCCCCAATGACTAGTCGTTTAAGAACGTCCCCGATGACTAGTCGGCGTAGGTGAAGGTTGTAACGTCGAACATGCCCTCGGGGCGGATGCGGAGCGTCGGGATGACCGGCAGGGGCAGGAAGATGATGCCCATGATGGGGTCGAGCGGCGGCTCAATACCCATGGCGCGCGCCTTGACCATAAAGTCATCGTGCTGCGCGGCAACGTCCTCGGCCGTGCCTTCGCTCATCAGGCCACCGAGCGCCAGCGGAATGCGCGCCACGACCTCGCCGTTGCGCACCAGCACGTGGCCGCCCTGGCCCACGGCCTCAACGGCAGCCATCATATCGGCGGCGTTGTCGCCCACCACGCACACGTTGTGCGAGTCGTGGCCGATCGTGGAGGCAATGGCACCACCGGTGATGGTAAAGCCACGCACCCAGCCGCGACCGATATGCTTGCCAACCAGGCCCAGGCCAGCGGGGCCGTCGCCGTCGACGCCCTCGGCCTGCAGCGACACGCCGCGGCCATGGCGCTCGATAAGCATAATGCGACGCAAGTCCTCGGCGCTCTCGGGGCGGGCCATACCCGTGATAGCCATACCCGGGATGACATCGATAACGGCCTCGCCCGGCTTAAAGGCATAATCGAATACGTCGAGCGAAAGCTTCGGCAGCTTAACGGAAGCACGCAGCTCATCGGCAAGAGAGGCGACATCGGCCGTCTCGGGTGCGACCTCGCCCACAAAGGTGCCATCCTGCGCCACCAGAGCACCGGCGGCATATACGCGATGCGGAGCCTTGGCAAACGTCAGGTCATCAAACAACAGCAGGTCGGCGCGCTTGCCCGGGGCGATTGCGCCGCGGAGCTCGTGCGGGTCGCGGCAGCCGTGGTCCAGGCCAAATGCCTCAGCCGTGGAAAGGGACGCCATGGAGATGGCGACCACCGGGTCGACGCCGACCTCGATGGCCACGCGGCAGGCATTGTCGATCATGCCGGTCGAAAGCGCATCGGAGGGAGCGCGGTCGTCGGTCGCAAAGCAGCAGCGGCGCGCGCGAGCAGGATTCTCCAGCAGCATCGGGGACAAATTGGCCAGGTCGTGGCTGCACGTGCCCTCACGCAGCATCACATACATGCCGCGGGACAGTTTATCGAGCGCCTCCTCGGGAATCGTCGACTCGTGGTCGGCGATAATGCCCGCTGCGGCATAGGCATTGAGGTCCTTACCGGCAACGAGCGGCGCGTGGCCGTCAACCTGCTTGGACGGCGTCTGGTTGGCAGCATCGATGCGAGCACAGGTCTCGGGGTCGGCCATAAAGACGCCCGGCAGGTTCATCATTTCGCCCAGACCAAAGACATCGCCTGGATGCTCGGCAAAAAACGCCTGCATATCGGCAGCCGAAATAACGGCACCGGCCTGCTCGTCGGGCAGCGCGGGCACGCACGAAGGCATCATGTACTTGATGGAGATGGGTGCGCGGCGGCCATCCTCAATCATAAAGCGCAAGCCGTCGAGACCGGCAACATTGGCAATCTCGTGGCTGTCGGCAATGGCGGTGGTAGTACCGCGCGTCGCGGCCATGCGAGCATACTCGGCGGGACGGATGTTCGAAGACTCGATATGCAGATGCCCGTCAATAAAACCGGGAGCGAGATAGCGACCCTGGCAGTCGATGACCTCAGTTGCCTCGTAGGTGCCAGCAGCATCGTCGCGACCATCGTAGAGCACGCCGACGATCACACCGTCCTTGACGGCAACGCTGCCGGGCGCCACACGCTGGCCATACACGTCGACAATCTGCGCATTGGTAAACAGCGTGTCGACGGGCACGCGCCCCTCGGCAGCATCGATCACAGACCTCATGACCTCAACGGACATACATACTCCTTTAACCGTAGAAAACAGCTGCGGAGCGGACAGGCCTTCACCGCAGCAAGCTAATAGCCATTGTATGCCCAAACGATGGGCCAACAATACGCCCCTCCGCTTAACGGCACACGCCGCTCAGCGCAATGGGGGCAGGTTACTTTGCACCAATGGCAAGGAGTGTCCCAAAGTGCCGGCATAAAAGGAACGTCCCCAAGTGCCAACCACGGCAGCGCCGATATTAAAACGCCGATGTTTTGGCAACGACAGCGAGCGGGCCGCATTTGAGACAAGGTGACGTGAAACGAAAGGGCGCTGACCTTCTGGTCGCGCCCTTGAAGTTGAACGTCAGATTGTCCAAATGCGGCCCGCGCAGCGTCGAGTCGTTACGCGGTTTGGTAAAACCGCGTAACTAAACCAACTTGAAGCCCTTGCGCTTACCCACAGAAAGGGTGTCGCCCAGCTTGAGGGCGCTGGGATCGATGTTATAGCTCTTGGGAGCCACGGCCTTGCCGTTGATTTTGACGCCGCCGCCGTCGATATCGCGACGAGCCTGGCCGGCGCTCGCCGAAAGACCCAAGTCCTTGAGCAGGCCGGCGAGGTAGATCTGGCCCTCGTCGTTAACAGTCAGCTCAACGTGCTTCTCGGGGAAGTCGGCGAGCTGGCCCTCCTTGAACACGCGGTCGAACTCAGCCTGAGCCTCGTCGCCGGCACCGGCGCCGTGGTAGGTGTCGCACAGGTCGCGACCCAGAGCGCGCTTGAGCTCATAGGGATCGGCAGAGCCGTCGGCCAGGGCGGCGTCGATCTTGTCGACCTCTGCCGGGGTGAGCGAGCTCGCCAGGCGGTAGTACTTGCCAATCATCTCGTCGGGGATGGACATGGTCTTGCCGAACATATCCTTGGGAGCGTCGGTCAGCCCGATGTAGTTGCCATAGGACTTGGACATCTTGCGCACGCCGTCGGTACCCTCGAGCAGCGGCATGGTGAGCGCAATCTGCGGCTCCATGCCCATCTTCTCCATAAGCTCACGGCCGGCGAGCAGGTTGAAGAGCTGATCGGTGCCGCCCATCTCCACGTCGGCCTTGATCTGCACGGAGTCAAAGGCCTGCATCACGGGGTACAGGAACTCGTGCAGGGCGATCGGCGTCTGAGACTGGTAGCGCTTGGTAAAGTCATCGCGCTCAAGAATGCGGGCGACGGTGAACTTGGAGCACACCTGCAGCAGACCGGCCAGATCCATCGACAAGATCCAGTCACCGTTGTGCACGATGGTGGTCTTCTCGGGATCCAGGATCTTCATGGCCTGACTCACATAAGTCTCGGCATTGGCCTCGATCTGCTCCTGCGAAAGCTGCGGACGCGTGGAGTTCTTGCCCGAGGGGTCGCCGATCAGCGCGGTACCGTTGCCGATGATGAGGGTGACGTTGTGGCCCAGGTCCTGGAACTGACGCATCTTGCGCAGCGGCACGGCGTGGCCCAGGTGCAGGTCGGGGCTGGTGGGGTCGACGCCGAGCTTGATGTTGAGGGGCTCGCCCTTCTCAAGCTTCTTGCGAAGGTCGGCCTCGGGAACGATCTGCGCGGCGCCCGAGGTGATGATACGCATTTGCTCGTCAACAGACAGCATTGGGTATCCTCCTTTTGCTATAGCACCCTCGCCGAAAACGGCGGTGCTGGAAGTCCATAAACTCTCTTATGATAACAAACTGACGCGACGCGGCACCTACGACAGGAAAATCCTCGTCCTGCCGCATGCGTCAATGGCAACTGGCAGACGTGTACCGTCACGCTCGACCAGATAGCGTGCCTGCCGACGACGCAAGCAGTCACGACAATGGACCTGCCCCGTCGCATCGGTGGCGCAGACGCCCTCGGCGGTCAGCAGGCAGTGCTCGCACACCATGAGCTCGGGGCAATCGGCATCGACGGGGCCCAAAACATCAGGTTCGGCCGTCAGTTCGGCAATACGTTTCGCATCATTGCCGAGCAACTCGGCCGGCAAGTACACCCGCCCCGCACCGAGTCCGCGCAGCCAGGTAAGCGTGGCCCGATTCGCGCAGAACACCGGCGCCGCCACGTCAAACGTCACGCCCAGCTCGCGAGCGATCACCACCTGTCCCAGGTTGCGGCAGACGACGCGCCCGGCACGCTGCATCAGTGAGCGGGTCCAGTCAGCGTCACTCGCGCGGCACACCTCGTCAAGCACCACAACGGCGTCGGACAAATCGAGTTCTCCGCACGGGTCGGCATCCATCAGCTGCCAAGCAAAAACCATGCGAGTGGGAACCGCGCACTCCACCAACTCCGTCGATGCACCGCCATCCACCGCAACGCCCTCAAAGGGCAGCACTTCAACGGCACGCGCAACGGGCGCAATCGCATCCGCCTCGGCCCGCATGCGCTCCAACACCGCCGCCGTCTGATCCAACACGCCGGCGCTGCGAATCAGGTACACCTCGCAGCCCGCGTCCACCTTACGCTTGCAATGCACGACGACGCGCTTCCCCGCTGCGGCATCCACCGGGCAGGGCACCTGCGGCCAGCGCTTGGGCACATCGGGACGCGCGTCGACACCCGGATAGAACCGAATCTCGAGCGTGTCACCCGCCGCCACGGCGGCGTCGAGCTCAACGGTCACCTCTTCGTGGCCCACAGCGACCAAACGCCCCACGCGCACGCCCTGGTTAATTGCGCGCTCAAAGCTCATCAGCTCGGCACCCGAACGCCCTCGCAGGTACGCATCGGTAAACCCACGGTTAAACGACCTTCCCAGCTCGCGTTCAAGCTCTTCCACGACATCGGGGTCCCACGCGCCGTCGCGCAGCATATCGAGTGCCCGGCGCCACACCCGCACCACGTTGAATACGTAATCGGGGTTCTTCATGCGCCCCTCGATCTTGAGCGACGCCACGCCGGCATCTACAAGCTCGGGCAGATGCGCAATACCCAGATAGTCACGCGGGCACAGCAGGCGATCTCCCTCGACGGCGACAACGCTCTGCCCCGCCTCGTCCACCAGGTCGTACGCCAGACGGCACGGCTGCGTGCAGTCGCCGCGCATCGCCGAGCGTCCACGCCGCAGGGCCGAGAACTCGCACGCCCCAGAATAACCGATGCAAATCGCACCGTGGCAGAATACCTCGATGGGCACGCCCGTGGCACATAGCGCCGCAATCTCGTCGACCGTCAGCTCGCGCGCCGTCGTCACACGCTCGACCCCCAGCTCATCGGCGGCAAGCCGCACGGCGCCTTCGCTATGAACGCCCGCCTGCGTAGACAGGTGAATCTCGACCCCGGGAATCGCCGCGCTCAGCGCGCAGGCCAACCCGGCATCGGCCACAATCAGAGCATCGGCGCCCAGCTCCAGTGCATGAGCTCCCAGCGCCACCGCATCGGACAGCTCATCGTCAAACACGAACACGTTGAGCGTCACGTACACGCGCACGCCATGGGCATGCGCCACGGCGCAGCCGCGCGCAAACTCGTCATCCGTAAAGCCATGCGCGCTCACGCGGGCGTTAAAGCCGCCCAACCCCGCGTAGATGGCATCGGCACCCGCGGCGATGGCCGCAAGCATCTGGTCGAGCCCGCCCGCCGGCGCCAGCAGCTCGGGCAGCGCCGCACCGGCAGCATCCAATCCAGTCTCGTATTGTCCGCTCGGCCCCATCGCCCGAATCGCCATCGGCAAACTCCTTACCAAGGTATGCATTCACTCTGAAAAATGCCGTCTTCCAGCATACACGAGGCCTCGCGCGCCCCGTTTGGTTTATCGTGTAATAACTTATGTCCATCCTGCCCCGACGGCACATCCACCGTCCGGCACGACATACCTGGAGGTCAATATATGGGTCCTCGCCAACGACAGGGACGCAGCCGTTCAAAGACGCATGCTCTGCCCATAATCCTGCTCTCGTTTTTGGGCTTTCTGCTGATTGCGGGCGTGGCATTTGGCATCGGCATGGTCGGCAACGTCAACCGCTGGCTGTCCGATCTGCCCGACTACACCGACGCCAACGCGTATCTGGTGAGCGAGCCCACCGAGATCGTCGACTGCAACGGCAACAAGATCGCGAGCTTCTACACGCAAAACCGCAAGTCCATCACCAAGGACGAGGTCTCCCCCTACGTGCTGCAGGGCACCGTTGACGTCGAGGACGAGCGCTTCTACGAGCACGGCGGTATCGACCTGTGGGGTATCGCGCGTGCTGCGGTGGCAACCCTCGGCGGCGGACACGAAGGCGCCTCGACTATCACCCAGCAGCTGGTGCGCAACACCATCCTGCAGGAGGAGCAGTTCGACTCGACCATCGAGCGTAAGGTGCGCGAGGCCTACATCGCCGTCAAGATGGAGGACATGTACTCCAAAGACGAGATCCTCATGATGTACCTCAACACCATCTATTACGGCCACGGCGCCTACGGCATCGAGGCCGCAGCCGAGACCTATCTGTCCAAGAGCGCCGCCGACCTCACCCTCAGCGAGGCCGCACTGCTCATCGGCCTTCCCAACTCGCCCTCGCAGTACGACCCCACGGTCAACCCCGACCTGGCACTGTCCCGTCGCAACAAGGTCCTCGACAACATGTTGCGCCTGGGCCACATTACGCAGGAGGAACACGATGCCGCACAGGCCGAGCCCATCACCCTCAACGTGACCGAGATTTCGGGCAGCGGCGTCGACGTATACTCACAGCCCTACTTTGTCGCCTATGTTAAGCAGCTGCTGGAGCAGGAGTTCTCGACCGACGTGCTCTTTAAGGGCGGCCTGACCGTCAAGACCACCATCGACCCCACGATGCAGCAGGTGGCAGAGAATGCCGTCCGCGAGCAGCTCGACACGCTCTCGCTCGACGGCCTGGACATGGGCATGGTCGTCGTCGACCCCAAGACCGGCTACATCAAGTGCATGGTGGGTGGCTACGACTACAACGCCGACGAGAACCACGTAAACCATGCCACGGCCAAGCGTCCCGTCGGCTCCACCTTTAAGGCCTTTACGCTGGCAACCGCCATCCAAAACGGCATGAACCCCAACGTCACCCTCAACTGCAACTCGCCGCTCAAGGCCAAGGGCACCACAACCGAGGTCCAAAACTACGCCAACCATAGCTATGGCAACATCACGCTTAAGCAGGCAACGGCATACTCCTCCAACACCGGCTACATCCAGGTGGCGGAAGCCGTCGGCAACAGCAAGATCATCTCGCTCGTCAAAAAGCTCGGCATCGATCCCGCCAAGGACAACATCGAGGACGTTCCCGTCATGACCCTCGGCACTGGCTCGATCTCGCCGCTCGAGATGGCCGCCGCCTACGCGACGTTTGCCAACGGCGGCCACTATCGCCAGCCGATCGCCATCACCGAGATTGACTCTCGTACCGGTTCGGTGCTGTACCAGCACACGGACAATCCCTCACAGGTGCTTACCGAGGGCGAGGCCGCCGCGGTCACCGATGTTCTGTCCGGCGTCATGCAGGGCGGCGGTACGGGTGCTGCCGGTGCCCTGAGCGTCAACCAGCCCTATGCCGGCAAGACGGGCACCACCGACAACACCACCAACCTGTGGTTCTGCGGCTATACCCCGCAGCTGGCGTGCGCCCTGTGGACCGGCTATTCCGCGGGCGAGATCCCCATCCAAAAATACGGCACAGACCTGCTGGGCGACAGCACCAACCTGCCTGTCTTTAAGCGGTTTATGAACACCGTTCTGACCGGTACCGAGCGCGAGGAGTTTGCGACCGGAACGGCGCCCACCTACAAGAACAACAGCGTCTGGAAGTTCTACGGCACCAACAACACCAAGAAGACGGAGAACGACGACAAGGACGAGAACGAGGACGAAGAGGAAACCACCACAACGACTACCACGACGACCACGACCACCGAGACCACGGGCGGCGACACCACCGGCGGCACCGGTACGACCGGTGGCTCGACGGGCGGCTCCACTGGTGGTTCGACCGGCGGCGATGGCGGCACGCCTACGCCTACGCCCACTCCCGACCCCTCGCCCACGCCTGACGATACGGTCGGCTAGAAATCATCCGGCCATTAGCAACAAGGCCCCCGAGCAGCTTATTAAACTGCTCGGGGGCCTTTTAGTTTAAAGCGACCTGGTGGACGGTCTTTATACCGGCAAACAATATAGGGGGTACCGACCAACGTCGATACCCCCTTACAAGCCACCATGTCACGCACACAGTGCCGAGCGCACGACCCGCACGCCTACTTGCGAGAATTGCTCAGCTTATTGATCAGCGCCTCGAGACGCTCGCCGTCCTCGGCCGTCTGGGCAATAACCAAAATCGTATCGTTGCCGGCAAGCGAGCCAAGCACATCGGGCAACTCTGCCGCATCAACGGCGGCGGCGATGCCGGAAGCCGTGCCAGGCTGAGCCTTGATCATGACCAGATTATCGGTACGTAGAACGCCCGTTACGAGCTCGGAAACCATACGCTGCAGGTGCAGGTCCTCTGCCAGAACATAGATGCCCTCAGGGAGCTTACGCAGCCCCATGTCGGCAATATCACGAGAGACAGTCGCCTGCGTGCAATCAAAGCCCATGGCACGGAGCTCATCGACCAGCACGCGCTGCGTACGGACGTCCTTATTGCGCACGATATCTCTAATGGCATCCTGGCGCCCATTGCGTTTTTTAGCCATACAAACCCTCTCTCCAAAAGATGGCGGAGACAATCAATCAGTGATTGAATAGTTTAACGCTATTTGAAGGCTTTTGTGTATAAGAACGCATTTCGAAACAATTCTATGCAAGTTTGTTTCGTAATGAGCCGTTTAGGCGGTTTTTGCGCCCGTCCGGTTAAGAAAAGCTGCCAGATGCGTACACATCACGCAGCGCGCGGGCTTGGCGCTGGCGATCGGCCCAAACAACAGACCGAGCCCCCGATGGTTATCCTTGAGCGCGGCGACCATCTGACGGGTTCGAGGCGCCTCGAGCATATCACGCATACGGGCGGAACGCTCGATTGAGGACACTCCATGCGGGCTCAGACACAAATTCTCGATGCAGGCGACCAGTCCGGCAAAGTAGAACTTTTGGGTTGCCAGCTTGAGCCGACCACCGCTATCTGCTTCCGAGAGTGAGTCCGCAAGCTCGTCGAGCGCTCGGGTATCATCGGATACCTTGGCATACATGGTGGGATCAAAGGCATCTGTAAGCTTAGGTGCCGCCGCGTGGAAACAAGCGTCGCCGCATCCGGAGACGCGCTGCGCCCGCGAGAGCGAGCACGCCATAAACCCAACTGTGCGAAACGCCTTGTCGTACAAAAGGCATGCCTCAAACAGCGGACGGCTATACATCACGCCAGAGGTCTGAGCGACTAGGCCGCCTAAAATCAACTGGGACAGCCCGCTCACCATCGAAGACTTGTCTTCAATGACAATAGGGGCAACATTCAAGACGCGCGAATGGCGCTCTCGATGTGCATCATAGCGGTCGAGCGACACCGTGGGGAGCACTATGTCTGCCGCAGTATCGCACGCGATATCGACCATCTTGGAAAGGGACTGCGGAGCTAACCACTCATCGGCGTTCATAGCGATGATTTGAGAGCCACGCGAGGCAGCAAAACCGGCACGAAGACAAGCACCGCGCTTCGCGTCCTCGACGTCAATCAAATCAATATGGATGTCTCTGTCGGCAGCAACTTGAAGCGAATGGCGCACACCGGGCGCAGCATCGCGGCAGACAACAACAATCTGCAAATCGTAGAGGTCTTGGTTCTGGATACTCTCAAGCGCACGCATCGCATAGCTGGGCGAACCTTCTACCACAAGGATCACCGAAAGTCGCGGATGCGAGCCACGTCGAACCAAGTTATCCATCCTCTCGACAGCAATGAATCAAACCGTGGTTCATGGTACACCCCAGCAATAAAAGCAGTGAGACACCGGTTGTATTGCACGCCAAGAACAGATGTTGAACACGCGCAGCCCACAGATGACGGGTGTCGACGCACGACGCGTCGAGCCCTCCCCTAGTCGAGCACGACGAGCTCGGCGGGATCGTAATCCACGCCCATAAACGTAAGGCCGCAGGCAGGAGCCGTGGGGCCCGCAGCGGTACGGTCGCAAGCATCGATGACCTCGCGCATCCACTCGGGTTCACGGCGATGCATGCCAATCTCGACAAGCGTGCCCACGATCGTACGGACCATCGAATGCAGGAACGCATTGCCCTCGATGGTAAATGTCAGGATGTCCTCGCCAAACGCAATCTCATGGCCAAACTCGGCACGCATCACGCAGCGATGCGTGGGCTTGCTAACGGCCGAGGCAACCTTGCAAAAGCTTTTAAAGTCCTGTTCGCCCAGCAGCGCGGGGCAGGCAGCAGACATAGCCTCAACATCCAAGGGATAGCGATGCCACCACACGGCACCGCGGGACAGCACGGGGCGCGCATCTCGATCGGCAATACGGTACGTATACGTACGGGAACGCGCGTCAAAACGTGCAGAAAAGCCTTTACGGGCCCTGTAGACCTCGTTTATGGCGATATCTTTGGGCAGCAGGGCATCCATAGCCCGCATCCACCTACGGCGCGTAAGGGCGAGCTCAGCGTCCGTTACGGGCACGCTGATGTACTGAGCCACGGCATGCACGCCGGCATCGGTACGCCCCGCGCACGTCAGATCGATCGGACGGCGAAGCAGCGTCTCGATAGCGCGGCGCAGCTCACCCGCAACCGTCGTCTGGCCAGGCTGCTCGGCAAAGCCGCTATAGGACGAGCCATCGTAGGCCACGCGGAAAACGAGCGTGGCGTCGAGCTCGGGAATCGAATTGAAATCAGACGGCGCGGTCATGGGCGCTCCCAACAAACAGGCAATGGCATTTCGACAAAAAAAGAGGGGTACGCGAACGTACCCCTCGAATATAGCCTATGCAGACGGATTGTCTACTCAGCGGTCTCCTCAGCAGGAGCCTCCTCGGCAGCCTCGACCTTCTTGGGAGCAGCAGCCTTCTTGGGGGCCGGAGCAGCCTTCTTGGCCTTAGGCGTGCAAGGCTCGGTGACGAGCTCCATGATAACGATGGGAGCATTGTCGCCCTTACGGTTACCGAGCTTCATGATGCGGGTGTAACCGCCGTTGCGGTCCTGCCACATACCCTGGGCAGCCTTGTCGAAGATCTCGGCAACGAGCTGCTTATCGCCGAGCTTGGCGATAGCCAGACGACGAGAGTGCAGGTCGCCCTTCTTGGCCCAAGTGATGATCGGATCGACGACCGAACGCAGCGCCTTAGCGCGGGTCTCGGTGGTCTTGATGCGGTCGTTCTCGAAGAGGGCCTTAGCAAGGCTCTTCTTCATGGCCTTGGTGTGGCTCGCATCGGTGCCGAGCTTCAGGCCCTTCTTAACGTTGTGACGCATGGTCTAGTTTCTCCTCAAATATGCGAAGCATTAAGCCTTCAGGCTCAGGCCCATGGACTCAAGCTTGTCCTTCACTTCCTCGATCGACTTAACACCGAAGTTACGGATGTTGAGCAGATCGTTCTCCGAGAACTCAACGAGCTGACGGACCGAGTGAATGCTGGCGCGCTTAAGGCAGTTGTAGGAACGGACGGAAAGGTCCAGATCCTCGATCTGCTTGTCCAGCTCGGCGTTGTCGTTGGTGACCTCGGGAGCGAAGATCGAAGCCTCCTCCTCGACCTCGGGGGTCTCGGCAAGGTTCATAAAGGCGGCCATATGCTGGTTGATGATATTAGCAGCCTGGACCACGGCGTCGCGCGGGGCGATGGAGCCGTTGGTCTCGATCTCGAGGACAAGGCGGTCGTAGTCGGTGTGCTGACCGACACGGCAAGCCTCAACGAGCTTGGCGCAACGGGAAACCGGCGAGTACAGCGAGTCGACGTGGATCACACCGATGGGATCGTTGTCGCGTTTGTTGGCCTCGCCAGAAACATAGCCGCGGCCATAGCCGATGCGCATGCTCATGGTGAGATGGCCACCCTCGGTGAGCGTAGCGATGTGCTGCTCGGGGTTGACCAGCTCAAACTCGGACGGAATAAAGAAGTCCGCACCGGTGACCTCGCAGGGGCCGTCAACCGAAATGGTGGCGGTCGCCTCGTCGGTCGTGCCGAGAGCCCTGAAGACAAGACCCTTGACATTCAGGACGATGTCGGTGACATCCTCGACCATGTTAGGGATGGTCATGAACTCGTGCTGCGCGCCATCGATCTGAATAGCCTCGACGGCGGCACCCTCGAGCGAGGACAGAAGAACGCGACGAAGGGAGTTACCCAGCGTATCGCCGTAGCCACGCTCGAGCGGCTCGACGGAGACACGAGCAGACGTCTCGTTGATCTCTTCGACCTGAACCTGAGGCCTAATGAATTCTGACATGTATTACCTCCAGCCTCAGCAGCCCGGATGGACTACTTAGAGTAGAGCTCGACGATGAGCTGCTCGTTGATATCACCGCTGATCTGCTCACGCGTCGGCAGAGCGAGCACGTTACCAGACAGCTTCTCGATATCGACCTCGAGCCAGCCAGGGACCTCAAAGCGCTCGGAGGAAATCAGAGCCTCCTTGATGGGGAGGAGGTCACGGAACTTCTCGCCGACAGCGACGACGTCGCCGGCCTTGACGCGGTAGGACGGGATGTCCACGCGCTTGCCGTTCACGGTGAAGTGACCGTGACGGACGGACTGACGAGCCTCTTTGCGGGTGCGGGCGAAGCCAAGACGGAAGACGACGTTGTCGAGGCGAGACTCAAGAATGATCATGAGGTTCTCGCCGGTGACGCCGTTCATCTTACGGGCCTTGTTGAAGTAGCCGTGGAACTGCTTCTCCAGAACGCCATAGATGAACTTGACCTTCTGCTTCTCGCGCAGCTGCATGCCGTACTCAGATTCCTTGCGACGGCGCTTGGGCTGACGGATAGATTCCTTCTTGCTGCTGTAACCGAGCTCAGCGGGATCGATCCCGAGCTGACGGCAGCGCTTAAGAACAGGAGTCCTGTCGATTGCCATATTGATACGATCCTTTCAGTTACACGCGGCGACGCTTCTTGGGGCGGCAGCCGTTGTGCGGAATGGGGGTCTTGTCCTGGATGCTCGAGACCTCGAGGCCAGCAGCCTGGAGGGAGCGGATGGCGGTCTCACGACCGGAGCCGGGGCCCTTGACGAAGACGGAAACCTTCTTCATACCGTGCTCCATGGCCTGCTTGGCAGCAGCCTCGGCAGCCATCTGGGCAGCGAACGGCGTGGACTTACGGGAGCCCTTGAAGCCCACCTGGCCAGCCGACTTCCAGGAAATGACGTTGCCCTGGGGATCGGTGATCGAAACGATCGTGTTGTTGAACGTAGAACGAATGTGAGCCTGGCCCACGGAAATGTTCTTACGGTCCGCGCGCTTCAGACGGGCAGCGCGAACGTTCTTCTTAGCAGTAGCCATCTATCTAGCGCTCCTTATTTCTTCTTCTTAGCACCGATCTGACGCTTCGGGCCCTTGCGGGTACGAGCGTTAGTGTGGGTGCGCTGGCCGCGGACCGGGAGGCCCTTGCGGTGACGAAGGCCGCGGTTGCAGCCGATGTCCATAAGGCGCTTGACGTTCTGGTTGCGCTCACGGCGGAGGTCGCCCTCAACCATGATCTGGTTCTTATCGATATAATCGCGGATGGCGTTAACCTCATCCTCGGTGAGGTCCTTAACACGCGTATCCACGTTAACGTTGCACTCGACGCAAATCTTCGTCGCAGTGGTGCGGCCGATGCCGTAAATGTAGGTCAGACCGATCTCAACGCGCTTCTCACGCGGGAGGTCGACACCATTAATACGGGCCAACGTAGTCTCCTCTCTTAACCCTGACGCTGCTTATGACGGGGGTTCTCGCAAATGACGAGGACCTTGCCATGGCGCCTAATGATTTTGCACTTATCGCACATCTTCTTGACCGAAGGACGTACCTTCATCGTTCTTCCTTTCGGTAGCGCTCAAACTACTTCCCTACTATCTACTCGCCCAGCCGCAGGCGTTTAAAACTATGGCTGGTCTTCACACACAATCCGACCGTAGGTTGAGCTAAGCCTGCAGTCGGAAATGGAGTGCGTGTATGCGTGCCGCTATTTGTAGCGATAGGTGATGCGGCCGCGGGTCAGGTCGTACGGGGAAAGCTCCACGACAACCCTGTCACCGGGGAGAATACGGATGTAATTCATTCGGATTTTGCCAGAAATGTTGCACAGAACCGAATGACCGTTCTCGAGCTCGACCTTAAACATGGCATTGGGCAGCGGTTCCTTTACCGTACCCTCGAGCTCAATTGCGTCTTCCTTCTTCACAAGCAATCATCTTTCTCTAGAAAACGACAGCGATTGAGTATTCTACAACACGTATGCACGCATCGTAATAACTTCGTAATGGCTCCACAACTAAATGGAACTTGTTACATTTCTCCGCCTTGGAGCGAACACCAAGCACCTTGGGCATCCGTGGTGAGAATCACCGGACCGTCATTGGTAATGGCGACGGTGTTCTCGTAGTGCGCGGCGGGCAGGTGGTCGTTGGTCGTAACAATCCAACCGTCGGAGCCCGTGCCCACATGGTTGGAACCCATCGTAACCATCGGCTCGATGGCAATGACCATGCCGGCCTGGAGGCGAACGCCCCTCCCCTTCTTTCCATAGTTAGGAACATTGGGGTCCTCGTGCATCACGCGGCCAATGCCATGGCCCACATAATCACGAAGCACGCCGTAACCGTGAGACTCGGCGAGGGACTGAACGGCATAACCGACGTCCCCGATATGGTTACCGGGAACAGCCTGCTCAATGGCAGCCTTAAGGCAATCACGCGTGACCTCGCACAAAGCCTTGGCTTCGGGCGTGGGGGTACCGACGAAAAACGTCCAAGCGTTATCGCCGACCCAACCGTCGACAACGGCTCCCGTATCGATGGAAATGATATCGCCATCGCGCAGGATCATGTCGGGATTGGGAATACCGTGGACCACGGCATCGTTGATCGATGCGCATATGGTCCCCGGGAACCCGCCGTAGCCCTTAAAGGCCGGGGTGCCGCCATGCATGCGGATAATCTGCTCCGCGAGCTGATCGAGCTCAAAAGTCGAAACGCCGGGGCGCACCATGGCTCCAACGTGGCGGAGCGCCATCTTAGATAGCGCTCCTGCCTTCTTCATCTGCTCGATTTGCGTTGCAGACTTAATCTTGATCATAGATCGAGAGCCTCTTTGACATCCCCGTACACGGTCTCACGAGCCTGGTCACCGTTGACCGACTTGAGCAGACCCTGGCCACGATAGTAGTCGACGAGCGGACTCGTGGACTTCTCGTAGACGTCGAGACGGTTCTTGATGGTCTCGGGCTTGTCGTCGTCGCGCTGATACATCTCGCCTGCGCACTTGGGGCAGGTAGCATCGGCAGCGGTGCCGGTGTAACCGCAGGCGCGGCAGGTGCGACGCGAAGACAGACGATCGATAATGACCTCGGGGGCCACATCGACCAGAAGGGCACAGTCGATCTCGCGACCCATGGCGGAAAGCTCGGAATCGAGCGTCACAGCCTGGGCGGTGTTGCGCGGGAAGCCGTCGAGGATGAAGCCCTGCTGGGCGTCATCGGCGGCAAGGCGCTCCTTGACAAGGTCAATCACGAGCTGGTCGGGAACGAGCTCGCCAGCGTCCATGTACTTCTTAGCCTGAATACCAAGCTCGGTGCCACCCTTGACGGCAGCACGCAGCAGGTCGCCCGTGGAAATATGGGCGACGCCAAACTCGGCGACGAGCTCCTGTGCGACGGTGCCCTTACCGGCACCCGGAGCTCCGAGCAATACGAGGTTCATGAGCAATCCTCCTCTAGCCTATTTAAAGAATCCATCGTAATCATACATCTTGATCTGGCCTTCGAGCTTATCGACCGTGTCGAGCACGACGCCGACCATGATGAGGATGGACGTGCCGCCAAATGCCTGGATCAGATGGTTACCCGTGAAGGAGAAGATGATCGAAGGCACGATGGCGATGAGCGCCAAAAAGACAGCGCTGGGAAGCGTGATCTTGTTGAGCGCGTTCTTGATGTAGGCCGCGGTAGCCCTACCCGGACGGACGCCCGGAATAAAGCCGCCCTGCTTCTTAAGGTTATCGGCCGTGTCATCGGGGTTGAACACCATGGAGGTGTAGAAGTACGCGAAGAACACGATGAGGACAACGTTAAGCACCCAGTTGAGCCAACCGGTCGAAAGCGCGGAGGCAACTGCCTGAATCCAGCCGATGCCGGGGAAGAACACGGCAATCTGAGCCGGGAAGTACAGCAGCGCCGAAGCGAAGATGATCGGCACGACACCCGCGGTGTTGACCTTGATGGGCAGGTAGGTGGTCTGGCCACCCATCATGCGACGGCCCACGACGCGCTTAGCGTAGGAGACCGGGATGCGGCGCTGGCCGCGCTCAAGGAAAACAATCAGCGGGATAACCAGCAGGATGATGGCGCAGATGATCACCATGGTGATGATGCCACCGGCATTGCCCTCGGTGCTGGAGAAGATAGCCTGCGGCAGACCGGCCATGATGTTCGCAAAGATGATCAGCGACATGCCATTGCCGATACCGCGCTGGGTGATGAGCTCACCAATCCACATGATCAGCATGGCGCCCGCGGTGAGCGTACCGACGATCATGAGGTCGAAGATGATCTCGGGAGCACCGGCGCCATTAAAGCTGATGCCGAAGCTCTTAAAGAGGAAGAGGTAGCCCACGGAGTTGAGGATTGCCAGAGCCAGGGTGAGGTAACGCGAATACTGCGTAATCTTGGTCTGACCGACCTCGCCCTCGCGGGCAAGCTCATGCAGGGAAGGCACGACGGCCTGGAGCATCTGGAGGATGATCGAGCTGGTGATGTAAGGCATGATGCCCAGCGAAAACACCGACACATAGCTCAACGCGCCGCCAGAGAAAAGATTCAGGAGGGCCATAGCACCTGCGGCGACCGAATTGTTATCGGTCGAGAAAAGGCCCAGCATCCCCTGGAAGGGAATGCCGGGCACAGGAACGTGCGCACCAATGCGGTACACGACGAGCATAGCTATGGTAAAAAGAATCTTTTCGCGCAATTCTTTGATGCGGAAAGCATTCTTAAGACCATTTAGCACGGCAGCTCGACCTTTCCGCCGGCGGCCTCGATCTTGGCCTGCGCAGAAGCGCTGACCTTGTCGACCTTGACCGTGAACTTCTTGGTGAGCTCACCATTGCCGAGCACCTTGACGGGCTCGAACTCGCTCTTGGTGATGCGAGCGGCCTTAAGAGCGGCACCGTCGATCACAGCGCCGTCCTCGAACTTACGCTCGAGACGCTCAACGTTAACAGCGGTGTACTCGATACGACGGGGGTTGCGGAAGCCCGGAAGCTTGGGCAGGCGCATAGCCAGCGGAGTCTGGCCACCCTCGAAGCCGGCACCCTTGGTGCCACCAGAGCGGGAACCCTGGCCCTTCTGGCCGCGGCCAGAAGTGGTGCCGTGACCCGAAGAATTGCCACGGCCGACGCGTTTGCGATTCTTGGTGGAACCGGGCGCGGGAGTAAGATCGTGAAGCTGCATTTGCTACTCCTCTACAATCTCGACAAGGTGCTTGACCTTGAAGATCATGCCGCGGACGGACTCGTTGTCAGCAATCTCGCGAACCTCGCGGATCCTGTGGAGACCGAGGGCACGGACAGTACGGACCTGGTCCTGCTTGCAACCGTTGGTGCTGCGGACCTGCTTGATCTTGATGGTGTCAGCCATGCTTAGTTCTCCTTACCGACGAACATCTCGGAGACCGTCAGGCCACGGCGAGCCGCGACGTCCTCAGGGCTGGAGAGCTCCTTGAGGCCCTCGACGGCAGCCTTGATGATGTTGAGGCCGTTGTCGGTACCGAGGGACTTGGACAGGACGTTCTTGATGCCAGCAAGCTCAAAGAGGGGACGCACAGCGCCGCCGGCGATAACGCCGGTACCCTCGACAGCGGGCTTAATGATGATGCGGCCGGCACCAAAGTGGCCGAGAACCTCGTGCGGGATGGTGCCCTGCTCGGTCACCGGCACGTGGAACATGTTCTTCTTGGCATCGAGAGATGCCTTGGAGATGGCCATGGGCACCTCAGCGGACTTGCCCATGCCAACGCCGACGTTGCCCTTGCCGTCGCCAACGACGACGAGAGCGACGAGGCTCATGCGACGACCACCCTTGACGGTCTTCGACACGCGGTTGATGTAAACGACGCGCTCCTCGAACTCGGAGGCCTCGCGCTGCTGCTTCTGATTACGAGCCATGTGCTACATACCTCCTAGAACTCGAGACCGGCGGCACGAGCACCGTCGGCGAGGGCCTTGACGCGGCCATGGTAGATACGGCCACCGCGATCGAAGGCGACCTTGGTGATGCCGGCCTCGATGGCGCGCTTGCCAACGAGCTGACCGACCTTCTCCGCAGCCTCCTTGTTCGAGGTGTGGGTGCCCTTGAACTCGGCCTCGAGGGTCGAGGCGGAGACGAGCGTCAGGCTGGAGCCCTTGCTGTCGTCGATGATCTGGGCATAGATGTTGGCGTTAGTACGGGTCACGCGAAGACGCGGACGCTCGGAGGTACCCGAGACCTTGCCGCGAACACGACGCTGACGACGCTTGAGGCCTTCCAGCTTCGCCTTATGCTTGTTCATACGTAAACTCCTAAAAAGGTTGATCTTGCCAGCACCTGACGGGGTGCTGGTCTTATGCGAGTGAGTCGGTTACGACTACTTGGCGGCCTTACCCAGCTTGCGGCGGATGTGCTCGCCAACGTAGTGGATACCCTTGCCCTTGTAAGGCTCGGGAGGACGATGGCCGCGGATCTCAGCGGCGATCTGACCGACCTGCTGCTTGTTGATACCCTTGACGTTCACGTGGGTGTTGTCGGGAACCTCGAAGGTGATGCCCTCGGGAGCCTCGACGATCACGGGGTGCGAGAAGCCCAGGGAGAACTCGAGGTTCTTACCCTTCTGCTGCACGCGGTAACCGACGCCGGCGAGCTCGAGCTTCTTCTCGAAGCCCTCGGAAACGCCAACAACCATGTTGTGGATGAGGGCGCGGGTGAGGCCGTGGCGGGCACGGGTCTCACGCTCGTCGTCGGGACGGGAAACGGTGAGGACGTTGTCCTCGACGTTGATAGCGAGCTTCTCAAAGACATCGAGCTCGAGCTGGCCCTTGGGGCCCTTGACGACAACGTTGTTGCCGTTGACTGCCACTTCGACTCCGGCGGGAATCTGGACAGGCTTATTACCGATACGAGACACGGTGATCTCCTTTCCTTCTACCTACCGAGCGAATTACCAGACGTAAGCGATGATCTCGCCGCCGACGTTGTGCTTGCGAGCATCGCGGTCGGTCATGACGCCATGGCTGGTGGAAATAATGGCGGTACCAAGGCCACCGCGGACGCGGGGCATGTCGGCAACGCCGGTGTACTTACGCAGGCCCGGCTTGGAAATGCGGCGGATGCCGTTGATGACCTTAGCCTTCTTGGGACCATACTTAAGCGTGATGTGCAGAGTCTTCTGGGGAACGGTGTCCTCGACATCGTAGCCCTCGATGTAGCCCTCCTCGTGCAGAACACGAGCGATCTCGACGAGCTTCTTGCTGCTCGGCATGGAGACCGTGGCCTTGTTCACAGAGTTAGCGTTACGGATGCGCGTAAGCATATCTGCGATCGGGTCTGTAAGGTTCATACAGATTCTCCTTCGTTCTTGATGAACACGTGCTCTTGGTTCTTCGCCGCCCTTAACGGCAAAGCCTTTTTAGCGCGTTTTCCCTGTTCCAAACTGATGCTTGAAACGCTGGTAGTGACTTACCAGCTGGCCTTCTTAACGCCGGGAAGCTCGCCCTTGAGTGCAAGCTCGCGGAAGCAGACACGGCACAGGCCGAACTTGCGGTACACAGAGTGCGGACGGCCGCAGCGCTGGCAGCGCGTGTACTCACGAGTAGAGAACTTCTGCTTGCGATTGCACTTGACGATCATCGATGTCTTAGCCACTTATATCCTCCTCACATAGAGTATTGTTCGCCCCAAGCGCCGCCCCCTTGTGGGAACGGCGCTTATAGGGCAGGTGAACCTATTTCTTGAACGGGAAACCGAAGGCGTCCAGAAGGGCCTTGGCCTCCTCATCGGTATTGGCGGTGGTCACGAAAGTGATGTCCATACCGCGCTGGTGATCGACGGAATCGAAGTCGATCTCGGGGAAGATGAGCTGCTCGGTGACGCCCATGGAGAAGTTACCACGGCCGTCGAAGCTCTTGGCGGAGATGCCGCGGAAGTCGCGGATACGGGGGATCGCGACGGAGGTCAGACGATCGAAGAACTCCCACATACGGTCGCCACGCAGGGTAACCTTGCAGCCGATCGGCATACCAGCGCGCAGGCGGAAGGTAGCGATGGACTTGCGGGCACGGGTGATCATCGGCTGCTGGCCGGTGATGGCGCGCAGGTCGCGCACGGCACCGTCGATGGCCTTGGAATCGGTAGCGGCCTCGCCGACACCCATGTTCACGACGATCTTCTCAAACTTGGGGATCATCATGACGTTCTCGTACTGGAACTTGTCCTGAAGCTGCTGCTTGACCTCGTTGTTGTACTTGGTCTTCAGACGCGGCACATACTTCTCTTCTGCCATTGTTCACTCCTTCTTGGGGTTTTAAGCACGGGGCGTGGCCACGATGGGTTGTCCTCGTGCCTCCTGGCTGCATCCGCGCCGCTCATGGCATTTCGCGGTTTGGACTCGACGCAGCAGGAGCCGACAAAACAATCGGTACTATACGCGCATCGGGAGCGTATTTCCAGAAAAACCTCGTCTGCCTGCACAACTCCACAACTCCCCCGCACAAATGGATCCCAAAAAGCAGTTGCGGTGAAATAGGGACTGTTTGGCGGCCTAACAGGCTTAAAGGGGGTGCGGACGATTTCTTGGACCGCGCCTAGGCGTATCCAAGCTTCCTGCGGT
>CABSNR010000034.1:0-26566 GCA_902479145.1 uncultured Collinsella sp.
TCTACACCCTAGAGTTCGTCGGCAGCGTCAGATGTGTATAAGAGACAGGACTCACCTTTCACCTACCCCCAGCCCCGCGTGCGGCAAGTGACTCCTGCCGGGCACGAGTGGCTCTCTCCGATGACATACGGCGCGGAGGCCCTACATGACACCATGCTCCGCGCCGCCGTCAATCGGCTTTTCACGTTTTTCAATTGGACCTGCGGGTCCCGGAGAGGAGACAGACAATGGCAATGGAAGATCTGGCGTTTATCAAGGGCTTCTGCCGCTTGTGCGATGACGGCTTTAGGCAGGGCTGGCATGAGCGCAACGGCGGCAACCTTACCTACCGCATGACCGACGACGAGGTCGCCGAGGCCAAACCGTTCTTTGAGGAGCCTCGCGAGTGGGTCAAGATGGGCGTGCGTGGCGAGAATCTTGCCGGCCAGTACTTCGTGAGCACCGGCTCGGGCAAGTATATGCGTAATGTCCTGGAGGATCCGCATGCCAACATCGGCATCGTCGAGATCAACGAGACCGGCGACGCCTTCCGCGTTGTGTGGGGTCTTGCCAACGGCGCCCGCCCGACCAGTGAGTTCGAGAGCCATTACATGAACCACTGCGTCGCCGCCGCCCGTACCGATGGCGCCGACCGTGTGATTTACCACGCTCATACCCCCGGCATCATCGAGATGTCCTTCGTGGTGCCGCTGGAGGACCGCGCTTTTACCCGTATCCTGTGGCAGATGATGACCGAATGCGTCGTCGTTTTCCCGACCGGCGTGGGCGTTGTGCCCTGGATGGTCCCAGGTGGCCCGGCCATCGCCGAGGCAAGCTCCGAGCTCATGAAGACCTACGACACCATCGTCTGGGCGCACCACGGCCTGTTCGCCGCTGGTCCTGACTTCGACACGACCTTTGGCCTGGCGCACACCGTCGAGAAGGCCGCCGAGATTTACCTGGCCGCGCGTGCTGCCAACGGCGGTTCGGATGACTTCCTCAACAAGATTAGCGACAAGGGCCTCAAGGATACCTGCCGTGACTTTGGCATCAAGATCAACGAAGCATTTGTTGATTAGTAGGTAAGAAAAGCCGGCGGTTCCGGTTGCTGGGGAGCTCGTGGAAACCGCCGTCTTATCGCTGCTGTTTGGGCAGCTTGGAAACATTGTAAGGGGAAATAGAATGGGAAACACTCGCAACCGCCACGTGAACCCTTGGTGGGTAGCCGTCGTCTCGGGCATGGCATCCTACATCGATTCGTGCGCGATCATCTCTTCTGGTACGGCGCTGGTCATTTACCAGCAGACCTTTGGCCTCGATAACGGTCAGTTCGGTCTGATTTCCGCGGCGCTCACCTTCTGCATCGCCATCGGTTCCATCCTGGGCGGCAGCCTGGGCGACCGCTTTGGCCGCAAGCCGGTCTTCTCGGTCACCATGGGCATGCTCATCATCGGTGCCGTCACTATGATCTTTGCTCAGACCTTCCCGCTGCTGCTGTTGGGCGAGATTCTGATGGGTCTGGGTGTCGGCGCCGACCTGCCGGTTTCACTGGCGACCATCGCCGAGGAGGCGCCCGATGACAAACGCGGCAAGATGCTGCTGTTCTCGGACATCCTGTGGGTTGTCGGTATTGTCGTTGCCCAGGGCATTGGCGCCGTTGTCGGTGACTGGGGTTACCTGGGCGGCCAGATCATGTTCACCCAGCTTGCCGTTGTCTCCATCCTGGTGCTTATCGCCCGCCAGACCATCCCGGAGTCTCCGGTTTGGATTAAGGCGCACGAGGACCGTCTGGCAGGCAAGGTGAGCGAGCAGGCCCAGGGTAAGATTTCCGACCTGTTCAAGAGCCCCTACGCCAAGCCGTTCATCGCCCTTGCCATCTTCTACATTGGTACCAACATCCCAGCCAACTCTCTCGGTCAGTTCTCCACGTGGATCGGCGCCAACGTCGTGTCGCTGCCTATCTCCGTCGTGTCTACCATCGGCCTGATCTGCTACCCGATTCGCGCCATCCTCGACTTCGTCTTTATGAAGTTTGTCGATACCGACAAGCGTATGCCGCTGTTCTACATGGGTGCCGCACTCTACTTGCTCGGCTTCCTCATGTTCCCGCTCTTTGGTGCTTCGACGGTCACCTACGTTGCCACGCAGCTGCTCTACTGCATCGGTGCCGCCTTTGCCTTCGAGGGCATCCTGAAGGTCTGGATGCAGGAGTGCTTCCCGACGCTGCTGCGCACCACTGCTAACGGCGCCATCGTGTTCTCCTCGCGTTTCCTGTGCGCCGTCGCCGGCTCCTTCACTGCCACGTTCATCGCCGTGGCCGGCTACAAGGCCGCCTTCCTGGTTCTGTCGCTGCTGTGCCTGATTGGCTTTGCCGCCGCTATCTGGGCCTTCCATGGCGAGCGCTACAACGCGTTCGACGACGCCGAGTAATTTGCTTTATCCCGCCGCCTTGTCGCGGCAACCTCTGGGGCGAAGGCTTAGTCCCATACCCTCGCCCCACCCCCTGCGCAACTGCAGGCGGACGCGGTAGAAACATGTCTGTTGCGCTGATCTGATAACCGCCGCGTCCGCTTGCTTGCAATCATCAACTTTTCTCATTGGAGGAAATCATGCTCGTTAACACCAAGGCCAAGGTTGGCGTCTTTTCTATCGCCCTCGGTGCCTATCTTCCGCAGTTCCCGCAGCTCGTTCCCAACTTTGAGCAGCAGTACGAGGACTTTAAGGCCACGCTGCCTACGACCGTCGAGCTTATCGACGGCGGTATGGTGACCACCAAGGAACAGGCTCAGGTCGCGGGCGACAAGTTCCGCGCCGAGGATGTCGACTTGGTCATCCTGCAGATGCTCACCTATGCCACGAGCTACAACGTGCTGCCGGTCGTACGCGACCTGGACGTGCCCGTCGTCGTGGTCAACGTGCAAAAGAAGGCCCAGCCCGACTACGCCAACACCGATATCCCCACGTGGCTGGGCGATCTGTACGCCTGCGGTGCTCCCGGTGAGGTCGTAGCCGACCTTAACCGTGCCGGCAAGCGTCACGCCGTGGTGACCGGTGTTGTCGAGGGCGGCGACCCGGCCGTGGCCGAGCAGCTCGAGCAGTGGTGCCGTGCCGCCCAGGTGCGCCGTCGTCTGCGTCGCACCAATATCGCCCAGATCGGCCGTCCGTATCCGGGCATGATGGACCTCTACATCGACGAGACCAACCTCTACAACCGTCTGGGTCTCTACACCAAGCAGTTCGATTGGGAGAAGATGTGGGCTATCGCCGACAACATCGATGACCAGGCTGCCGTGGACGCTAAGGCCGCCGAGATTCTCGACACCTTCGACGTCGAGGGCGGCGCCAAGGTCACCGACGAGCCTATCCAGGAGATGGCCAAGTACGTCGTCGCCTTTGAGCAGTGGGTTAAGGACGAGGAGATCGGTCTGGTCGCCAGCCACTACGACGGCTATGCCAAGGGCCAGGCCGGCGTGCTCGACTCCATGCTCATCCCGGCGTTCTCCATGCTCATCAAGCAGGGCACGAGCTGCGCGGTCGAGGGCGATATGAAGGTCGCCATCGCCATGAGCATCCTCAAGACCATCTCTGGCACCGGCCAGCTTTCCGAGATGTATTCCATCGACTTTCCCGAGGACATTGTCATCATCGGCCACTCCGGCTCCGGCGATGCCGACATCTCGACCGCCAAGAAGCCGACGCTCAAGGTTGTTCCCGTGTTCCACGGCAAGACCGGTGGCGGCTACCTCACCCAGTTCTATCCCGGCCACGGCACCATCACCTTCCTTGGTATCACTCAGGACGGCGACGGCAACTTTAAGTTCGTGGTTGCCGAGGGCGAGAACGTTAACGGTCCGATCTTTACCTTCGGCGACACCAATATGCGCATGAAGTTCTCGATCGGCGCCCGCGAGTTCATGGATCGCTGGAACGAGACCGGCCCGACTCACCACATGGCCGCCTGCCTAGGCAGCCAGACCGACACGATTCTCAAGGTCGCCAAGATCCTGAACGTGCCCGTGGACGTTGTCTGCCGCTAATGGTGTTCCGTCGTCCTGACGAACGGCGGACTCGTTGAACGCTGTGCGGGTCTCGAGCGCCGTATCTTGCCGCTTAAGTCATCGCTTGCGTACATGAAGTACGCAGCGCTACGCTTTCGCGACAACCTGCGGCACTCGAGGTCCGCTCGCTTCGTTTGGACGACTCGATGATTTTCCCTGCTGAAACGATAGAGACAGAAGGGCCCGACAAGCGTTTTGCTTGCCGGGCCCTTCTGCTTAGCGGAGTTTGAGGTGAGCTGAAAAGGCTATAGATATGCACCGAGGTTGATGGCCGTGGCGTCGGTCTGGCTGCTTGCCTGGGTGCTGGCGCGTTCCAGCAGGAACGGCCGCACGAGTTCTTGGCGGTTGATGTCCTCGATGGTCGTGACCGCGGTGACGGTGCGCGCTGCAGAGCCGATGTGGACGTGCTTGGTCTTTGCCGGGGTCTTGTTCTCGATTTGCTCCATGAGCAATTGAACGCCCTTGCGGCCAATCTCGTAGCCCGGGGGCGCTACCGTAGTGAGCGGGACCGATCCGCTCCAAGCGAGTGGGTTGCCATCGCAGCCTGCTACGCGTACTTGCCCGGGGACGGCGATGCCTTTGTCGACCAGCGCCGAGATAACGCCCGAGGCCAGCACGTCGGTCAGGCCGACGACAAAATCGGGGCGTTCATCCGCGGGACGCTCGGCGATTTGGGCACCGATGCCGTAGCCGTCGGCGGCGGTATTCCATTCGCCGGCGTCGATGACTTCGATCTTGATATCGGGGTGTAGGGCGAGCGCCTTATGAATGCCAAGGACGCGCAGGGTGAGTTGCATAAATGCTGCTCGGCCGACGACGACAATATGGTGTGCGCCGCGGGCGATGGCAAGTTCGGCAATGATGCGACCCTGGGCCTCGTTGTCGGCCGCTACGTAGTAGCCGGGCTCGGAGCAATGGATGTCCAGATGGACGATCGGTACGGGCATCTTGGTCATGGCGGGGTGCCAGTCGGGGGATGCCATGGGCTGAACCATAACGCCGGACATCTGGGTGCCCATAAAGTAGCGCAGGTAATGGTCTTCGAGAATATCGTCGTTATCGGCGTTGGCGATGAGCAAGTCGTAGCCGTGCTTGCGGGCCTCGTTGTGGGCGCCGCTGGCGATTTGGAGCGAAAAGCCGTGATCGAGACGGGGGAGCACCAGGCCAAAGGACTTGGTGGCGCCGCCCGCGAGCTGACGAGCGCTTTGGTTGGGCAGGTAGCCAAGGCGATTGATGGTCTCGTTGATGAGCTTGAGGGTCTCGGGGCGCAGCTTTTCGGGGTGGTTGAGCGCGTTGGAAACCGTGCCCAGCGAAACTCCGGCCTCGCGCGCGACGTCGCTGATTTTTACCTTTGCCATAGTGGCCCCTTTGATGCGTTTCAAGTACAAGCCAGATTGTAGCATCCCAAACCTACCAAAAAGGGACAGGTTTATTTTGGCAGGTTTTATCTGGGGAAACGCCGTTGCCAGCGCGACCACCACGAAGGGGACAGGCTCCTTTGTGGTGGGTTGGACCGGCTGGACGTGTGTGCATCGGGTGGTATCTAAGTTGAGATACCACTTCTGGTATATCAGCTTGCGTTTGCGTGAGTACAATACTCGAACGTTATACGTCTCAGCGCCCCTTGTGCGTGGACGTCTTGCAGTCACGCGAACGAAGGGATTTATCTTATGTGCGGAATCGTCGGCTACACCGGCTCTGATATTGCAAAGAACATCCTGGTCACGGGCCTCAAGCGTATGGAGTATCGCGGCTATGACTCCTCGGGCGTCGCGCTCGAGGTGGGCGAGGGCGCCGCGGCGCACCTTGACGTCATCCGCCGCGTGGGCAAGGTCGCGGGCCTGGAGAGCGAGCTTTCCAACATCGACAGTGACGCTACCTGCGGTATCGGCCACACCCGTTGGGCCACCCACGGAAAGCCCTCCGTCGTTAACGCCCATCCCCACACTAGCTGCGACGGTCGTATCGCCATCGTCCACAACGGCATCATCGAGAACTTCGCCGAGCTGCGCGAAGAGCTGGAGGGCCGCGGCCACCACTTTAAGAGCGAGACCGATACCGAGGTCTTCGCGCATCTGATCGAAGAGGCTTATGCCGAGACGCACGACCTGATGGCCTCCGTGCGCGAGGCTTGCACCCACGTGGTCGGTGCCTATGGTCTGGCCGCCGTGTGCGCTGACGAGCCCGGCGTGATCGCCGTGGCCCGCAAGGATTCCCCGATCGTGGTCGGCGCGGGCGAGACCGGCGCCTATGTCGCCTCCGACGTCATCGCGCTCATCGACGCCACCCGCGATGTCGTGGTGCTCGAGGACGGTCAGTTTGCCAAGCTTACGCCCGCAGGCGTCGAGTACACCGACGAGGCCGGCAACGTTATCGAGCCCAAGGTCACCCATATCGACTGGGACCTGGACATGGCAGAAAAGGGCGGTTATCCCGACTTTATGCTCAAGGAAATCCACGAGCAGCCGCGCGTCGTGCGCGACACGCTGGTCGGTCGTATGACGCCGGCCGGCGAGCTCGACATCGACGAGCTGGGCCTTTCGCTCGAGGAGCTCAACGACATCGACCGCGTCTACGTGATCGCTTGCGGCACTAGCTATCATGCTGGCCTCATTGCTAAGAATCTCATTGAGGGCTGGGCTCGCATCCCCACCGAGGTGGAGGCGGCCAGCGAGTTCCGTTACCGCAATCCCATCATTACGCCGACGACGCTTGTCGTTGCCGTGTCCCAGTCGGGCGAGACGGCCGATACCCTTGCCGCTATTCGCGATGCGCGCATCAAGGGTGCCAAGGTCTTCGGCATCACCAACGTGGTGGGCAGCCCCGTGGCGCGTGAGAGCGACGGCGTCATCTACACCAAGGCCAACAAGGAGATCGCGGTCGCCTCGACCAAGAGCTTCATCGGCCAGGTCGTGAGCCTTACGCTTTTGGCCCTGCTGCTGGCGCAGGTCAAGTACCGCTTGACCACCAAGCAGGCGCGCATGCTGTTCCGCGAGCTTTCCGATACGGCCGAGCAGATCCAGTGGATTTTGGATACCCAAACCGAGGCCGTGCATGACGCCGCCCTGCTGTGCAAGGACGCGCAGTCGGCGCTGTTCGTGGGCCGTGGCATGGGTGCCGCTATTTCCTACGAGGGCGCGCTCAAGCTCAAAGAGGTCAGCTACCTGCACGCCGAGGCCTACGCCGCCGGCGAGATGAAGCACGGCCCCATCGCCCTGATTGACCCGGGCTTTCCCGTCATCGCTGTGGCCACCAAGAGTGCCACCTACGACAAGACCGTGTCGAACCTTATGGAGTGCAAGGCGCGCGGTGCCAAGGTCATCGTCGTTGCCACCGAGGGCGACGAGGAGATCAACAAGATCGCCGACTGCATCATCCGCGTGCCGGCAGTCCGCGACGTGTTCAGCCCCATCACGGCGAGCGTTCCGCTGCAACTGCTCGCCCGCGAGGTCGCCATCCTGCGAGGTTGCGACGTCGATCAGCCCCGAAACCTCGCTAAGAGTGTGACCGTGGAGTAGTTGGTCCCCCGTTCTAGCGAACAAGGCCCGGCTCCGTTGTGGCGGAGTCGGGCCTTGTTGCATTTGCCCAGATAAAACCTGCCAAAATAAACCTGTCCCTTTTTGTCAGGTTAGCGGAGCTTGCTGGTCTCGAAGTACTTGGGATATTGGTCCAGGACCTCGGTCTGGTTGCGGAACATCATATGCAGGTGCTTGCTGACCAAAAAGCTCGCCTCGATGGGGTCGCGGCCGGCGATGGCGCGGCGGATTTGCTTGTGCTCGTTAACAATCTCCTGATTGTCGAGCGTCTGCGTGGCGGCGCGCAGCCAGCGGAAGCGCTCCAGGTCGGCATTGGTCTCTTCGAGCCACGACCACACGGTGCTGCGGCACGCGATGCTAAAGATCATGCGGTGCATGAGGTTGTCGCTTAAAAAGAAGCCGATGCGATCCTCTTCGGCCATGGCCTTTTCCTGCAGCGCGATGGCGCGGTCGAGCTGCTCGATGCCAGCCGACGTGGCGCGCGCACAGCATTCCACGATCACCTGCTTTTCCAGATGCTCGCGGATGTAACAGGCACTCTCGGCAAGGGTGAGGTTGATGGGTGAGACGTAGGTGCCGCTTTGGGGCACGGTGCGCACCAGGCCTTCCTGCGCCAAGCGAACCAAAGCCTCGCGCACAGGGGTGCGCCCCATATCAAGGTCGTCGCAAAGTTGCTTGACGCCCAGCTTTTCGCCCGGCTTGTAGTCCAGGTAGACGATTTTGCGTCGAATGGTGTGGTAGGACTGGTCCTGTAGGCTCGTTTCCTGCTCGCCGACGTGCATCGATTCTTCCATAGCGCCTCGCAACTGTTCTATCAAACTCATATGTCAGTTGTTAATTATGCCGCGAATCAGCTCTCCGCGGTGGGTAATTCGGCTGTTGCCTGAGAACTATTGCGGCATCTTAGTCTGTGTTTGCGCAAGGCTGCGCTCAATGTTGCCGTATCATAAGCCGTCGCAAACGTGAAATAGAAAGAAGGAATCCCATATGCAACTGGCAAATATCGTACGCGAGCGCTGGAAAGGCGTCTTGTTCTGCCTAATCATCGCCATTCCCGCGACGTTGCTCGGCAAACAAATTGAGGTGGTCGGCGGTCCGGTATTTGCCATCCTCTTTGGCATGGTCCTGGCGCTCGTCTTTCCCAAGAATCGTCGCGAACAGCTCGCCGCTGGCGTCACCTATACGTCCAAAAAAGTCTTGCAGTACGCGGTTATCTTGCTTGGCTTTGGCATGAACCTCTCCCAGATTCTGTCCAAGGGCGCCCAGTCGCTGCCGATTATCGTGGCGACAATCTCGACCTCGCTTGTCATCGCCTTTGTGCTCTGCCACGTTATGAACGTGCCGGGTAAGATCGCGACGCTTGTGGGTGTGGGTTCGTCGATTTGCGGCGGTTCGGCCATCGCTGCGACCGCACCCGTCATCGATGCCGACGATCGCGAGATTGCCCAGGCCATTTCGGTCATCTTCCTGTTTAACGTTATCGCGGCGCTCGTGTTTCCGACGCTTGGCGGCATGCTCGGGCTGACCAACGAGGGCTTCGGCCTGTTTGCCGGTACCGCCATCAACGACACCTCGTCCGTAACGGCTGCGGCGAGCGCTTGGGACAGCATGCATCCCGGCGCCAATGTGCTCGAGAGCGCCACGGTGGTCAAGCTCACCAGGACGCTGGCCATCATTCCCATCACGCTGGCGCTTGCTTGCTGGCAGATGCATCTGGCGCGCAAGGCCGGCGGTGACGCCAAAAGCACGTTCTCGCTTAAACGCGCGTTTCCCATGTTTGTGCTGTTCTTTGTACTGGCGAGTGTGATCACCACGGTGCTTCAGCTTCCCGCGTCCTTTACGGCGCCCATCAAGGAGCTGTCGAAGTTCTTTATTGTGATGGCCATGGCGGCTATTGGTTTTAATACCGATATCGTCGAGCTGGTCAAAAAGGGTGGCAAACCTATCGCATTGGGCTTTTGCTGCTGGATTGGCATTGCGTGCATGAGTTTGGGAATGCAGCACGTGCTGGGAATCTGGTAGAGAAGTAGCTTGTTTGCGTGCTGCGTGCTGGTGAGCGCATTCTCACGGTGGAGCGATAGGAGCTCTTGCGGGTATGGCTTGTCCGCAGGTTTATAAGTCCCGAAGAGCTCTTATCGCCCCGCCAGGATGGCGATGCGGGGCAACACCTATACTCGCAGGACGGCGCTTTCTGCCCTATAGTGTTTGGTGAGCAATATCGTTCAATTTTGAAACACTCGGTCGTGTGACCATCGGCGGTTGCACGTCGCTGCGGACAGGGGCAAATCATGGATAGCGATGCCAAGCTGAACATCTTGACCGAGGCCCTGGCTGCTGCCGGGGCCTCGGCATTGGCAATCGATGCGCGTGGGGACGTCGCGATCTCGACCATGAATGACGCGGCGCTCGAGCGGGATGTGGCGGCTTTTGTCGCTGAGCGCCTCGACCGTATAGGAGACGGCGCGCGTCTGGTTATGGGGCGTGCGGGTACGCGCCTGAGCCTGACCGTTCGCCCCACCGACAAAGAGGGCGGGGGCCTTTGGGTCGTCGTGGTCCGCGAGGTGCGCGGCGCCGCGGCGCATGCGGGCATCGAGTGGCTCAACGCCGACGAGGTTGAGGCCCGCTACGAATCGAGCGCGTACGGCATCGTTGAGGGGGCGGCCTCGGTGGCTGCGCCGGTTGCCGAGAGCTACGCGCGCGGTGTGCCCCTTATGCTCGAGGGTGAGCTGGGAGCGGGTCAGATCGAGATCGCCAAGCGCCTCTATCTGGACGGTCCTTTTGCCGATCAGCCCTTTGTTTCCCTTGCGCTTGATGAACTCACCGAGCGCGGTTGGCGCCATGTGCTCAAAAGCGCCGAATCGCCGTTGTTCCAAACGGGGCTGACCCTTTGCATTGAGGGCTGGAATGCGGTTGGCCCCCAGCGCCTCCGCGAGCTGGTCTCCACGATGACCGACACTGCGTTGGCGACGCGCTGCCATGTGGTGCTGACAGCGAATGACATGCCGGGCGGCGGCGAAAGTGATCAAGCCGCGTTTGTGACCGAGCGCTTCGCCTGTGCGGTGAGCGTGGCGCCGGCAGTCGCCGAGCAGGGAGCCGCGTCGACGAAGGTTGCGCGCTATTTGGAATATCTCGCTGATGCATTTGAGACGGCAGCACCCACGCTGTCTGCCGCGGCGACGAAGACGCTCGATGCTTACCGCTGGCCGCGCAATTATCTGCAGCTTCGCGAGGTCTCGGAACGACTGTATATATTGGCGGGGACGGGCACGGTGGACCGCGCTGTGGCGGAGGAAGTGCTCGCCCAAGAGGACGTGATTAAGACCGCAACCTTTGGCGCCCCGACGCTCGAAAGTGACCTGTATATCCTGCGACCGCTGGCCGATACCGAGCGAGATATCGCGCATCTGGTTGTAGACCATCTCCACGGCAACCGAACCCGTGCGGCGGAGGTGCTGGGCATAAGCCGTACAACGCTGTGGCGCTTGCTGAAGGACGATGACCGTTGAGCGAGGCGCCCGTGACCGCGCGCGACGCGTGTGCTACAGTCCAAAGCGTTATTGTTTCGATTTGGTTACGGCGTGCGAGGGCATATGGCTGAGACTTCAAAACCGAGCCGCAGAAGGCGGAGCGCCGCGCCGGTTAACCGACGCACGACATCGGTGACGTGGGGCAAACACGCCTCGGGGTTTGATGGCTCGTTCAAGCGCACTAAATACGGCTATCCTTCGGCAAGCGCCCGCTTGGCAATGCAGGCAGAGTCCTCGCTGTTGGGCCGCAAACGCGTGGTGGGCTCAAAGCTCAAGCACGACGGAACGCTCGGCTACATCAGCCGCGGGGCGGCTCGCCGCAGCGGGCTCAATCCCGCCGGCTGGCATCGCTACGTGCCGATCGTGGCCGCCGTTGCAGTGATCGTCATCGCGCTCGCTGCGCTTGGCTACGCCGGCGGTGGCGCCAACTTGGACGCAATGTTTAAATCGCCCGAGCTCGCGCATACAGGCACAGAAGTTGTCGAGGGCGCACAGACCCAGACGGGCGTTGCGCCCCAGCGCGGTATCGTCGCGGCGGCCTCCACCATCGCCGATGCGCAAAAGGACGAAGACAAGCAAGGCGACGACGCCGAAACGGCCCAGACGAACGAAACGACGACAACTCAAATATCAACATAGCTTGCCGGCAGAAGGGGACGTTCCTTTTCTGCCGGCAGTTTGGGACACTCCTGCGCTACTTGACGTATACCACGTTGTCGCGGCGCGGCTTTGCCTCGGGTAGCGTGTCCTCGGCATAGCCCAGAATGCAGTGACCGACACCGCGCAGGCTGCCGTCGGCGGGCAAACCCCAACTGGCCAGGAGCTCCAGGCCCTCGGGCGAGTCAAAGACCTCATGCGCGCGATGAATCCAGCACGAATCAACGCCCAGCGCATAGGCAGCGTTGAGCAGGTTGCCCATGGCGAGCGAGCCGTCTTCCAGATGTGTGGGCACGCTGCGGTCAACCAGCACCACCACAACGGTCTTGGCGCCATAGAAGGGGTCGCTGTTGCTGCCCATGACCTGGGCGTTGAGCTGTGAGAGACGCTCGACGGTCGCGGGGTCGGTGACGGCGACAAACGTCACCGGCTGGCGGCCCATGCCGCTCGGTGCATATTGGCCGGCTTCGATAATACGTGCAAGCTTTTCGGCCTCGACGGGACGATCGCTGTAGTTGCGGCAGCTGCGACGGTGAATGAGTGCTTCGATAGTCTCCATGGTGTCTCCTTGCGGTGGCGTTGCAGATGCCCCGTTCATACCCGTCGGCCTCAAACGATAGACGGTCAATTGCCCGGCCAAAAGGATAGATTCCAATTGGGAAAGTAGGTTTGCATAAAAGTACCTTCAGAATGTGACAAACAAATGGGATGGTTAAACGTTTTATCCCGTCTACCCTGCGGTTTTTTACCACTTGCCTAAATGACGAACGCATAACCTTCGATAAAGGTTTTACTAAAGGAGTACCAACGTTTATCAATGCGCCGTGGTGGCGCCGGGCCAGGAGGTAACATCATGTTCCAGGCTGGAGATGTCGTCGAGACCGATTTCGAAGGATTTCTGAAGCTGCTGCGTTCCAAGACGCGCGCTTTCGTGTCGATCAACGATCACGAGTACTACATCACGCACACCGATGGCTATTGGCGTGTTCAGGATTGCGAGGCCCTCAACGACAAGGGCCACTTTACTGACTGCTCCGAGCTGGTCAACACGGTCTGCGAGGTCGTCGAGCTGCCGTGGATTGCCGGCAAGAGCCTGCATGACAGCTTCTCGGGCGCTACGGTCTATGAGGCCGTCGCCGCTTAACAGGCAATAAAACTCGATTTTCACGTGACCGCTGGCGCCGCCCCCGCGCCGGCGGTCTTTTTCTGCCGATAGGCCATAAAAGTGCACGCATTTGCGGAGAGCCTGTTGACGATAGTCAAAACTCGGACTAATCTAGAGACACAAAATTGGTCAAAACTCGGACAATCGAATGGTGGGATAGATGAATAGTGCGGTTTCACTGGTCGACTTCGACCGGTTGCTCAATGGACTCGACCATATCTATTCGGAGTTCTCGCGCGCCTGCGGCCTTTCGGACTGCGCTTACTGGATGCTCGTTGATACCAGCACGGCGGGCGGCAGTATTGCCGTAAGCCGTCTGACAAGCGAATGGTTCTACAGCAAGCAGACCATCAACTCGGCAATTAAAACCTTGACGGCGCGGGGCTTCGCAACGTTGGAGTTTGCCGAAGGCAGTCGTAAGAACAAGGTTGTGAGCCTGACCGAAGAGGGCAGGCGATTTGCCGAGCGTTATGCGCTGCCGGCACTCAAGGCCGAGCAGCGAGCCTTTGGCGCGCTTGAGCCATGTGAGCAGCGCGAGATTATGCGCTTGATCGGCAAATTCTCTCAGGTGCTCGGCGATGAGTGCGATGCCTTTAAGCAGCATATCGCTGCCGAGAGCCAAGCCGAGAATCAAGATGAGGGGGAGTCGTGCGACTGTTAATGAGGTTTTTGAAGCCCTATCGAGGGCTTGTCGCGGTGACGCTGCTGGTGCTGCTGGTGGATAACGTCGGTACGCTGTTGGTTCCCACGATGCTGGCGAACATGGTCAACACCGGTATTACCACGGGCGATGTCGACTACATCTTACGCAACGGCCTATACATGTTTATTGCGACGAGCATGGCTAGCGGCGGCACGGTGCTGGGCTGCTATCTTTCGGCGCGCCTGGCCGCCAACGTGGCTTGCGATATCCGCAATGCCGTGTACGACAAATCGCTCGAGCTCGCGGCCAGCGATTTTGAGCGCTTTGGCACCGGATCGATGATCACGCGTTCGCTCAACGACATCAACGTGATTCAGCAGGCGATTCTGCAGACGATTCAGCTGGTGCTGCCCGTGCCGTTTTTGGCTGTGGCGGGCATCATCTTCGCCTGGTTTATCGATCCTGCCATGGGCACGCTGCTGGGCGTAGTCGTTGCGATTGTGCTGGTGGCGGCGGTCTTTACGGTTGCCAACGCGGCTCCGATCTTTATGCGCTTGCAGAGCTTTATCGACCGCATGAACGTGGTGCTGCGCGAAAACATCGTGGGCGTGCGCGTCATCCGTGCGTTTAACAAGGAACGCCATGAGGAGCAACGCCTAGACGAGGTGTTTAGCGATTACGCGGCCAACGCCATCAAGGTCAACCACCTGTTTGTGGGCCTCGACAGCTCCAGCTTCTTTTTGATGAACATCGCCGAGGTGGCGGTGCTGTGGGTTGGCGGCAACCGCGTGGGCGCCCATGCGATGCAGATCGCGAGCATCTCTGCGGTGCTCGAGTACGCAATCCTGATTCTGTTCTTTGTGATGATGGCGCAGATGGTGGTGCTAACGCTGCCACGCGCCGCGGCATGCCTAAGCCGTGCACAGCAAGTGCTGGAGATTGAGCCGAGCATCGTCGATGGCCAGCGTACGCTTGATGCGGCCGCGTCCGACTCAAAGGACGGGGCCGATGCGGTCGCCGTGTTCGATCATATGTCGTTTCGCTTTGACGATGCCGACGAGGACACCCTGTGCGACCTGAGCTTTGCCTGTCGTCGCGGTCAGACGACCGCAATCGTCGGCTCGACGGGTTCGGGCAAGTCGACGGTGGCCAAGCTCTTGCTGCGCTTCCACGATGCCACCAAGGGCGCCATTCGCCTGGACGGTGTCGATCTGCGCGAGCTTTCGCAAGATGAGATCCGTGGACACATCGCCTATGTGCCGCAGAAGGCGTGGCTGTTCTCGGGCACCGTGGCAAGTAATCTGCGCTTTGGCAACGAGGACGCGACCGAGACCGACATGCTTCACGCGCTTGAGGTTGCCCAGAGCACCTTTGTACTCGATCAGCCGCAGGGGCTCGATACCCCGGTGGCGCAGGGCGGCACGAACTTTTCAGGCGGCCAGCGCCAGCGCCTGGCCATTGCTCGCGCGCTCATGAAGCGCGCCGACCTGTATATCTTCGACGATAGTTTTTCGGCCCTGGACTTTAAGACCGATGCGGCCCTGCGCCATGCGCTGCAGGACGAGACGCGCGACGCCGCGGTGCTCATCATCGCGCAGCGCATCTCGACTATTTTGCATGCCGACCAGATCGTTGTGCTCAAGGACGGCGAGGTCGTGGGCTTGGGCACGCATGGCGAGCTTATGGAAACCTGCGAGGTGTACCGCGCCATCGCGGAATCGCAAATGAAGGGAGGTGAGTAGCATGACCGGGGAGCTCAAGAAGCAGGGCGGCGTTGATGACGCCGCTGCCGCGGGACTGGTCGAGGAAACGGCTGCCGCGTCGACCGAGCTGGATGACGCCGCCAAGCGCGAGGCTCGCCGCCAAGCGCTCTACGAGGAAAACGAACGTGCCGAGGACGAGCGCGCCCGCGCCGAGGCAGAGCGTATGCGCGACGTGGACGACGAAGACGAGGACGAGACGCCTCGGGATACCTGGGCGACGGTGCGCCGCCTGTGGAGTGAGGCTGCCGGCGACCATTGGCGCTTCTATATCGTGTTCGCGAGCATTGTGTTCTATGTCATCTTTAACACCGCCGCGCCGGCATATAGCGCCCGCGTGATCGATGAGCTGTGGGGCCACATTCAGGTGGCGTTTGCCAACGACACCACTTTCAGCATCACCTGGGAGAACTGCGGCAAGACCATTTTCGTCTACTTTATGATCTGGACTGCCGCTGCCTCGTTCTATGCGCTCCAGAGCTTTTTGATGTCGAGCGTCGCTGAGCGTCTCAATCTGCGCCTGCGCAACCGCATCGCGCAAAAGCTCAACCGTCTGCCGCTCGCCTATTTTGACGCGCATCGTCCCGGCGAGGTCGTCAGCCGCGCGACCAACGACCTGGACAAGATGTCCGAGAGCATGCAGCGCGGATTGCTGCAGCTGCTCGTGTCGATCGGCACGGTTGTTGGTGCTGTGAGCGTGATGTTCGTGTTCAGCGTGCAGCTTACGCTCGTCTTTCTGTTCTTTACGGCACTGTCGCTGCTGGTGACGAAGGTCGTCTCGCGCCGCACACACGATGTGACGGGCGAGCGCCAGGAGTGGGTGTCCAAGATTACGAGTGCGGTCGAGGAAGGCTATTCGGGCCGTCTGGTGATCCGCGCGTTTAACCGCGAACGTCAGAGCTCCGCTGAGGTGCACGAGGCTTCGAAGGAACTGGCTCGTGTGAGCACCAAGGCCGACTTTATGATCAATGCTGTCGGCCCCGCGGTGCGCTTTATCGGCCGTTTGGCGCAGATCGTTATTGCGCTCGTGGGCTGCAGCATGCTGGTCGCCGGTTACATGACCGTCGGCGTGTTCCAGGCGTTCTTCCAGTTTATCTACGAGGCGTCCGAGCCCATGACGCAGTTGTCGTTTACCTTTAACTCGCTGCAGAGCGCGCTGGCGAGTGCGGAGCGCGTGTTCGACCTGCTTGATGAGCCCGAGATGGAGGCTGATCCGCTGCCGGGGGAGGCCGCCAAGCTGCCGGGTCGCGTAGAGGGCCGTGTCTCCTTTGAGCACGTGCGCTTTGGTTATTCGCCCGACAAGCCACTTATGCGCGACGTGTCGTTTACCGCCGAGCCGGGCCAGAAGATTGCCGTGGTGGGAACCACGGGCGCAGGCAAGACGACGCTCATCAACCTGCTCATGCGCTTTTACGAGATCGACGGTGGCCGCATTACGCTCGACGGTGTGGATACGAGCCGCATGGATCGCGGCGAGCTGCGTCAGCAGTTTGGCATGGTGCTGCAAGACGCCTGGCTGTTCGACGGCACGATTGCCGAGAACATCGCCTACGGCTGCCCCGAGGCGACGCACGATGAGATCGTGGCGGCCGCACGCGCCGCGCAGGTCGACTTCTTTGTACGTACCATGCCGCAGGGCTACGACACGCGCGTGGCCAACGATGCCGAAAGCATCAGCCAGGGCCAGCGTCAGCTGCTGACCATCGCACGCGTGCTGCTCAACAACCCGGCGATTCTCATCCTGGACGAGGCGACGTCGAGCGTGGACACGCGCACCGAGCTTGCCATCGGCCGCGCCATGGATGCGCTTATGCGCGGGCGCACCAGCTTTGTGATCGCGCATCGCCTGTCGACGATCGTGGACGCCGACCTGATCTTGGTCATGGATCACGGCAACATTATCGAGCAGGGCACGCATAAGGAGCTGCTGGCTGCCGAGGGCGCTTATGCCGACCTCTATCTGAGTCAGTTCGCATAATGTGACAAAGGGACAGTCCCGCATGTCGCATCAACGCAAAGGCGCGCCGGGGATGAATTCCCTGGCGCGCCTTCTTGTGTTGATGCGGGCTTGTGCCGTTCGCAGCCCTAGCGTTCGTCCGCGAGCTTGGCGACGAGGGCCTTGAGCTCGGCCACCTCTCGCTCGAGTTCTTTGACGCGGCGGGCATTCTCGGTGATACCCTGGCGGTTGAGGGCGGACTGCTCGGCGGCGTCATCGGGCATGTACTCGCGATGCTGCTTGGCGTCGAAACTCTCCTCGAACACACGGCAGCCGTTGCGCTTGATGATGCGTCCCGGCACGCCCACGACGGTGCAGTTGTCGGGTACGTCCTTGACGACGACCGAATTGCCGCCGATCTTGACGTTGTTGCCGATGCGAATGTTGCCGAGCACCTTGGCGCCTGTGCCCACGGTGACGTTGTTGCCCAGGGTGGGGTGGCGCTTGCCGGTTTCGTTGCCGGTGCCGCCGAGCGTGACGCCCTGGTAGAGCACACAGTTGTCGCCCACAATGGTGGTCTCGCCGATGACGACGCCCATGGCGTGGTCGATAAAGAAATGCTTGCCGATCTGTGCGGCGGGATGAATCTCGACGCCGGTGATATGACGGGTGAGCTGCGAGAGCACGCGGGCGAGCGAGCGATGTCCATGCTCCCAGAGCCAGTGCTCGGGCACGTGGTTCCACTTGGCGTGCAGGCCGGGGTACGAAAGGAAAATGACAAGACCGTTTTGCGCGGCGGGGTCCTGCGCTTGGACGGTCTTGATGTCCTCGCGAATGGTATTGATAAAGCTCACCGGCCGCCCTCCCTTAGCGCTATGGCAATGCGATTCAATAAAGTATAGCGATTCGCTAGGGATTAGGAAGGACATTCTTGGCGGCATTGCACGACAGGTGTCAGTTATGCAAACTTGCTGGTAATGGAGTCATGCTTTTGTGGGGTTGCGCACGAGGGGGCGCCGCAACCGTATACTGGTCAACTTGGACGTATCCGCGCCCACAACTGAGAGGTTTTACTTCATGGGTTTCATCAATTTTATCGCCGAGCTGCTCAAAGATCCGCGCACCGCGATCGCCAGCTGGATCGCCGCCGGCCCGCTTATGGCCTACGGCTGCGTGTTCCTGATCATCTTTATCGAGACGGGCGTGGTGTTCTTCCCGTTCCTTCCCGGTGATTCGCTGCTGTTCGCTTCGGGCTTCTTTGCCCACAACGGTGGTTTTAACATCGTGGCTTTGCTGGCCGTCGCATGGGCTGCTGCCATCTTGGGCGATCAGTGCAATTTTATGATCGGTCACTTCTTTGGCAAAAAGATCATCGCCTCGGGCAAGGTTAAGGCCATGACGCCCGAGCGCATCAAAAAGTCCGAGGACTTCTTGGATAAGTGGGGTCACCTGGCCATCTTCCTGGGCCGCTTCTTCCCGTTTATCCGCACCTTTGTGCCCTTTATCGCCGGCATGGGCGGCATGCACTGGCGCAACTTTGTCATCTTTAACGTGCTGGGTGGCATTACCTGGTCAACGCTCTTTACACTGCTGGGCTACTTCTTTGGCGGCATCCCCTTTGTGCAGGAGCACTTTGAGCTGCTGATTATCGGCATCGTTGCCGTGTCGATCATCCCGACCGTGGTCGGTCTGGTCAAGGCTAAGCTGGGTAAATAGAACGCGTAGCTCGAGCCAGCGCGCAAACCGTGCAGTTGAGGCCCGTCGCTGTTTACGGTGGCGGGCCTCTTCAGCTTCGGTCAAATGAAATTACTTTAGTTAGTTAAAGAAAAACGTTTTATCCGACGCGCGTGCGGAGTACAATCTCGTGCATGCGAATCGACGTGCCATCGGTTTTGATGCTGTTCGCGTGTCCCGTCCGGCTCTACGCTCCGGGCGTGCGACGTTGCGACGCGGTCGGCCTCGGTCCTGCGTGCGGGTTCGCGAGTTTGCAACTGTGTATGTAAGGAGCGACATATGACTGTCGAGAAGAAGGATATCGATTGGGGTAGCCTCGGCTTTGGCTACATGAAGACCGATTACAGCTACGAGGCCCATTGGAAGGACGGCGAGTGGGACGAGGGCGGCCTGACCACCGACCACACCCTGCATGTCTCCGAGTGCGGCGGCATCTTCCATTACTGCCAGGAGGTCTTTGAGGGCCTGAAGGCTTACACCGCCGAGGACGGCAGCATCGTCTGCTTCCGTCCCGACATGAACGCCGAGCGTATGTATAACTCTGCCCAGCGCCTCGAGATGCCCCCGTTCCCCAAGGACAAGTTCGTCGAGGCTGTCAAGCAGGTCGTTTCTGCAAACGCCGCCTGGGTTCCGCCCTTCGGTTCCGGTGCGACCCTGTACGTGCGTCCGTTTATGATCGGCTCCGGTGACGTGATCGGCGTGGCTCCCGCTCCTGAGTACACGTTCCGTATTCTCGTGACCCCGGTCGGTCCGTACTTTAAGGGTGGCCTTAAGCCCGTTAAGCTGCGCGTTTCCGAGTACGACCGCGCCGCACCGCACGGCACCGGCAACATCAAGGCCGGCCTGAACTACGCCATGTCCCTCAAGCCCACGATGGAGGCCCATCGCGAGGGCTATGCCGAGAACCTGTATCTCGACTCCGAGTCCCGCACCTATGTCGAGGAGACCGGTGGCGCCAACGTCCTGTTCGTGAAAGAGGATGGCACGCTCGTCGTTCCGCAGTCGCACACCGACTCCATCCTGCCCTCTATCACCCGTCGTTCGCTCGTTCAGGTTGCTCAGGACCTGGGCATGACCGTTGACCAGCGCCCCGTCGAGTGGGCCGAGGTCAAGGCCGGCACCTTTGTGGAGTGCGGCCTGTGCGGCACCGCTGCCGTCATCTCTCCGGTTGGCGAAATCGACAACAAGGTTTACGGCGCCGACGAGACCGTGACCTTCCCGGCTGGATACACCGAGATCGGCCCTGTGATGAAGAAGCTTCGCGAGACCCTGACTGGTATCCAGTCTGGTGCTGTCGAGGACAAGCACAACTGGGTTTACACCGTCGCGTAATTTGTCTTACCTATCCGGGCAGAGAACAAGTTCCCTCCCGGCGCGTCCTCGGACATGCAAGAAGCCCTCGCTGCGCACTTCGTGCGGCGAGGGCTTCTTGCGTCCTGCGGAGTGCGCCGGGAGGGAACTTGTTCTCTGCCCTGCGGGTTCGGCGATGTCACAACGGGCAATGATTAATCTGAATAAAGATGGTGCGCGGCCTTTTAGGCTGCGCTTTTGCTTTGCTTCGCGCCATGTGGGGGCGGTGGCGACGTGCATTTTTGCGAGTATTCTGCAATCGAAGGCCCCTGCATACCGACCTCGGGCAAAAAATCGGGATTTCTCGATGTTTTCTACGGATGATGGGCGGGGTTATGGGCTGACAGCGTTTGATTTGCAGGGACATTCGCGGTCTTTGGCATTTATCGTGGCGTCCGAAGCTCTTGGTTATGTTGAATACTCCTAAAAATGCACGGCGCTTAGAGGGGGACCTTCGCGAAAAAGGAAACTGCCCCGTCGAAGTATGCATTCGACGGGGCAGTTTATGCATTTGGTCGATTAAGGATGCGCTGCCAAACTACTAGAACTTGACGGTCGGGGCCTGGCGGGCTGCTTCGGCGGCCTCGAAGCCCTGGCGCTCCTTAAACTGGAAGATGCCGGCAAAGATGACAGCCGGGAACGTCTGAATGGCGTTGTTGTAGCTGAGCACGCAGTCGTTGTAGCTCTGGCGTGCATAGCTAATCTTGTTCTCGGTATCCTCGAGCGATGCCTGCAGCTGCGTAAAGTTGGTGTTTGCCTTAAGATCGGGATAGGCCTCGGCTACGGCGAAGAGCTGGCGCAGCGCACCGGTCAGCACGTTGTCGGCTTCCATCTTGGCCTCGGGCGTGGTGGCCTTGACGGCGGTGTTACGCGCGCTGATCACGGCGGAGAGCGTCTCCTGCTCGTGCTTGGCGTAGCCCTTGACGGTCTCGACCAGGTTGGGGATCAGGTCGTTGCGGCGCTGCAGCTGCGTATCGATGTTCTGCCAGGCGTTATCGATGCGGTTACGCTTGGTGACCATGTTGTTGTAGATGCCGGCGATGGCGCAGACAATCACAATGACAACAACGATGCCGATGATGACGGTAATCATGATGTCTCCGTTTCGAATGGCCGCGGCGGCATGCGCCAGCTGCCGTTGGTATAACGCTACTAGTATACCCGCAACGTTTTACCGTGCCGAACTTTCCGGTAAGCGTTGTGTTTTCGGCGGGGTTGGCACCGGGGCAAAGCGCGCGAGGTACAGGTGTAAGATATGCGACAGATTGACGAGTGTTGTTTTTGTCCTGAGGATGGCGATACCAGTGGACCTTCGCATCAAGAAAACCTACCGCGCCCTGTTCGATGCCTTTACCGAGCTTCTCGAGGAGCATCGGTTTGAGGACCTGACGGTCGCCATGCTGTGCGACCGGGCCATGATTCGCCGCACGACGTTCTACAAGCACTTTCGCGACAAGAACGATTACTTTGCCTTTTATATCGATGAGCTCATGTCGGGCTTGCCGCAAAAACAGCCCGATGAGGCCGGCGCAGTGTCTGCCGAGGACGTGCGCGCGCTTCGGCACGCGATTTTGGACGATGCCATGGATTTGATTCTGGCACACGAGCGGCTCATGGATAACATTTTGGCAAGCAGCATGTCGGGCATGTTGACCAACGTTATTTGCGACCGCATTGCCCGCTCCATCCGCGAGCGTGTTATGAATGTGCTTGCCGAGGATGCCCTGGCCCCCGTGTCACTCGAGACGACGTCTGAGTTTGTCGCCGGCGGTATTATTCGACTTTTCACGATATGGTGGGAATCGGGCCACGATCTGGAGCGTCGCTCCGAGATAGCCGACGTTGTCGATGCGCTGTTCGAGCGGACCATGACACCGGTGCATCACTAGGAGTGGCGGAGAGAGGGGGATTCGAACCCCCGGAACGCTCTCGCGCTCAACGGTTTTCAAGACCGCCGCATTCAACCGCTCTGCCATCTCTCCGTGAGTCGTAATGATAGCATCGTTTTGAATTTGCAACAGGGAAGGCGAACGATGACGATCACCGAAATCGACGAGAAGTTCATGCGCGAGGCGTTGGCGGAGGCGCGAGCCGCCGCGGCGGTGGGCGAGGTGCCCATCGGAGCCGTAGTGGTGCGCGCGGGCGAGATTGTCGCGCGGGCACACAATCGGCGCGAGCTCGACCAGGATCCTTCGGCTCATGCCGAGTTTGCGGCCGTGTGCGCCGCTGCCCAGGCGCTTGGCCGCTGGCGCCTTTTCGACTGTACGGTCTATGTGACGTTGGAACCCTGCTGCATGTGCGCAGGCCTTATGGTTAACGCGCGCGTGGGGCGCTGCGTGTATGGCGCGAGCGACGCCAAGGCGGGCGCGTTGGGATCCCTATACGATTTGAATGCCGACTCGCGCCTGAATCATCGGTTTAACGTGACGGCTGGGGTCCTGGCGGATGAATGCCGCGAGCTGCTGAGTAGCTATTTTGGCGGTTTGCGCGGAGCGGGTGGCGCTGATTGCGGTTGCGGTGCCGATCTTGAAGCACACGCCGCTCACGCCGCAGCGCTTGCAGGTGCCGGTGAGGATGCTGGCACGGCGGTTGACTTTGGCCCTGCGTGCCGCCGGCCTCGCCGTGTGCTGTTGGCGATCGACTCCTTTAAGGGCGGCGTGTCGAGTGCGCAGGCGGAGGCGGCGGTTGCCGAAGGCGTGCGCCGCGTTTGGCCCGATGCCGAGGTGCGCGCATTGCCGCTGGCAGATGGTGGCGAGGGAACGCTCGATGCCGTTGCCGCCTGCGGTGGCGAGCTCTCAACCTGCGATGTCGCAGGCCCCTTGGGCGACCGCGTGTCTGCCCGGATGCTGGTGGACGACGAGCGCGACTCGGCTGTAATTGAGATGGCCGAGGCGGCGGGTATTGGGTATTCGCCTTGCACGGAGTCGTCGGCGCTGGCTGCTACAACCTATGGCGTGGGCGAGCTGATGCTCCGTGCGGTTCGTGCCGGGGCAAAGACTATCTATATTGGCTTGGGCGGCAGCGCCACCAACGATGGTGGCGCCGGTATGCTGCAGGCACTGGGCGCGCGTGTGGTCGATGATCAGGGCTGCGATGTCGCCCCCGGTCTTGCGGGCCTTGAACACGTGGCGAGCGTTGATTTGGCGCCAGCGCTTCGGGCGCTGAACGGCGCGCGTGTCGTGGTGCTTTCTGATGTCGAGAACCCACTCGTGGGGCGCCGCGGTGCGCTGGCAGTGTTCGGTGGACAGAAGGGTCTGCCGGCGGATGATGCCGAGGCGCTGGGCAAGTACGACAGCTGGATGGTCGGCTACGGCCGCCTGCTCGATGCGGCAATTACCGGGGTGCGGGCTCAGGGATTGTTGCGCCTGCCCGAGGGTGCGCGGACATTTTGCTCGGTGCTCGGCGTGCCCGGCGCGGGTGCTGCCGGTGGCTTGGGCGCGGCGTTACTGGCGCTCGGTGCGGAGCTACGCTCGGGCGTGGAGACGGTGCTCGATCTGATTGGGTTTGACGAACGCATGCGTGATGTCGACCTGGTCATAACGGGCGAGGGCAATATGGACGAGCAGTCCGCCGCCGGTAAGGCACCGGTGGGTGTGGCTCGCCGCGCCAAGCGATATGGCAAGCCGGTGGTCGCCGTCGTGGGCGGTCGCGCCGTCAACCTGGACGCGGTATATGGGCAGGGTATTGACTTGGTTTTGCCGATCTGCCGCAAGCCCATGCCCCTCGACCAGGCGCTCGGTGTGCAAGAAGCCACAACCAACCTCATCTGCGCCGGCGAGGCAGCCGCCCAATCCTACGACCTTGGCCGTATCTAAAACCCATCCCCTCGATAAGTTGCGGTGAAATACGGAGCGTTTTTGCCTTTAAGGGGCCAATTCAGTCCGTATTCCACCGCAACTTCGAGAATGGCCATTCGAGGTTGGCCGCCTTGTGCCTTGGGTCGGACCGTTTGCCACGAAATGCGGCCATCTACTACGTTAAACCGGCCACCTTCGACCATCCCGGAATTTGCAAAAACAAAACCGCAGGTAGAAAGCTTGCCGATTTTCGAAAAAGCCGGCTATGGTTGACCCTTGCGGCCTAAACGTAGTAGATAGGTCCTTTTCGTGGCGCAGCGTCAGACCAGTCTTTTTGGGGCGGGGTTATTTTGACTACATGCCGATCTGATTGCCCAAGTAGTCAAAATAGCCCCGTCCCAAATTAGCTACTTTGTGGGTTGTGGGGGATAAAGATTGCCGGTCGATTTGTCCTACTGGGGTATGTCGATGGCGCGAGTGGTTCGATTTTGAGCTTGAGTGGCAACCCGAGGCGAAATTTCGGGTCACCCAAATCGCTACAATTTTAAGCATATAGCGATGTCCTGCCTTGCGTTTCTGCGCGGGGGGGGGCGTATATTTGCATCGATGGGGACGACGACACACATACAATGAGCCGTTTCTTGCCGTCCTCATGGATTGGGGAGGGCCTTCATGAATCGCGTGTGTGCGAGAGCTCGAGAAATGCTAAAGCCTTTTGGCAAGAAAACCAATACCGCCAAGCGTGTCCTGAGGGTTTTGGCCGTCCCGCTGGCGGCGTGTGCACTCTTGTTTGGTGCGACGAGTGCGTCGGCCGACCAAACAGTTCCCTTTAGCAACCACATCGTGAAGACGGTGAATCCCACCGGCACTACGGTCAATTTGTTCGACTATTGGGTCGTGAACGGCGACAACGATAAGTCCGTCAACATAAACAACAATAATGGCAATGACAACACCGGCATCAACAAAGGTCACCAGCTCAAGTTCAATGGCGGTGCCGGATCGGGCATTAATAAATGGACGGGAAGAAGCGGCATTGGCGGCTTTGGACGTCTTCAATTTGTGAAGAACACGCTGGTAGATGGCTATCCGTCAATCAAAGCCGGCACCTACACCTCCTATAACACGAGTGGTACGTACACCGACGAGTCGCTGGCTTATCTCTTTAATAACGACAGCCAGGTCAACGGCAAGGCCGTTTACAACAAAGTGCAAGGCCTTTTCCAGCTCAAGGATGGCTATTACGTTTACGACTCGTACGGCTCTGACGGCTCTGACGGCAACTATGCTGTGTATAACTCCACGACTAACTCCTTTGACGTCTACGATAAGGCTGGCGTATATAAGGACAGCGTGTCAGATGCGAATCGGGGTCAGTTCTTCCCCTTTGACTCGGCTGACAAGGTTTTTGAAGAGAGGAACGGCCAGCTTTCTCCTATAGGGATAACGGACGGAACGAACGATAAGCTCAACCACCACTTTGGCATGTCCATGACCACGGAGTTTGTCCAGCCTAAGGAAGGCAAGACCACCGATCTCAAAGACATGGTCTTTAAGTTCTCGGGTGACGACGACGTATGGGTGTACATCGATGGCGTACTCGTGGGCGATCTGGGTGGCATTCATGAGAAGGCAACGCTCGAGATCAACTTCGCTAACGGTGAAGTAAAAGTCGGTCATGTCGACGGTGCGAATGGAACCAAGAAGGAAATCGAAAAAACCAACATCAAGGCAAAGTTCGAAGACGCCGGCGCAGATACTACCAACTTCTTCGGCAACACCTTCCGCGACAGCACCAAGCATACGCTGAGCTTCTTCTACCTGGAGCGCGGCGCGGGTGCATCGAACATGTCGCTTAAGTTCAACCTCACCACCCTGCCGTCGTCCGAGGTCGCGAAGGTCGACCAAAACGGCGAGGCAGTCAATGGCGCAACCTTCAAGCTGTACCGGTCCGATGGACCAGATGCCGACTGGAATAAGGGTGAGCTCGTCGCTCAGGGCACGACGAAAGACAGGGGTCAGCTGATACTTCAAAAGTCGAACGGCTCCGTCCTCTCGTTTGACGAAGAGCACAACACCAATCATTGCGACTACTTTGTACTCAAAGAGACAGACCTGCCCGAGGGATACCGCTCGAGCCTGACCTCGTCGACCACTGCAACGCCAGGTGAGCTGCACCTGCAGTATAAGCAGGCTGCGGCGAGTGGCTCGGGTGGTGTGGTGGTTGCACCGCAGACGACGGTCACCACGGCCGACGGCAAGTCATGGACGGGCAGCCGCATGTGGCTGAACGGCGGCTATCTGGCTGCCAAGGAGACTATTTCCCTAGATAAAGATACGCAAGACAATAAGGGCAACGCCATTAGCTCGGTAGTGTCGAGAAAGTTGGTGTAAGGGCCCTTGCGGCCCCTGTGTCCGATATCC
>CABSNR010000035.1:0-23669 GCA_902479145.1 uncultured Collinsella sp.
TCTACACCCTAGAGTTCGTCGGCAGCGTCAGATGTGTATAAGAGACAGGTAGGTGAAAGGTGAGTCGGGGGGGGCAAGCCCCACTCTCGGTTAGGCCTGGACGCCCTTGGGGTCAATGCGCTTGACATCGAAGGAGCGGGCAACGCAGGCGCGGGCATCGGCCAGGTCGGCAAAATCGCCGCCGGCGATCATCTGCACGATAAAGTTGCCGATGCAGGTACCCTCGATGGGGCCGGCGAACACGGGGAGCCCGCAGGTGTCGGCCGTCATCTGGTTGAGGTAGTAATCCTGGCAACCGCCGCCCACGATGTTGATGCTCGTGTAGTCGTGACCCGAAAGCTCGCGCAGGCCCTCGATGGCCTTAGCATACGAACGGGACAGGCTGCAGTAGTTGGTGCGCATGATCTCGCCCACGGTGCGCGGAACCGGTTCGCCACCCTCGGCGCAGGCCTGCTTAATCTCCTGGATCATGGAGTCGGGAGCCAGGAAACGATCGTCATCGACATCGACATAGGCCTCGAAGGGCTCGGCCTCGCGACAGAGCGCACGGAGCTCGTCAAAGCCGACCTTGTGATCCATGAGCGCCTTGTGCGAGGTCTTGCCCTCGACATAGTCGACGCCGTTGATCTCGCGGCGAACGGACTGGTTCATCCACAAGCCCATGATGTTCTTGAGGAAGCGGTAGCGCTTGAGGTAGCCGCCCTCGTTGGTAAAGTTCTGCTTGCGGGCGAGCTCGTTGGTGATGGCGTGCTGGTTCTCAACGCCCAGCAGGCTCCACGTACCGCTCGAGATATAGACGGCGTTGTCATCCTTGGCGGGAACGGCCAGGAAGGCGGAGCCGGTGTCGTGCGTAGCGGGCAGCACGACAGTCGCGGAATAGCCGATCTTCTCGGAGATGTCGGCCGTAAGCTCGCCGAGCACGGCACCAGGCATCGTCGGCTCCAAGAAGATGCCCTGGGGAATACCAAAGCGCGAGAGGATCTCGGTGTCCCACGTGCACTTCTCGGCGTCGAGCATGCCGGTGGTGCTCGCGTTGGTGTACTCGTTGGCCTTAATGCCGGTCAGACGCCAGTTGAGATAATCCGGAATCATCAGGAAGGTTCGGGCTGCCTCGAGTTGCTCGGGATGCTCGTTCTTAAGGGCGAGCAGCTGGTAGAGCGTATTGAAAGGCTGACGTTGAATACCGGTACGGGCATAGACCTCGGCCGGATCCATAATTTGGCCGGCAACTTCGTAGATGCCGTCAGTGCGGGCATCACGGTAGGCGACCGTGTCACCGACGATCTTGTTATGCTCATCGAGCAGCACGAAGTCAACGCCCCAGGTATCAATACCGATGGTGGCCGGAGCCTGTCCGGTCTGATCCTTGACGGCACGCAGGCCTGCGACAACATGGTCGAACAGAGCCTCAACGTCCCAGCAGTCGTGATCGCCTATGCGCTTCTGCTCGTTATCGAAGCGGTAAACCTCCTGGTAGGACATCTTGCCCTCCTCGACCCAGCCAGCAAGGACGCGACCGCTCGAAGCACCGATATCGACTGCTGCGTAATGCTTGGACTCGATGCGACTCTCCATGTGCTCTCCCTTTTTGAAGCGATTCATTTACGGTTTTCATTATTATTTGAACCGTTTCAATTTCAATATGAGTCATATCCGGTCCGGTGAGCGGTTGTTTTCAATCGGTAAACGGTAGTCTTTTTTGGTTTGAACCCTATAGATACAAAGATGCGGCCACCCGTGTTAAGCGGATGGCCGCATCTTTAAAATGCTATTGAAATGGCTTACATGCAGACGCTAGCGCACGGCCTTGACCGCCGCCGTAAGGTCGAACAGCGTATCGAGCACGGCCTCGCAGCCATCCACCACGTCCTGCGGCAGCGGCACGATATCGGGGACGGCAAAGACGTGGCAGCCGGCCGTAATGCCCGAGACGCAGCCGTTGCGCGAATCCTCGACCACGGCACATTCCTCGGGAGCAAAGCCCGCGCGCTCGCAGGCGAGCAGGTACATCTCGGGGTCAGGCTTGCCGTGTACGACGTCGCCGCCGCAGGTCACCGTCTCAAACTTGTCAAAGAGACCGAATGCTTTAAGGTTGCGCTCTGCGGTAACGTGGCGCGACGACGTCGCAAGGCCCACGTGATAGCCCGCCGCCAGCAGCTCGTCTAGGCACTCAGCGGCGCCGGCCTTAAGCTCCAGATCGGTCTTGACCATCTCGTCGCGAATCTCCTTGTGGCGGGCATAGATCGCCTCGGCGGTCTCGCGGCTGCCGTAATGCTCCTCGAGAATGCCCATGACATCGGGCAGCGTGCGGCCGATAAACTGATGGATCAGCGCATCATCAATCGCGAGCCCCAGCTCGGCGGCGCCTGCCTTCCAGGCCTTAATCCCCAAACGCTCGGTATCGACCAGCGTTCCATCCATGTCAAAAATAACAGCCTTGATCATATCGGTCCCCCATCGACTCGCGCTGTCATACTTTCGCTACTCTACCGCACTTTACGAACTTGTATATAACGTATATACCATATTGCACTTTCGTTACATAGATAGAAGTCTTATGGCGAGTGGCTCGGTAGGATTATAGTTTCGTCCGAGCTTTAATAACTGTAAGGAACTTTCATGCTTTCAGACACCGCCGCACCCGCAGAAGAGCTTCAGGACAAACTCGCAGCACTCGAGCAGCTGCTTTTGGCATACGGACGCGTCGCCATCGGCTTTTCCGGCGGCGTCGATAGCAGCTTTTTGGCCGCGGTCTGCGCCCACATCATGCCTACCAATACCCTCCTCGTCCATCTCACCACGCCGCTCATCGGCACGCCCGAACAGGCTTCGTTTGAGCGGTCCGTTGATGGACAAGCCAATGAGGGGCCGCATTTTAAGCTCCCCGTGCTCAATCTTTCGGTGGATCAGTTGCAGCTCCCCCGAGTAGCCTGCAACGATGCCAATCGCTGCTACCACTGCAAGCACGCCGGCTTTACCGCCATCGTCAACCACGCCAAGTCGCTCGGCTTTCCCACCGTCATCGATGGCAGCAACGCGAGCGACCGCGGCGATTACCGTCCCGGCATGCGCGCCGCCGAAGAGCTCGGCGTACGCTCCCCTCTCATGGAGGTCGGCTTTACCAAGGACGAAGAGCGCGAGCTGCTGCGCGCATGGGGCTATCCCGTTTGGAACCTGCCCGCCGGCGCCTGCCTCGCCACGCGCGTCCCCACGGGCGAGGAGCTTACGCGCGAAAAGGTTGATTTAATCCGCGCCTGCGAGGATTACCTGCACGATCTTGACCTGGCGCAGGTGCGTGCGCGCTTGGTCGGCGGCTGCATGCATATCGAGGCCGCACCCGCAGATGTTGCCAAGATTGCCACCCTCGGCGGTGCCACTGTCGACGACAAGGGCAAGACCCCGCTGCCCGCCGTTATCGAGTCCGCGCTGCGCGAGCTGGGCTGCGACCATATTTCCCCCGAGGTCACCCCCTACATTCACGGTGCCATGAATCAGTAACCTGCCAATAAGGGACAGGTTTGTTTTGGCAGGTTTTATCTGGGGAAATATCGCGAGACAATCGCCCCTCCAGCACCCATCTGGCCTCGAGAGACACTAGAGAGGCGACCCGGCTGCATCTACTTCTTCCGATATCGGCGGTTACGACTCGTCGATGAACCCATTACTTCGATGAGCCCTTTATCCGCCATTTTTGGCAGATGGTAACGGACAGACGAAATTCTGACCCCCGATGCAACCGCTATTTCTCGCGCCGTCATATCCACTTCGGCGCTGAGAGCCTCCAGGATCCTATCCGCCGTCGAAGCTGACGGTTCTCTGTTCCTATCGATAATTTCGAACGTGTCTTTGCCGCATTTTGACAGGGCATGTTTATCTACAAGGTCCCCGCAGATCAGGCGAATGTCATCCGAATCCCACTTCAGGGCCTCTCGTATTTTTTGAACATCGCATACGCACCCATGCTCCCGCATAAACATGAGCAATGTTTCTTCGCGATCCGTCAGCTCGGTGCCCACATGGTTCTGAATCCACGTGCGGTTTTCAGCAAGCTCCGCCCCGTGCCGGGAAAGCAGCACCGTAAACGAATCGGCCTTAACGATAAATTTCGGCCTGCCAAGCGAACGAGACTCCATCTCGCGAATCATAGCCGGGATACCAGATCCCTGGCTTTCCGCAACGGCCCCCTCGGCATGCTCTAACGGCGTCGCCCCCATTAGGCTCATGAGCTTTGGGTTTCGGCAGCGCGATTCCCCGTCTGCAAGATTGTCCACCGTCTTTCCGCCCCAAAGGCCGCCAGGGTTTTTGATCTCTATTCTGTCTGGATAGATATCGACACTCACGGCCTGCCCCACAAACATGGGCGAATATTCTCGATGGATGCAGGCATTTGCCAAGGCCTCGCGCAAAACCTCCTGGGGAACTTCCCAATCCTCCCTTCTGCCAGCGCCTTGCACTATCGTCGCTTTGCGCAAGTTTCGTCCAATCGCGGCAAGGGCATCTTCGATGCAAGCCGGAATCGGGCCATCGCACAACTGGCGGTCAATAAACCGGGGTTGCCCGGGTGCAGATTTTTCCACATCGGAATGAACGGCGACATCGATCATCAGTTTAGGATAGAACTGCTGGGGGTAAATTCCCGCCGACAGAAGCCCCGCGAGCTTCACGGCACCATCCTTTGTAGTGATATTGAGTCTGACCAGCTGCTTTTCCAGCGTATCGGCCCCGCGCAAAACGCGCGGGGTCTGCAGCCGGCGATTTGCGATAATAGACCGCACGACATCTGGATCCAAATCCTCGACCGTTGCCTCCGAAACCACCGTGCCGTCTGCATCGCTCGGAAGCAACGCACTCTGCAGCTCATATAGCTCAGCGGGTGACATCTTGATATCTTTATCATCCACGCGCTTGTAGCTACCGTTCTGCACGCCGCGCGCGCCGATATAGCAAGGCTTCGCTTTAAGCTCAAGTTCAAAGATGCGCACCAGGAGCACCTGGAGCCCGTCGACCTCGCCTCGATCAAGCTCATACCGCGGCGCATGGGCCACCACTGCCGCTGAGCCTCCGTCTCCGATACCCGAAACAAACTGATCGCGCACCCTATCGATAGCAAAGTTAGCCGAAGGAACAAATCCTTCGGCCTCGTTCAGGCCCAAAATAATGAGCCCACCCGCAGTGTTCGCAAAAGCGCTCACTGTCTCCCATACGTCTGCGCTCAATTTATTCGTGCAGGCTTTAACTTCTACCGATGCGTCATCAGTCCCCCGCCTGCGAAGGCGCTCAACAATAAGGCCAAGAGGTTCATCCAGCAGCATTGGCATTCCGTCTCTCTAAAACGATAGATTTATCTCTCTAAAGTATAGTATATCTCTCTAACTTTAGAGAGATAGGTACCTTATTTTAAAGAGAAATTTAGAGAGATGCATCAAATTCACTGCTAGATTGCCTAAGGTTATCTCTTTAACTGGCTTTCTCTTTAGAGAGACATTTAGAGAGACGAGCGCAACCTCTCTAATCATGGGCTCCTCTCTTTAAAGTGCGCACATCCCAACCGCACCTTAAGCTGCGGTGAAATAACTCACGATCACCCACCGAAAAGGGACAGGTTTGTTTTGGCAGGTATCATTTGGGGAAACGCCGAATATCTTCATATACACAACCGCCGCAGCTCCATATGAGGCAAATGAATCCGTAGCATTTGTCCCAAATCTTAAGTATTTGTTCGACAGAACGGCCCCTGCTGGCTCCTGCTAGACTGGTAGACTCCCAACCGTCCATCCAGGAGCCTCCATGTCGCGCAAGTCCGCCTACAAGCAAGCACTTTCCATCGGCACCGCCGTGGTGCTGGGGTTTGCGCTGTTCACAGGGTCGCTCGACGGGGCGCCCAAGCTGTTGTCGCCGCAAAGCGATGAGCAGGCAACGGCTCTGGCCGAGAAGCAAAACGAGAGTCCCAGCCGTACCGACGACGAAGCGGACTTGGTCGCCCGACTCGAATCGGGAACAGCGAGCTCCGAGGACTCTCAAAATAGCCAAGGCTCTGGCGATGGCTCCGATTCCGCCGCAACCGACACCGGTGACGCTGCCTCCGCGGATAGTGCCGCCACCCCCATCGACGAGGTCGAAAACCCCGATCTCGACCGCGCCCGTGGTGTATACCTCAGCAGCATTCCTGACTACGCGGGTAACCCCTACGTTGCCCTTCGCGCCGACAGCATGCACCCGCTCGGCATGCCGTCATTCACACTCGATGAATACGAACGCGCTGCAGAAGAGGGCTGCTTTAAGAAATTCTCCAAGCTCGATAGCCTGGGCCGCACCCGCAAGGCGCTCGCCTGCGCAGGCCCCGAATCACTCGGCCAGGGCAAGCGCGGCGATATCTCGCGTATCCATCCCGCCGGTTGGCACCAGCAGCGCTACGACTTTATTCCGGGCCAGAGCCTCTACAACCGCTGCCACCTCATCGCTTGGTCGCTCTGCGGTGAAAACGCCAACCGCAAGAATCTCCTCACCGGTACACGCTATCTCAACGAGACAGGCATGCTGCCGTTTGAAGAGCAGATCCTCGACTACATCCGCGACACGGGCAACCATGTGCTCTACCGCGTCACGCCCATGTACAACGAAGAGGAACTTGTCTGTCGTGGCGTGCGCCTTGAGGCGCAATCGGTCGAGGACCACGGCAAGACCCTCTGCTTCCATGTATATTGCTATAACCTGCAGCCGCACGTGCAGATCGACTACGCCACCGGCCGCAACCAGGCCGCCGGAGAGTAGGTTCAACCGGGGCCACACCCGCATCGTTTGTCACCGACGCACACGGAAGGCTGATTCTTGCCTCCTACGGCGCATTTCTGTGACATGGGGTCATCTCTCCAAGATACCCGTATTGTCGATGAAGAGTAGACGGCAAACGCAAGACAGGCAGCCAAAGCAGCAGGAGCCTTACACTAAATACGTGATTTATTCTTTGCAATCACAATCTCGATAAGTTAATCGAAGCAAAACAACGTAAAATGAAGGTAATTTTGCTTCAAAGTAATCAGGAGAAACTGTGACCAATCGCGTCAACAATTCACATATTAAAAAGGATTGTCCCACCCCCATCTATATGCAGGTGGTCGACTATCTGCGCGAGAACATCGCCTCGGGAGCTTGGGAGCAAGCATCCAAAATCCCGTCGGAAGTCGAGCTCATGAGTACGCTCGGCGTCAGCCGCGGCAGCATCAAAAAGGCCATTTCCAAGCTTGTTGATGAGGGCCTGCTTGAGCAAATTCAGGGAAAGGGAACTTACGTTAAGTCAAAAGACATCTCTTTCCCCCTTACAGAGGGTCTTATCTCTTTCTCCGAATCTCTAATCGAACAAGGTCTTTCTTTCGAAACAAGCATTCTCGATTGCGAAATACGTAAGTCGGACGAAGATATTTCCGGACATCTCGGTATTGTCGAAGGTTCTGACTACCTTCATCTCGAGCGAGTGCGCAGCGTTGAGGGTGAACCTGTGATGTTCATCGAAAACAACATCAATATGGCGCTTGTCCCAGGTATTGAAACAGCCGACTTTGTTAACGAAGGTCTCTTTGCAATAATCGAGCGGCTCTCAGGCCACCAGATCGAATACTCAAAGACCTCCTTTGTGGCAAAGCTCGCGGATACCCAACGCGCGGATGCGCTCGGTCTCTCTACGCAGTCCCCGCTTCTTCAGCAGCTTCAAACAGTCTACTTGGACAATGACTCTGCAATTGAATATGCGCGCGTATGGCTTAAATCCAGCAGGTTCCAGCTTGGCACCGTTTTTCAGCGCCGCCATTAAAACTCTTGAGAGCGGCGGCATTGCGCCTAACATAATTCCAAAACGCAAAAAGGCGAACCCGTGGGTTCGCCTTTTTGTAAACGGTTTTAGTCCAGCGCGTCAAACAGCTCCGTAAGCAACGCTGCCCTGTCGTCCGTAATCGCCAGGGCACTCGAAATGCCGGTACCTTGCGCGCCAAGTCCAATCAGGCGACGAACGTCGCCTCCGCACCTGATTCCCGCTCCCTCCATGATAACGATGTCGGGATTGATGGACCGTACGGCAGCGATGGTCTCTGCGATGTAATCATCGCCGCTTGTATGGCCGGTTCCCACAAGGCTGCTCGGCTCGCAAAGAATCACGTCCGGGTCCATCGCCGCAACCGCTTTGGACTCTGTCACGCTATCGGCTGCAACAATGGTTAGAATCTCAAGCTCACGAGCGCGATCGATCGTTGCCGCCAACTTATCAACGGTCAGGGGGTGTGCCGTGTGATTTAGAAAGACAGCTTGAACTCCCGCGCTCTTAAGCGACTCAAGAGGTGTCAGTCCCATTCCTTTTCCGTCACCGACAAGATCGGCATGCTGCGCTGTGGGAATTGCAAATTTCAAATCCTTCGCAACTGCGCAGAGCTCGGGAACGGGAGCAGTCCAAAAAATCGAATGATCTCGATCTTTTGCGATTTCATCCGTAAGATGAGCCGCTGCAATTGAATCGTCCGCAAGCAAATAGGTCTTAGGACTGACTGTGAAAAGTGGCAGTTTTAAATCGGAACGTTTCATGAGAACACGTCCTTTCCGACTAATACATGGCCTGCCATACCGAGCGATTTAGCCGTTGAAGCTAATCTCGATGCCGGTTTCCAGCTTGGGAAGCACGCTTGGTGTCACGAGAACCGTTCCAGGAAGCAGCTCTCGCTCGCCATCGAACGCAATAGTTAGATGACCGAGCCCTCCCATGTTCTCGTTCGCAGCTTCACCAAACTCCTTAATCGTGTAGACCTGATCGCCGATGGAAATGGTGCCGCCCTCAGCAAGCACGTTATCCTCTGTAGGAGTTCCATCGTGAACGACGCAGATGTCGCGCAACTCTGCAGGAGCGGTCGGGCCAAACAGGACCACCATCTTCTCGTTGAGAAGCTCCTCAACAAACGAGCCGATCTCAGTGACCTTAACCTTGTACATTTGATTTCTCCTATCTTTGTTACGCCGCAGGCGCAGTCATTGACCTGTCGATAACACGAATAGCCTGGGCAAAAGCATCGTGATAGCTTTCGTTGGCCAGATGGTCTAGGGCGGTCTCGATATTCAACCCCAACATCTCGCTCATCTCCGAAAACTCCGGTTTGAGGGAAAGCCCTTTGAGCTCATAGCAACCGTTAATCACGCCGTCATGATCAGTCAAGATCATCACAAACGCCTTTCGGCTAAAACTCACCTTGCACATACCCGTGCCCAAGTATCCCTCATGATCGCGAGCGCGCTCATGGATGAGAACACGCACCCTCTTCCAATAGCGATACTGGGTGAATGTTCCTGCAAGCCATACAAGAATAAAGAAGGCTATTGTAATGAGCGCGTTGAGCATAGCGGGCCTTTCCCTCTTAAAGCATTCAGTTTACAGGCCAAAGGACAGTACGTAGGCGAGAATAATCTGGATCGGGGTGGTAATCAACTTACCAAACAGGAATGCAGGGTAACCGATTTCGATCGTCTCGGGCTTTGCCTCCATGAGAGTCATGCCAACGGGAGCAAAGTCGGAACCAACCTGGCAGTTGACGGCAAAGAAGCCGGGAAGGGCAAAGTTGGCGGGAATCGTGCCGTTGGCGATTTGGTTGCCAACAAGAACAGAAAGCACAGAAGCGATGATTGCGCCCGGGCAGATCAACGGCGAAAGGAACGGGATTGAGCAGAACATGCCAATTGCCAGCATACCGGGCAGCGAGCCCGCAAGCGGAGTGAGAACGCCGGCGAGAACGTTCGCGAAACCCGTGTAGTTAATAATGCCGATCAACACCGAGACAAACGCCATAAAGGGGATGATATTGCGGATAACGTCATTCACGGTATCACGTGCAGCCTGATAGATGATGCTGATGACGCGACCAACGCCGGTGCCGATCTTAGAGACAACGTCCATAACCCCGTTAGACTGTTTGGACGCAAGCTCGGCACGTCCCTCGGCAATCTTTGCGTGAACGTTTTCCTTCGTCGTCTCCTCGTATGCCTTTTCGGTCTTTACCGGCTCAGCGGGAACATCCGCGGCATCGACAAGAGCGATGCAATCGGGATTGACATCGGACGCAAAGAGATCCTCGGTGATGAACTGTGCCAGAGGGCCAGACGGGGAACCAGGTTTGATGTTCAGCGTCTTAAGGCCCATCTTGGGATAAGTGCCGCAGCGGGCCACGCCAGCGCAGTCGATAACAACAGCGCATGCCTGATCGGTCTCGATCGGGTCCTTAAACTGGTCGTGCGCCTCGGCGCCGGTAAGCTCCGCGATGCGAAGGGCAACCGGGCTGATTCCGCCCAGGGTCACGCTCAGAACATAGGGCTTTTCGGCCGTGGGGGTAATGATAAGGGGTCCGCCCCAACCGTTGCCGCCGTGGGACGCCTTTACGCTTTTAAATTCACTCATGATCTAGACTCTCCTTTTGCGCTGAACTACTAGGCGGCAAGCTTAGCTTCGTTGCGCTTCTTCATGATGAGGTACAGCTTCTCGGTGACGATGCCCTTGATCAGGCAAACGATCAGGCCAACGACGAGGAAGCGGATAGCAAGCTCAGAGGAGTTCTTCCCCAGCGCCTCGTAGCCAGCCGAGATGCCAAGCCAAACAAAAAGCTCGGACGAGTTGGCGTGCGGGAAAAGACCGACGATGGGATGCATCATGGACACGACTGCATCGTAGAATGCAGGTTTATAGTCCTCCTCGACAAATACACCAAAGGTGTACGCCATCGGGTTGCAGAGGAAGAAGGTACAAAGGAATGGAATGAGGGTATAGCGGAGAACTGCATATTTGGTGCACTTCTTCATGAACCCATAGACACGCTCCTCGCCAATCAGCTGGATGATTGCCTTGATCGTAAGGATCAGGCAAATCAGCATGGGGATCATGCCCGTGATAAACGAGGCAAACTGCTCGCCCGCAGCATTAAAAAGGCCGGTAAAGCCCTCCGCAAGGAAGATAAGGAAATCGTTTACTGCTCCCATTTTCATTCTCCTTAATTGATGTTCGTTACTGCTATCGTCCTACCTGAGCGCCCGCCCCTCCCCTTTCATTCGGCCATATACGCTCATGGTTGTCTACGGTCGTCTATATATTACAAAGCGACCGCCTTCTGAGTTTTGCCCTTGCATTCCTTTCGGTGAATGGTTGGTTTTGTAGGGCAAACGGCTATGCGCTCTTTAGCTCATAGATGTTTTCTAATGCCTTAAATATGCGCATATACCTGTCAAAACGCACATTGTATATCTCGTGGACTTTGTCGCTTTTTTCAACGGAATCTAGCCTTTTGCAGACCCCAGCGGCAACATCGGCCAAATCTTGTCCGCAAGAAGCTGAAAGCGCTAGCAATGCCGCGCCCTGACCGGCACCGGACGATTCCATACGCACTAAATCGATTCCCAACACGTTTGAGAGCGTTTGCGCCCAAAAATCGTTCTTAGCCCCTCCGCCAACAAGCCTAATGCCGAACCACTCCTGCGAATGGTTCACGGATTCCTTGAGTTCCCTGAGGGCATATGCCGTGCCCTCCATAAGTGCCCTCTCAAGCTCCGAACGCGTCGTGTCAAGGTCAAGCCCCAAAAAGGCACCTCGAACCGACGGGCAACCGTGCAAGACCTTTTCCCCCGACAGATGCGGATAGAACATGAGGTCCCTCATTTCGTAGAAAGGATCCTCAACGGCCTTGTCCTCGAGATCGTAGGAGTCGCTGTCTAGAATCTGCCCGTACCACCACTCCTTAGCTCCGCCACACGACCTAATACTGAGCTGAACTTGCGTCTTAAGGGTATTACCCCATTTAAACAATACGGGCTTACCGATATCTGGAAGTTCAACCCCTTCGGCCGAATACATCAGCACACCGCTTGTGCCAAGCGAAATGGTGGGAATGCCCTCCAGGAGACAACCCGTACAAATCGCCGCCGCAGGATTATCGCCCGTTCCCCTTACAATCGAAGCGTCTGCGGGAATTCCCGTCTCAGCCGAAGCCCTTTCGCTAACGACCCCGATAACCTTGTCGGAAGGCTCGACAGCGGGAAGCAACGACTCGGGAACCCCAAAATGCTCGCAAACCTCGTCAATCCAAGTTTGCTTCTTATTATCGAAAAGCCCCGTTGTCGACGCTCCGCAATAGTCCATGCCGGGATGTCCGCCAAACTTGAGAGCGATCCAATCCGAAACCGAAAGGAATACCTCGCTCTTGGAAAGAGCTGCTGGGTTGTTTTTAGCCATCCATGCAAGGTTCATTGCCGGAACCCCAGTTGAAAGGAAGCTGGCAACCTGAGGAAGACCTACAGCTAGCGCCCACTGCTTCTCATCAAAAACAGTGTCAATCGTGCGTTGATCATTCCACATTATCGCCGGACATGTCGGAACCCCAGCAGCATCAACCAGCACCGTCGTATGCATTTGCCCGGTGGCCCCAACGCCCTTAATTAGAGACAGGTCGACCTTCTCCCCAAGCAAGGCGCACGCCGAACAAACGGCATCCCACCATATCCCGGGTTCGATCTCTCTCCAACCGGGATGAGGCTCAGAGCATTCGTAAGCCTCGCTTGCAGTTGCGACAACTTTTCCACTTTCATCAATGCACGTAAGCTTCACCGATGACGTGCCAACATCGACACCAAGGTAGAACGCGCCCATTATCGCCTCATCCATATCCATAATTCCGCTTTACTCAGCGATGCCGTTGATGGCGCGGGTCGTTTTGTAGGCAACGGTCGCAACGGCTTCTCGAGCATCGATTAGCACCTTGGCAAGATTGTGCTCATTGTTGTTTGCCTCATACGCCTTGCCAACAGTTGTGATGTAGGCCTTGCGCAGGTCGCTTGCGATATTGATCTTGGACATCTTATGCGGCTGCATCGCGTGGATGGTCTCGTAGGGAATTCCCGAGCCGCCATGAAGAACGAGGGGACACGGAGATACCTCTGCAAGCTTCTCAAGCAGCGGCAAATCGATGCGCGGCTCATCTTCGAGGCCATGAACATTACCGATGGACACAGCCAGCAAATCACAGCCCGTGCGCTCTACGAACTCACAAACCTGATCCGGGTCGGTCTTAAGATCCGCCTCGGAAACATGATCGTCCTCCTTGCCCTTAATGGCGCCAAGCTCCGCCTCGACGGGCACGCCATAGCAATGGCAATAGTCGACCGCCTGGCGCGAGAAGCGAATGTTCTCTTCAAAGGAAAGCGAGGCACCGTCGATCATGACAGAGGTGAAGCCAGCCTTGACCGCCTGGCGTACGTCCTCGAGCGTCTTGCCGTGATCGAGATGCAGACACGTGGGAACGATATAATCCTCCGCCGCGCGCTTTACGATGGATGCGATCATGCCGTAATCGGACAGCTTGACGTTAGTAGGGGCGATCTGAAGAATACCCGGCATCCCGGCCCTCTGTAATCCATCCAGGATACCTAAGGTCATCTCCATGTTCGTCGTGTTATATGCGGGAAGGAGCCATCCGTTCTTGCGTGCAATCTGGATCAGCTCAGTCGAAGTTACAACTGCCATGATTCCTCCAACCGGGTTACGGCAATTCGAGTTGAGTTTTCGTTCCAGATACTTATATAGACGTCTATGTACCTGTTTATAGACGACTATATACCTTTTTGATTTATGCGCAAAGCACTAAATACAGCAAATCGAAAAAAGGGGCTGCCGAGAAGCACTCGACAGCCCCTTTCATTTGACATGCTTACCCCAGCGCCCCATTTGCCAGCATATCGGTAACGTCATTTAGGCTCGGAACTATTGCCGTGGCCAATCTTTCCATCTCATCTGTTGGCTCAGAGAGATCGGGGACCATGACAGTGCAAAATCCTCCTGCAAATCCCGCACGCACCCCGTTATAGGAATCCTCTAAAACGAGGGATTTCTGCGGCGAAGCTCCTAGCTCATCCGCCGCTTTCAAAAAGACGTCTGGATAAGGCTTGGCGTGTTCGACCTCAATACCAGAGACGATCGAATCGAAATAAGGGAGTATTCCTCCCCTTATCAAATTTGCCTCGATCATTTTTCTGCTCGATGATGAAGCAACCGCCATCGGAATTCCCTCAGCCTGAAGATAGTCGAGAAGCCGATCTAATCCGGATTTCTTCTCTGCGCCCTGAGCCAGCGCTTCATGCGCTATTTCGTAAAAACGGTCAACAAACGCTTGAGAATCGACCTCATCACCATACCACTCGCGAATAATGGACACCGCTTCCGATCCATTGGTGCCACGCATGGCGTCCGCAAGACCCTCTTTGCATTCAACCTCAAACTCAATTGCGGTTTTGGGCCAGCAGGAAGCCCAAATCGGCTCAGTATCGAACATGAGCCCGTCCATATCGAAGATAACCGCCTCGAACATATTGCCTCCTAGTTCAAATAGACGTCTATATACGTTTATTCTATCAAAGGAGATCTATCTTTCGCGACGGCATGAAAGGAGACGGGCCCAGTAAAAGCCGGCAGGCACCTCGCCCACCAAAAACCACCACGATGGGGACTATTCCCATCGTGGTGGTTGCCCTACATCGATCTACTTGGCGTGGCACTTCCAGAGCGGCCCTTGCATCGGCATGTATGTTGCAGACAAAATCACACGCTACTTGGCGCGACCCTCCTCATAGCGCTCGACCAGCTTGGCCTGAACGTCATAGGGAACCTGCTCGTAGCCAGCGGGCTTCATGGTAAAGTCACCCGTGCCGCGCGTGATAGAGCGCAGGCGCGTCGAGTAATCCGCCAGCTCTGCCAGCGGCGCCTGGGCAATGACCACGGTGTCTCCGCGCTCATCGGTCTCCATGCCCGTCACGCGACCGCGCGAGGCCGAGATGTCGCCCATCACGGCGCCGGCGTAGCTCTCGGGGATAGTCACCGTAATTTCCTCGATGGGCTCCAGCACTACTGGGTCGGCATCGGCACATGCCTTGCGCAGGCCGATGCGAGCCGCCGCGCGAAACGCCATCTCGTTGGAGTCGACGCTGTGATACGAGCCGTCGTACACAGCCACGCGAATGCCCGTGAGCGGGTAGCCGGCAATAATACCGTCCTTCATGGTCTCCTGGACGCCCTTGTCCACGGCGGGAATCAGCGAGCGCGGAATGCGGCCGCCTACGACCTCATCCACAAACTCGTAGCCGTCGCTCGTGCCGTCGGGCCCAATGAGCGGCTCCACGCGCAGCCAGCAGTCGCCGTACTGACCGGCGCCGCCGGTCTGCTTCTTATGGCGGCCCTGGGCACTTGCCGTACGGCGAATGGTCTCGCGATACGGAATGCGGATCGGCACGCTCTTGGCAGCGACCTTGGTGCGGTCCTCCAGACGGTTGAGCAGCACCGAAACCTGCGCCTCACCAACGGCGGAGATAATGGTCTGGCCGGTCTCCTCGTCGCGGTCGATGCTCATAGTCGGATCGGCCTTACAGGCCTTCTCGATAAACGTGTAGAGCTTCTCTTCGTCCCCGCGATTCTCGGCCTCGATGGCAATGCGGTACTGCGAGTTGGGGAACTTAAACGCCGCAGCCTCGACCTTGCCGGTAATCGAGAGCGTATCGCCCGTCTCGGCCGCCAGCTTGGGTGCCACGATGATGTCACCGGCATAAGCGTGGCCAACCTCGGTCATATCGCGGCCGCACATCACATACAGGTGGGCCAGACGATCGCTCTTGCGGGTACGCGCGTTGATCAGCTCAAGGCCCGGCTCAAGCGTGCCCGTCAGCACCTTGATAAAGCTGATACGACCCTGCTGCGGATCGGCCAGCGTCTTAAACACAAACGCCACCGGGCGGTCATCGTCGCTCGAAATCTTGAGCGAATCACCGTCGATGAGCGGCATCTCGCCGTAGTCGGTCGGCGCCGGGAAGTACGTGGCGATGTCGTCCATCAGCGAGTTGACGCCCTGCTCCTTAATGCAATCGCCCGCAAAAACCGGCACAAAGATGCGCTCGGCGATCGCCTTCGACAGCAGGCCTTCAAGCTCCTCCTGCGTCAGCGTCTCCTCGCCTTCCAGGTACTTCATCATCAGTTCGTCGTCAGCCTCGGCCACCAGCTCGCACAGATGGTCATGGGCCTCCTCGGCCTGGGCACGATACTCCTCGGGAATCTCCGACTCAACGGCTTCGGTGCCGTTGCAATGGCGCGCCTTCATGCGCACCAGGTCGATGATGCCGTCAAAGTCCTCGCCCTCGCCCCAGGGAAGGGTCACGGCGCCCAGGCGCGTGCCAAAGCGCTCCTGCAGCAGGTCCATCGTGGTCGCAAAGCTGGCCTCGGAGCGCGACAGGCGGTTTACGAACACCGCACGCGCCAGGCGCAGGTCCTCGGCGGCATACCAGAGCTTAACCGTCGTAGGCTGTGGGCCAGCCTCGGCATCGACCACAAACAGAGCCGTCTCGCAGACGCTCATCGCGGCAAAGGCGTCGCCGATAAAATCGGGGTAGCACGGGGCATCGAGCACATTGATGCGCGCGCCCTTCCAGTCGATCGGCGCAATGGTCGTCGAGATGGAAAACGCACGCTTAACCTCTTCGGGGTCATAGTCGAGCGTGGGCTTGGTGCCGTCGTGGCCGCCCAGGCGGGCGGTCTTGCCGGAAAGGTGGAGCATGGCCTCGGCGAGTGAGGTCTTGCCCACCCCGCCTTGGCCTACGAGCACCACGTTCCTTACGTTACCGGTCTTGGGAGCACCCATGATGACCTCCTTGCAGGGCCGCGCGCAATGCGCGACGCCAACGGGGAGAGTTCGCGGTCGGTGCCATCCCGGGAGCAGCATGGTCGGCAGCCGAGCCGACTCACCCTCCAAATGTCCTATGCCACCACCCTACCCTCACGGGCGGCTGTCCATGCATACCTTTCGGCGCACGTATGAATACAGGCGGCGAGAGGAAGAGACAAGCTTGTGAGGCGATTATTGAACTCCGTCGATGCAAACAAAAAGCCGCCACAGACCGTAAGACCTGCAGCGGCTTCGCCTCAATTAATAGTTGAGCAAATACCTGAGCCTACCCCTCGATACGGCTCAAGAACTCACGCGTGCGCTGCTCGCGCGGATGGTCGATGACCTGCTCGGCAGGCCCCTCCTCGACAATGCAGCCGCCATCCATAAAGACCACGCGGTCGGCAACATCGCGCGCAAACTGCATTGCGTGGGTCACAATCACCATCGTCATATTCTGCGCGGCAAGGTCTTTAATGACACGCAGCACCTCGGCCGTCAGCTCGGGATCGAGTGCCGAGGTCGGCTCGTCAAAGAACAGGATCTCCGGATCGAGCGCTAGGGCGCGGGCAATACTCACGCGCTGCTGCTGACCGCCCGAAAGCTCACACGGAACCTTGTTCTCGTTGCCCACAAGCCCCATCTGAGCAATCAATTCATGCGCACGAGCTTCCGCCTGCTCGCGCGGGCGCTTAAGCACGCGAATCGGCGCGTCGATGATGTTTTTCATCACGGTATAGTGCGGGAACAGGTTGTAATTTTGGAACACCAGGCCGAATCGCGAGCGTGCCCGCCTGGGCACATCGCCCTTCGCATAGACCGCGCCCGAACCCGCATCCGTCGCAACGGCAAGGTCACCAAACGAGAGCGAGCCTCCGTCGAGTGTCTCGAGCAGCGTGGCGCACCGCAGCAGCGTGGACTTGCCGCCGCCCGAAGGCCCGATAATCGCCACGACCTCGCCACGCTTGACCTCGAGCGAGATATCCTTGAGCACCTCATTGCCGCCAAACGCCTTACGTGCGTTTTCGATTTTCATCACTGAGTTAGTCATGATAATAGTCCAGCTTCTTTTCGGCGGCGCCCAGCAGCATCTCGACCACAAAGTTAAAGACCCAGTAAATCAGCGCCGCGATCGCAAACGGCACCATGCTCACCTGCGAGGCGACCAACGCCTTGGCCGTCGAGAACATCTCACCCACGCCGATGGCAAACGCCAGCGACGTGTCCTTGACCAGCGTGATGATCTCGTTGCCCATCGCCGGCAGAATACGCTTGGCGACCTGCGGCATCACGATATACAGAAACGTCTGCACGCGCGAATAGCCCAGCACCTCGGCAGCCTCGTATTGACCGCGCGGAATGGACTGCAGGCCCGAGCGATAGATCTCGGCAAAGTAACCGGCGTAGTTGATGATGAACGCCACAACGCACGCCGTCCACTTGGAATCGGGCGTGAGCGAAATGCCGAACACGTAATACGGGGCAAAGTAGATGGCAAACATCTGCAGCATGAGCGGCGTACCGCGCATGACCGAAATGTAGATGCGCGCAATCCAGCGAAGCGGCGCGATTTTGCTCATGCGCATAAACGCCACGGGGATTCCCAGCGGAATCGACCCCAGCAGCGTCAGCACAAACAACTGCAAACTGACCAAGAATCCCTGGCCAAGCATCTGCATCATGACCTGAATAGACAACCTACCTTCTCCTTCGCAGCAACAGAACGGCTGATCTTATTCTCAAATAGGCACAGTGCCCAAGATTGCGAGCGACAAGCCCGACGAAGCGTACTTTGGTACGCGAGGAGGGTTGGAGCCGCAAGGTTGGGTGCTGTGGCTATTTGAGAACCCAGTTGTCGAAGGACAGGCCGTAGCTCGCGTACTTGTCGCACAGGTCCTTGACCGTGCCGTCCTCGTAGAGCGCCTTGAGCGACTCGGTCACGGCGTCGGCCGACTTGGTGTCGCCCTTCTTAAAGCCGACGGCGTAGTGCTCGCTGGACAGCGGCTCATCAAGCTGCGTATAAGCATCGGGCTTGGCGGCAAACTGATACTGGGCAATCGAAAGGTCGCAAGCCACGGCATCGACCGCGCCGCTCTCGAGCTGCATAAAGGCCGTGTTGTACTCGCCGATCGTGTCGAGCGTGGCAAACGTCGCCGCCAGATCCTTCTGGTCACCCTCGAGTACATCCTGCGCAGCGGAATCGGTCTGGGTAATCACGGTCTTGCCGGCAAGATCGTCCCAGCTCTTGATGCCCGCATCCTTCTTTACCACCAGCACCTGCTCGTTGAGCATGTACGGCTCGGAGAACGTGTAGTCGTCCTCACGGCCCTCCATGGTAAAGCCGTTCCAGATGCAGTTGATGGCGCCCGAGTTAAGCAGCGTATCCTTGGCGTCCCAGTCGATGGCCTCGTATTTGACCTCCCAGCCCTGCTTATCGGCAACAGCCTTGGCCAGATCGAGATCAAAGCCGGTGTACTCGCCATCGTCGCCCACAAAGCCGTACGGAGGATAGGACTTATCAAAGCCCACCACGAGCTTCTTGGACTCCGCAGCGCCCTTCACATCCTTGGCCGCGGCAGAGCCAGCAGCGGAGCCCTTGCCGGCACCACCGCCGCAGCCGACAAGACCAAGGCCAAGCACCGTGGCAAACGAGCCGGCTAGACCAACAAACTGACGACGAGACATATCGGTGTTCATGGTATTCCCCCTTGATGGCACTTTAGTTAAGTAAAGTGAGTCGTGTAACGTTCAGAATCATACACTTTAGTGAGATGGAGTACAAGGGAGGGTTTGCCAGGCGTGGGCGGGGAGCGGCGCGTAATTAAGTTTCCTGCTCTACAGTCCTGCGCAAGACGGAAAGCACATTAAGTGCTTTCCTTTGCGTGCGGAACTCGCGATAAACTTAATTACGCGCCGCTCCCCGCCCACGCCGGGCAAACATCGTTGGACTTATCACTGACGTGAAATAGGCGCTTGCATATCGTCTGCTAACTTGGCACGGTACAATGCTTTCAGATTTCAATTTGTAAATTAGTGGGGTTAATTCATGGCAGAATCTCGTGCGGAGCGTAAGGCTCGTCGTGCTTTGATCGAGGCGGCTGAGGGGTCAGAGGAGAAAAAAACTTCTAAGAAATCCAAGTCGTCTCAGGACGCGAAGGGTAAGTCGGCCAAGGGCAAGGCTAAGGCCAAGCGTCCCGGCTCTCGTCGGAACGAGGATAAGGCATCTCAGACTCGCTCCAAGCGCTCGCATAAAGATCGGGTTTCGTCTGCGCGTAAGGCCGTGGACCCCAAGTCTCCCTGTTCGATCATGAAATCTTGCGGTGGGTGCACGGCGCTCAATCGTCCTTATAAAAAGCAGTTGGCGGCTAAGCAGGCTGCTATGGAGGAGCTGTTTGCCGAGCTTTGTGAGCGCGAGAGCATTGCTGTCGCTCCTATTCGCGGTATGGGCGTCACCCTTGGCGACCCGGGTAAATATCCTGCGCCGCGTGGCTTTCGTCATAAGGCTGCCACTCCCTTTGCTCCCGGTAAGGAGGGCGCTGTCCGTTGCGGTTTCTTTGAGCGCGGCACGCACAAGATCGTTGCCGTACCCGAATGCCCCGTCGAGGCGTCGGGCGCTCGTCAGATTCTCAACGGCATCGCACGCGAAGCTGAGCGGTTGCATATTCCCGCCTTTAACGAGGACAAGCATCTTGGTTTGCTTCGCTATGCCGTCATCCGCTGCGGTTGGCGTACCGACCAGGTCATGGTTACGCTCGTGACCGCCCAGCGTGACTTACCGCATGCACAGGAGTTCTTTGAGGCTGTCGCGGCGCTCGATCCGCATATCGTCACCGTTGCCCAAAATATCAATGGACGTCCCGGTAACGCCATCTTGGGTGAGGAGACTCGTATCGTCTATGGCGCCGAATGCATGCGCGACCAGCTGCTCGGCTGCGAATTCGACATCTCCCCCACCGCGTTTTATCAGACCAACCCGCAACAGACCGAGCTGCTCTATCAGCTCGCTATCGACGGCATGGATTTGCACCAGGGCGACGTACTCATGGATGCCTACTGTGGCAGCGGTACCATCGGTCTTTGCGCAGCTAAAGATGCCCAGAACAAGGGTATCGGCATTATGCTGCTCGGCGTGGAGCGCAACCCGGCGGGCATTGCCGACGCACGCCGCAATGCCGAGCTCAACGGCCTCACCCGCAGCGCTTGGTTTATGGTCGACGACGCCACCGATTACATCCTGGATGCCGCCGATAACAACGAGCGGGTCGATGTCCTTTCCATCGACCCGCCGCGCGCCGGCTCCACGCCCGAGTTCCTCGAAGCTGCCTGCGCGCTTAAGCCGCGCCGCATCACCTATATCAGCTGCAACCCCGTAACTCAAGAGCGCGACCTGCATCAGCTCCTCGACGGAGGCTATTGCCTGCTCAAGATCACGCCCGTCGACATGTTCCCTCACACCGACCACACCGAAACCGTAGCGGTCCTCGAACGCCGCTAACCAACCTCAGTAGATTTTTGGGACAAGAAAGGGGGCGACCCGCCTGGGCCGCCCCCTTCGCTTGGTTTATAAACTCCGCCACATCCCATTGCGCAGATCGCACACGCCGGCTGCCGCCATCTCGCGCAGCAGCGTCTCGCGGTCGCGCGTCACGATCAAATCCAGCGGGAAGTGAATCTCGTCGAGCATCTTGCGCGCGTGATCGAGCTTGCCAATGGCCATGCCAATGTGGGCATCGGTTGACACGCCAATGCCCACGCCCAGCTCGGCGCAGCGCTCGGCAATCTTGCGGCATACGGCCCAATGCTCAGTGTCGACACCGTGTTCAAGACTATGGTTGTTGATCTCGATAATCTTGTGCTTGGCCTTAGCTGCCAACAGCACCTCGTCGATATCGAACGGCACGCCCGAACGCCCCGTGTGACCCAGCATGAACACCTTGGGGTGCTCCAGGGCATTGATATACATCTCGGTCGTCTGGGCCAGCGTCGCGCCCTCAGCAATCTGCGGATTATGCACGCTCGCAACCAAATAATCCAAATTACGCGTAACCAAATCGAACAGCGAATGCTGACGGCTGTACGAATCGCCGGCAATATCGAGCGTGACAGGAGTGTCCTCGCCAAACAGGCTTCCGTCCAGCGAAACGATATCGGCCTCGGCACCACGCAGCACCAGCACGCCGCTCCAAATGCGCGGCCAGATATCCTGGTTGATAAAGAACTGGTAACTGCGCAGGTCATTGGGGCAAGCCGTAACCATAGAGCTCAAATGGTCGGCAGATCCGAGCACCTGCAGACCACGCTCTGCCGCCCAGTACACATTCTCCTCAATGGTCGAATATGCATGCGCAGAGAACATCGTATGGGTATGAATGTCACAAGAAAGCAGGTAGGGCATCAGGTCTCCTTATCTGGCACGGCCGTCGCTTATATTCATTGTACGCATAGCCTTCGATAGTCGTAAAACCACTCCATCCCAAAGACACAACGTCCATGACAACGGGGTCCGGCTTAACACCAAACCCCGTTTCACGTAAAACATTGTAGGCAGAGCGCTTTACTTTTAACGATACTCGTCCGCCAACTGTTTCCAAGCGGGTAGCGAATTGACAATCGTTTCGTAGCTCACGCAATAGCCCAGGCGGAACCAACCCGGCATACCAAAGCTGTCCGAGGGAACCGCAAGCAACTCATACTTCTTTGCGCGCTCGCAAAACGCATTCGCATCGGGCTCCAATGCTTTCACCCATAGGTAGAACGCGCCATCCGGCTCAACATAGGTGTAGCCATACTCCGCTAGTGCGTCGGTAAGCGCGGTGCGGTTGCGTGCATAGGCCTCAACGTCACTCGGCTCATCGATGCAGTCGATAATTACGCGCTGAAAGAGCGCCGGCGCGCACACGAAGCCCAGCGTACGGGCGGCACCGGCAACGGCCGGCATCAGACGGGCAGCCTGCGGATTGGTGTTGGGAACCAAGATCCACCCCACGCGCTCACCCGGCAGCGACAGCGACTTGGAATACGAGTAGCACACGATGGTGTGCTCGTAGATCGAGGGCACCCAAGGCACCTCGGCACCGTACACGATCTCGCGGTACGGCTCATCCGAGATGAGCATAATCGGATTCTCGGGATCGCGCTGAGCGTTGGCCTCGCGCAGAACATTGGCCAGTCGCGTCAGCGTGTCGCGCGTATATACGGCACCGGTCGGGTTGTTGGGCGAGTCGATGATGACGGCAGCCGTCTTATCGGTAATCGCCTTGAGCACGTTGTCCACGCTCAGCTGGAACGTATCTTCATCGGCGAGCGCCTCAACACACGTACAGCCGGCCTTCTCAATCCAAACGCGATACTCCGGAAAGTACGGGGCGATAACAATAACCTCGTCGCCCGGGTTCGTAACGGCGTTGAGCGTGCAGGTGAGCGAAGCCGCGGCACCCACCGTCATAAATACGTCTTTGCCCTCATAGCTCGTGCCAAAGCGGCGGTTGAGCGATTCGGCCACAGCGGCACGACATTGCGGCAGGCCCGGTGCGGGCGTGTAGCCGTGCAGCTGGTCGCTCGGCAGCTCCAGGGCCTTCTTAATCGACTCAGCCACAGCAGCGGGCGCCGGAACGCTCGGATTGCCCAGCGAAAAATCGAATACGTTTTCCGCACCGATCTGCGCCTTGCGCTCAAGGCCATAGCTAAAAATCTCACGGATGATGGAGCTTTCCGCGCCGCGAGCATACATAGTTTCGTTGATCATCTGTTCCCCTTCCGCATAGGCGCTATTGTACGCTTTAGTCGGGCAAAGCGCCGCAGCAATGTTGATTGGGGACAGACTTAAATGCGTGAAAACGCTCATTTAAGTCTGTCCCCAATCAACAGACGGCCCCATATCGCTCAAATCAGAACCACCTTTAAAAAGGGTGGTTTGCTCTTAGGGTATAACCCACGGGCCCCGGGCTCGCGTCTAAAGGC
>CABSNR010000036.1:0-22697 GCA_902479145.1 uncultured Collinsella sp.
AACCCTGGACCTTGGGATTAAGAGTCCCCTGCTCTACCAACTGAGCTAACGACCCAAAGCTAAAGTCCGTTGTGGCGGACTTTAGAGGAGATATCGTGTGGTGGGCCGTCAGGGGGTCGAACCCTGGACCTTGGGATTAAGAGTCCCCTGCTCTACCAACTGAGCTAACGACCCGATATCAACACGAAGCAAGAACTGGGGTGGGTAAAGGGACTCGAACCCTCGACCTACGGGACCACAACCCGTCGCTCTAGCCAACTGAGCTACACCCACCGTGTCCTGTGCGCTTCGCGCTCGACTATTATTGCAAGGAACGCCACGCGATGCAAGCCCCAATTTTCAAGAATTTTGAAAAGAGTTTTTCGAGACCATTTCGAGCAAATCCCACCGGTTTCATGGGAGTAAACTTGCCCCACTGCAAATCCTCGAAAGGACCGTCATGAAAGAACTCTCCAACCGCACGGCAAGATTTACCGATTCGGTCATCCGCCGCATGACACGCATCTCCAATAAGTATGGCGCTGTCAATCTCTCGCAGGGCTTCCCTGACTTCGATCCCCCAGCGCAGCTGCTCGATAGCCTCAGCGCCATCGCCAGCGACCCCAAGCCGCTCTATCACCAGTACTCCATCACCTGGGGCTCCCAGGCCATGCGCGAGGCGCTCGCCGCCAAACAGGAGCACTTTATGGGCATGCCGGTGAACCCCAACGAGAATATCGTAGTCACCTGCGGCTCCACCGAGGCCATGATGGCCGCCATGATGACGGTCACCAACCCCGGCGACAAGGTCGTCATCTTCTCGCCGTTCTACGAGAACTACGGCGCCGACACGATCCTTTCGGGTGCCGAGCCCATCTATGTGCCGCTCAACCCGCCCACATTCGACTTTGACCGCGAGACACTCGAGGCGGCCTTCCGCGACAACGACCCCAAGGCCATCGTCCTGTGCAACCCTTCCAACCCTTGCGGCAAGGTCTTTACACGCGATGAGCTCACCTTTATCGCCGACCTCTGCAAAAAGTACGACACCTACTGCATCACCGACGAGGTCTACGAGCACATCGTCTACGCGCCCCACGAGCACGTCTATATGGCCACGCTGCCCGGCATGTTTGAGCGCACCATCGGCTGCAGCTCGCTGTCCAAGACCTACTCCATCACCGGCTGGCGTCTGGGCTACACTATCGCCCCTGCCGAAATTACCGAGCGCATCAAGAAGGTCCACGACTTCCTCACCGTGGGCGCCGCCGCTCCCCTGCAGGAAGCCGTCGTCACCGCCCTCAAATTCGACGACAGCTATTACGATGAGGTCCTCGACCTCTACACCGCCAAACGCGACCTGTTCTGCCAGGGACTCGACAGCATCGGTCTTGAGCATAACGTGCCGCAGGGCGCCTACTACGTCATGCTGGACATCTCTGAGTTTGGCTACGACAGCGACCTCGAGTTCTGCGAGGACCTGGCCTCAAAGGTGGGCGTGGGCGCCGTGCCCGGCTCGAGCTTCTTCCGCGAGCCCGTCAACCATCTGATTCGTTTCCACTTTGCCAAGCGTGACGAGACGCTCAACGCGGCGCTGGAGAACCTCAAGTCCCTGCGTGATAAAATCAAACCGCGCGGGTAAGGACGGCCCGGCAACTAAAGCAACCAAATAAGCCCCGCACCGCCAGCTGAACCGCGCCCCAAATCTTGGACGCCCTAAATAGCGACTAGGCCGCAAGGGCCTGATTCCGGTACTCCTCCGGGGTCAGGCCCTTCAATCTCACCTGCCTCCGGCTCGTGTTCCAGTGGACTATGTATTCCTCCAGGTCGCGTTTGAAATCCTCGAACGTCTTCCACTCGCGGCCCCTGTAGAACTCGTCCTTGACGTGGCCGAAGAGCTGCTCGGTGGCGGCATTGTCGATGCAGTTCGCCTTCCTGGACATGCTCTGGACGATGCCGGCGGCCTCGAGCCTGGATGTGTACGAGGCGTGCTGGTACTGCCAGCCCCGGTCCGAGTGCATGGTCGGGGCGGCGCCCTCGGGGATCTTGGACAGCAGCTCGTCGAGCATCCTCGCCTGCTGGGCCATGTCGGGCGTGGTCGATATGTCGCTCGCCACGATCTCCTTGGTGCAGAAGTCCAGCGTCGGGGCCCAGCAGGCCTTACCGCCAGCCACCTTGAACTCGGTGACGTCCGTCCCCAGCTTCTGCCACGGGGCCCCGGCGTCGAAATCCCTCGCGATCACGTTCTCGAACGTCCTGCCGACGACGCCCTTGTACGAGTTGTACCTGTGGTAGGCCGTCTCGCGTCTGATCCCGCAGCGAATCCCCATCTCGCGCATCATCTTGAGCACGGTCTTGTCGGCTATCACGGCCCCCTCTTCCGCCCTGAGGCACATCGCTATCTGCCGGTGCCCGCAGCCGTTGGCGGTGCGCGAGAAGATCTCGGCGGCCGCCTCCCGGAGCTCGGGGCGCGTGGGCCTCGGCGGGTGCGCGAGGGCGTAGTAGTAGGTCGACCTCTTGAGCTCGGCGCATGCGAGCAGGTGCCCGAGCGCGTGCCCCTCGGCGCGCAGGGCCGCGACCGCTTCGGCCTTCGCCCTGGTCAGAGCCCGTCCCTCTCGACCAGGGCGCGTAATTTTTTAGGTAGGCCACCTCGGCCTCGAGCCTACGGCACCGCTCCTCGAGCTCCTCCTCGCGGGTCCGCGGCCTCGCCCTGGAACCGCTCGGCCGGCCCTTGGGCCTCGGGCGCAGGGCCTCCGCGCCGCCCTCGCGGTATAGCGCGCACCACTTCTTGAGCGGCGACATCGACATTATGCCGAACGCCGCCATCGCCTCGGTCTTCGTCATGCCGCCGTCGACGACGGCGGAGGCGGCGGCGACCTTCTGCTCGTATGTGTACCTGCCCTGCTTTCCGTCCATGCGCAGCAGCACCTCGCTCCCGAACGCGCGGTATATCTCCTGCCATCTTCTCACGGCTTCCGCGGGAAGCGAAAGGGCAATCGCGGCAGATTTATACCCGTGCCCGAGCTCGAAGAGCCCTATGGCCGCCTTCCTGGCCTCGACATCATGCTTCACCCTCAAATCAACGCGCATAAAGAAAGCCTCCCATTTCTCATGTCCAAGAAATGGGAGGCAGTTCAAGCCGAGTTGCGGGGCTTCTTTTTATAGCGCCTTCTTAATTTGTTTAGAGCGTTATACTTTAGCCATGGAGCAACTCGTCCCAGAGAGAGGAATATTATGGCAGAGCAGCAGCTTATCGGAGCGCTCGAGGCCGGCGGCACCAAGATGGTCTGCGCCACGGGCTATGCAGACGGCACGGTCCTGGAGCGTGAGCAGATCGCGACCACGACCCCGCAGGAGACCGTTGAGGCCGTCAATGCATGGTTTGCGAACAAGGGCATCGCCGCGCTGGGCATCGGCGCCTTTGGACCCACCGCAGTCAACCCTGCCTCGCCCCAATACGGCAAGATCCTGGAGACGCCCAAAACGGCATGGCGCTACTTCGACCTGCTGGGCACCATCCAAAACGAGCTCAATATTCCCTGCGGCTACGACACCGACGTCAACGTTGCCTGCTTGGGCGAGGTCACCTTTGGTTGCGCCCAGGGCCTCACGGACGTGGTCTACCTGACCATCGGTACCGGTGTGGGCGCCGGCGTGCTCTCGGGCGGTAAGCTCGTACACGGCATGATGCATCCCGAGGCCGGCCACATCCTGGTCACGCGCGACCCGCGCGACACCATCGGCGAGCATAGCGCTTGCCCCTTCCATGACAACTGCCTCGAGGGCCTCATCGCCGGCCCCGGCGTTAAAAAGCGCTGGGATGGCAAGAGCGCCGGAGACATGGCCGATGACCCAGAGGCCATGGACCTGCTCGCAGGCTATCTAGCACAGGCGCTCATGACCTACACGCTGTGCTACGCGCCGCAAAAGATCATCATCGGCGGCGGTGTGGCCGACCACACCCCCATCGTGCCGCTCGCACGCAAAAAGTGTGCCGAGATGCTCAACGGCTATATCGTCACGCCCGAGGTCAACGACATCGATAACTACATCGTCAACAACAGCCTCGAGGGCAAGCAGGGCATTATGGGCTGCCTGGCCCTGGGCGCACAGGCGCTTCAGTAGCAGACGCACCCACAGGGCGTGGCGCGCCCGGCAAATCCGACCTACGGAACGACGCCACCACGCCTCATATAAGCCCTCAAATAAAAAAGGCCGCCTAGGACCAAACAATACGTCCTAGGCGGCCTTTTTAGCGCACATCAGCGACCGTAAGAGATATCGGAGCACAACGCCCGTTGCCGCTCCACAGCAGTCGATCATCACATCGGTGATCATGCCGGCGCGTCCCGGCACAAAGAGCTGAATCGTCTCGTCGATCGAGGGAATCAGCAGCAGGAACACCGCCGTGGGCAGCAGCACGTCAAAGGTGCGCCGGCCCTCAAAATCAAAGGCGTGCGTTGCCAAGATGCCGAGCACCATATACTCGGTAAAATGCGCGCACTTGCGAACAACAAAGTTGGTCACCCATTCATATGGAAGTCCCACGCTGTGCAGGAAACCGCGGATAGCTTCCATGACCGTTAGGCTCAGCGAGCCCGACCCCGAGCCGGGAACCAGCGAATTGCCCCAGATCAAGAGCGCCATCAGGCAGGTTACAACCGCCCATTTTCGATTGATCTTAACCATGCAGAAGTTATGCCTCCGCGCGGAGCGGCGCGAAGCTGGCGGTACCGCCCTCGATAACGCTCAGATAGGCACGGCCCGTACGCTTGGCGGTTGAGGACTGCAGGCGCTCGATCTCTTCCTCGAGGATCTGATTGACGCGCTCGTGACGACGGTTTTCCATAATGCCGGCGGCAATAGCCTCGGCCCGCTCGATGCTCTCGCGCGAGATACGGGCAGTATCATCGGGGAACACAGCACTGTGACGGCCGACATAGGCGGGGGCAGCAGGCTGAGGGGCAGCGACGGGAGCGGGGGCTGCAACAGGAGCGGGCTCGTCAATCTCATCCAGAATCGCGGTGGCGGCGGCCCACATGTCCTCGTGGCCCGAGTAATCGGCCATGGGAACATCAACCTCGAGCGAGGCGTCCGGAAGGTCGCCGGTGTCGATGCGATCTTGGGCATCAATCGATGCGGTGATGGCTGCAGGCTCATCGAGGTCATCGAGATCGATGTCCACGGCACCGGAGATGATAGGCATGCTGGCGAGGTTTGCATTGTACGGCGCAGCCTCAGCCGCCTGCTGCTGGGCAGGAGCGCCCCAAAGCGAGCTTTCGGCGGCACGGCGGGCGGCAACGGCCTCCTCGTCCGCAGTCATGGCTTCATCAACGTACGAATTGTCGGCAGAAGCGTTCGCGTCCGCCGAGGTAGCGTTGTAGGCGTTATTGGCTGCCGCGTTGGCAACGAGTGCCACGAAAGCCGCCGTGCTGCCCACAGGGGCGGCCTGGGAACCAGACACGGCGCGTGCCGCGGCGGCGATGTCGTCACGATTGAAGAAGCCGGTCTGCCCGCCGTTGGTGAGCTCGTCTATGGCGACTTGATAGACGTCGCGCGAGTGTGCAGGGTCGCAGCTCACCGGCGAATCGTCGTCGAGCATACTGTCGATCATGGACCAAGCCTCGGCCTCGTCCATAGCATCTGCGGCTCGAGCGATGGTAGGGACACCATCATCGGCATGACGGCGCTGGAACGCACCAGTCAGGCCGGAAAGGAATGCCGAGGTAGACTGCTCCGCCTGAGCCTGAGAAGCAGAAGCCGCAGCGTAAGGAGTCGCATCCTGCTGCTGAGCTGGAATCGAGGCGGTCTTGAACTCGCTTTGATGCTGATTGAGATTGGCGGCACCGCCCATGGCATCGGGCTGGAACAGACGCTCTTCACGCTGCGCACGGTACTCGGAGATACCCAGCGAGGCGGCATAGATACCCACGCCCGCCACTGCGCCCACGGCGAAGGGAACCGCACCCGCCACGACCGTCTCGTTCACCGACGAAAACGGCAGCGTCGCAGCATACATAACCACGGGAGCGGCAAGGCCGATCCCGCACGAAAGTCCGGCAAGGACTGCTCGTTGTGTTGCATCAGAAGAAGCCATGAGCTCTCCCCATCTTCCAGCACCCAAATCGCATCATTCAGTTGGCTGCGCGAGAGAAGATGAAGCGGGGCTATGCCCCAAAGCAACGGTATATGGTTCGTTTCATCTGCGTTTTCCGTCGCGAAGCTTAAAAGCTATTATGCGAAACCGCCCTGTCGATTGCAAGCGACGATGTCGGATTGAAACGGGAAACCTGCTGCTTGCCAGTCTTATGGTCAAAAATAAGCGCGGAGCGGCGATATAGAAAAGGGCCGAGGCTCAAAGCCCCGACCCTTTATCGCATTGATGACTATCGCTGTGTGTGGATGACAACCTAGAACGTCTGCTCGTAGTCGCTGTGCTTTTTGGCCGAACGCACCAAGAACTCCTGGTTGGTGTTGGTGCCCTTAAGACCCTTGATAAACGATGCGGCCGCGCGCTCGGTGTTGTTCATGCCGGCAAGAATGCGACGCAGGCCAAAGACAAACGGACGCATCTGCTCGTCAACCAACAGGTCCTCGTTACGCGTACCGGAGGCAACGGGGTCGATAGCCGGGAAGATGCGGCGGTCGGCCAGGTCGCGGTCGAGCTTGAGCTCCATGTTGCCGGTGCCCTTGAACTCCTCAAAGATGACCTCGTCCATCTTGGAACCAGTGTCGATGAGGGCAGAGGCCAGGATGGTGAGCGAGCCACCGTTCTCGATATTGCGGGCTGCGCCCAGGAAGCGCTTGGGCGGATACAGTGCCGCCGAATCGACGCCGCCCGAAAGGATGCGGCCTGAGGCGGGCGCCGCCAAGTTGTAGGCGCGGGCAAGACGCGTGATGGAGTCGAGCACCACCACAACATCGCCGCCCAGCTCCACGATGCGCTTGGCGCGCTCGATGACGAGCTCTGCCACACGAGTGTGGTTATCGGCGGGCATATCGAAGGTCGATGCCACAACCTCGCCCTTGATGGAACGCTGCATATCGGTGACCTCTTCGGGGCGCTCGTCGACGAGCAGGCAGATGAGGTGCACTTCGGGGTTGTTAATCGAGATAGACTGGCAGATCTTCTTGAGGATCGTGGTCTTGCCGGCCTTGGGCGGGGACACGATCAGGCCACGCTGACCCTTGCCGATCGGCGACACGATGTCGATGGCACGACCGGTAATGGAGTCCTTGCCGTGCTCCATGCGCAGCGGCTCGTTGGGATAGACCGGGGTGAGGTCGCCGAACTTGGGACGGTTGCGAATCTGCTCGGGGTCCAGACCGTTGACGGTCGAGATTTTGGCGAGGCCGGCGCGCTTGTCGCCGCCGCGCGAGGGACGAAGCGAGCCCTCGATGACGTCGCCCGTGCGCAGACGCGCGGAGCGGATGAGGTAGGCGGGGACGAAGGCGTCGTCGTTGGACTTCATGTAACCGTGGGCATGGATGATACCGGAGCTGTCCGGACGAATCTGCAGGATGCCCTTGATGTCGCGGAAGCCCTCGGCCTTCGCGGCGGTGACGTAGATCTCCTCGACGAGCTCGGCTTTCTTCTTGCCGGTCGTCTCGATCTCGAACTCCTTGGCCTTCTCGCGCAGCTCGGCGACCTTCATGGCCGCGAGTTCCTCACGCGAAAGCGTGGGCTCGGTGGGGGCGGCGTTGCGCTCCTTGTTGCGCTGTTTGCGATCGCGCTGGCGGTTGCGACGGTCGTTGTTGCGCTCGTCCTTGCGCTCGTTGCGCTCCTCGTTGCGCTTGTGCTGGCGACGGTTGGGGCGAGCGTTGTCATCGGCCTCAGCGGGCGCGGCGCCATCGGTTGCGGCGGCGTCGGCATTGGCCGCAGCGGCGTCATTGGCCTCGGCGCCGGAATCGACCTGCGCTTCGACATCAGCCCGCTGCTCGGACGCCTTGGCCTTAGCGGACTTCTTACGACCGCGCTTGGGCTTCTCGGACGCAGACTGTTCGACGTCCTGGGGCTCGGCGGCATCAGTCGATGCATCGGCGGTCGTCTCGGCGGAATCCTCGGACGCACCCTTCTTGGCAGTCTTGGCCTTGGACGTGCGCTTAGCAGCAGTACGATGGCTGCGACCAGGACGGACGTCGGCGGGCTCGACATCGGCGGGAGCGGCCTCGGAAGTCGTAGCATCCTGGACGGGCGCGTCGGCGGCGGTTGCAGACTCGGCGGTCGCCGCAGCATCCCGAGCGGCTGCAGCTGCGGCTGCGGCCTTCTCTGCCTCGACGAAAGCCTTGGGCTTGCGACCGCGACGGTGCGGGCGCAAAGCCGGATCGACAACGGGAACTTCGCTGGCCTCGACAGGCGCAGCGGGCTCAACAGGCGATGTGCCCTCCCCTGCCGCGGAACGGACCGAAGCCTCGGTGAGCTCGGGGGTTACCTGATCGGCAACCTGCTCGGCCTTAGCAGCCGTGCGACGGCGTGTGCGCGGTACCGGCTTCTCGGTCGGCTGGTCGGCGACAGGGGTCTCGGTGGCGGCAGGCGTCTCGGACACAGACGGAGCTGCAAGCTCGGTCAGAGCCGCGGCCTCGCGCTCGGCAGCACGACGGCGGGCGCGCACCACCTGAGCCTCGCTAATCTGCGCCAACGCACGTGCCTGCGCGACCTCATCGGAAATCGGCGCCGAGGAGTCAGCTGCAACGGTGCGCTTGGCGCGCGTCGTGCGCGTGGTACGGCGCTTGGGCTTGGTGACCTCCTCGCCGTCAGCGGCAGGCTTGATCGTGCGGCGCGTACGCTTGGGCTTTGCCGGAGCAGCCTCCTCACCAGTTGCAGACACGGCCTTCTCAGCCGCTGCAGGCGTAGGCGTCGAAGCAGCCTTAGGCGTCTCAGGAGCCGAGGCTTGCGCGGGCGCCGCAACCTGGTCCGACGCAACCGGTGCAGCGGGAGCGGTCTGCGTCGTCGTTATTTCGTTTTCTTGCTGTTGATCAGACACAGTGTTTGCTCAACTTTCTTTTCAAGCCCTGTGATCACATGCTCCCTGCATAAACCTTCAGGGCGGCTAAACAGTCTAGCTCCGTCAAATACCGACGGACATCATTGATCTGTATCGAGATATTTGCGTCATATACGCAGCGTTAGTGTAACACAACCGCCGCCACCTGCAACTTAGTCATTGGACGTTCTTAAACGCCCAGTCATCAGGGACACTCCTCCTCAAAAGCGCCTTGAAATGTCGCGCCAGAGGAGTGAAGCCGTGGCACCTGGAATAGCCGCGCCACGAATCGCGCCCATCTGCTACGTTTGCCCCGAGCCCCTGACCATACCCTTGTTTTTTCAAAAACAACGAGTCTGCTACCTGCGGTTTTAATATCGTACTTTTCGGCATGGTTCGGGATATGCGTCCAAACGTAGGAGATGAGCCCAATTCGTGACGGACGGTATCCCGCCACCCCTCTTCGAGACAAAAATGATCCGTTTTCCTCCGTCCCCAAGGGACAATTTTCAAAACTACGCCGGATTACGGGGCCAGGATGCTGCAAGCCAACCATACCCTGCATTATCAAGAAACAATAAGCCATCTACCTGCGGGTTTAATTTCACTATTGGCACCATGGTCGCCAGTTGGCGATTCAGCCCCGTAAACCGGTATAGTTGCGATTTGGTAGCATTTCCCAGCAAACCAAATAGTCTCACCAAACGCAAAAAGCCCGACCTCCGCATGGAGATCGGGCTTATAGGGCTCAGCAAAGCCGAACCTACACGGTCAAATGATCCGTAGCTTACATCTGCTCGGGAGCGGAAACGCCAACGAGGGTGAGCACCAGGGCGAGCGTCACACGGACGGCATCGCAAGCGGCCAGACGGGCACGCGAAAGCTCGGGGTCGACGGGACGGCCCTCGCTCGGCAGCACCTGACAGGCAGCGTAGAAGCTGTGGAAGTCGCCGGCGAGTTCCTCAGCAAAGTGCGTCAGACGGAACGGGGCGCGGTCGCGAGCGCAGCTGGCGATGAGGTCGGTGAGCTCGTTGAGCTTGCGCGAAAGGGCGAGCTCGGTCGGGTCGGTCAGCAGCGAGTAATCGACGTTCTCACCGATGGCCTTGGCGGCGACGGCCTTCATGCCCATCTCGTCAGCCTGCTCGGGCGTAACGTCAGCGGCACGGCGCAGGATGGAGCACACGCGGGCGTGAGCGTACTGCACGTAGTACACCGGGTTGGAGTTGTCGCGCTTCTTGACGGCCTCAATATCGAAGTCGACCATCTGGTTGGAGCTCTTGGAGATGAGGGTGTAACGGGCAGCGTCGGAGCCGACCTCGTCGACGAGCTCCTGCAGGGTCACCATGGTGCCCTTACGCTTGGACATACGGACGGGCTTGCCGTTGCGCAGCAGGTTGACGAGCTGGCCCAGCAGAACCTCAAACTTGCCGGGGTAACCCAAGGCATCGCAGACGCAGCGGACGCGCTCGATGTAGCCGTGGTGGTCGGCGCCCCAGATGTCGATGACGTGGTCGACGCGCTGGAACTTATCCCAGTGATAGGCAACGTCGGAGGCGAAGTAGGTGTACTCGCCGTCGGACTTGATCAGAACGCGGTCCTTGTCATCGCCCAGGTCGGTGGAGCGGAACCACAGGGCGCCGTCCTTGGTGTAGAGATAGCCCATCTTGTCGAGCTTCTCAAAAGCGCGGTCGACGGCGGAGGTGCCGGCGGTCTCGCCCTCGGTGTCCTTCACATACAGCGAGCGCTCGGAGAACCAACGATCGAAGTCGCAGTTAACGGCATGGCAAAGGTCGCGCATGTTGTCGACCATCTTTACATAGCCGCGCTCGCGGAAGCTCTCCATGCGCTCCTGCGGATCGGCGTTGACCCACTTATCGCCGTCGGTGCGCCAGAACTCGGCGGCCTCGTCGATGATGTAGTCGCCGCCGTAGGAGTCCTTGCCCAGGGTCTCGGCAAAGTTGTCCTGATACGGATGGGTCTCGGGATGCTCGTCGTTCTCGTCGGCAACAAAGGCGTCGCGGTCGGCGATCAGCAGCTTGTGAGCCTCGTCGATATCCACGCCCTGCTTGGCGATGATGTCGGCAAGCTGCATATAGCGCGTGCTGATGGAGTTGCCGAAGGTGTTCATCTGAGAGCCGTGGTCGTTGATGTAGAACTCACGCTGGATGTCGTAACCGGCGTGATCCATAACGCGGCAGAGCGAGTCGCCCAGCGCGGCCCAGCGGCCGTGGCCGATGTGCATGGGGCCGACGGGGTTGGCGGAAACGAACTCGACCTGGGTCTTCAGGCCACCACCGACGTTGGACTTAGCGAAGTCCATACCCTTCTCGCGAGCCTCGCCAAAGATGGCATTCTTGACGGCAACGGAGAGGTAGAAGTTGATGAAGCCGGGGCCTGCGATCTCGACCTTCTCGATCGCGGGGTCCTCGGGCATATGGGCAACGATGGCCTCGGCGATCTTGCGCGGGGCGCAGTGGGCCAGCTTGGCGGACTTCAGGGCCATGGTAGAGGTCCACTCGCCATGAGAAGTGTCAGCCGGTCGCTCGATAGCGCAATCGTCAAGTTCAAATGCGGAAAGGTCGCCGGCCTCCTGGGCCGCAGCAAGCGCAGCGCGTACCAGCTCTTCAATCTTCTCGGGCATAGATCCTCCTTGTGTTAAAGCCCCCGAGCTCTTGGTCACTCGTAGGGCAAAAGCCAGAGTTTGTAGCACTCTATCACAAGCGACGGGCACTGTCGCAGGGTAAAGCTAATAGATATTGCATATGCACAAAAATGACTACAGCTTGTATGGAGTCACTCAAAGATGCCGGTCTGCCTGCAGATTATGCAGGCGTTGAAAATGCATAAAGGTGTGAATGAGCTGCGTCTGTTATCGAATACCCTTACCTATCAGAGTTGTGTGCTTTTCCTGCATAAAGTACGGGTTTGCGCACGTCAGCGTGTTATTCTAGATATACGTAAATTCGTATAAGTTGGAGGTAGCATGTTCTCAATCGGTCAACACGTCATTCATCCGGGCCAGGGAGTCTGCACCGTCGTCGGTTTTAGGGACGACACACCGCAGCCCATGCTGCTGCTCGAGACCAAGCAGGGACATGCGCAGACGATCCTCATGTACCCCGTGGCGCAGGCCGACCGTCTGCACGCCGCCATCTCTCAGCAAGATGCCGAGCACCTGCTGAGCCACTATGACGAGCTGGAGTGCGACACCTTTACCGAGCGCAACAGCTCGCTTGAGGAGACACACTTTAAGCAGCAGCTCAAGCTGGGCGCGCCCGAGACGGTCCGCGTGGCAAAGACCATGATGCACCGCATTCGCCAGGCCGAGGAAGCTGATAAAAAACCCAGCTCCTACTACATGCGCGTACTCAAGGAGGCCAAACGCCGCTCCATCGAGGAGTTCGCCGTGGCCCTTGGCGTCACCGAGGAGGCCGCCGAAGCCCGCCTAGCCCAAGCCGCCCTCAACTAACCCATCCGCGCCAAAAACCACCACAAAGGGAACAGGCACCTTTGTGGTGGTTTTCTTGTTCTAGTAGTATTCATTCTTATCGATACCCACGAGCACAAGGAGTCTCTTATGGCAGAGCCGTTTACCGCCGGAATCACCCGCGACCGCGCGTTCGAACTGCTCAATGAGCACAACAAGGACCCGTTCCATATCACCCATGGCGAGACGGTCGAGGGCACTATGCGCTACTTTGCGCGCGAGTTCGACCCCGAGAACGAGGAGTTTTGGGGCATCGTCGGTCTGCTGCACGACCTGGATTGGGAGGAGCATGAGGACGACCCCATTAACCACACCATCTATGCTGCCGAGATTCTTGAGGGCGAAGGTGCGTCTCCCGAGCTCATTCGCGCCATCCAGACGCACACGTCGGACTTCAACACCTCACTACCCAAGCCCGAGCTGCAGATGGAAAAGATCCTGTTTGCCTGCGATGAGCTCACCGGCCTGATCGGCGCTGCCGTCATCATGCGCCCGAGCAAGAGCGTTATGGACTTTACGACCAAGTCGCTCAAGAAGAAGTTCAAGGACAAACGCTTTGCCGCCGGCTGCTCGCGCGACGTGATTTCGCAGGGCGCCGAGATGTTGGGCTGGGAGCTCCCCGAGCTCTTTGACCGCACCATCGCGGCCATGCAGTCCTTCGCCCCCGACCGAGATACCTTCCAGGTCTAACCGTCAACGCCACCTAAAACCACCACAAAGGGGACAGGCACCTTTGTGGTGGTTTTTGTTTGCGCGGGCGTTAGGGACGGACCTGGCCGGTGCCGCGGAGCTTGTATTTGTAGGTGGTGAGGGCCTCGGCGGCAAAGGGGCCACGGGCGTGGAGTTTTTGGGTCGAGATGCCGATCTCGGCACCCAGGCCAAACTCGCCGCCGTCAGTGAAGCGCGTGCTGGCGTTGGAGTACACGGCCGAGGCATCGACAGCATCGAGGAAGCGCTCGCAAGCATCCGTATCCTCGGCAACGATGGCCTCGGAGTGCATCGTGCCGTAGCGGTTGATGTGTGCGATGGCCTCGTCCTCGTTTGCCACGACCTTCACGCTCATCTCGAGCGCCAGGTACTCGCGACCCCAGTCCTCCTCAGTCGCGGCGACGTAGTCATCGCCCTCCACAAGCCCGGCATCGGCGCATGCGGCGCAGGTTGCCTCGTCGCCGTGAATGAGCACGCCGTGGTCATGCAGCACGGTCACGACCGCGGGCAAAAACGCATCGGCCACAGCACGGTCGACCAGCAGCGACTCGGCGGCATTGCACACGCCTACGCGCTGGGTCTTGGCATTAACGATAATGTTGAGCGCCTTATCAAAGTCGGCGGATTCATGCACGTAGATGTGGCAGTTGCCCGTGCCCGTCTCGATCACCGGCACAAGCGACTCGCGCACGCAGCGCTGGATCAGGCCTGCACCTCCGCGCGGAATGAGTACGTCGACAATACCGCGGAGCTTCATGAGCTCGCCGGTGGCCTCGCGGTCGGTGGACTCGATCATCGACACGGCCTCGCGCGGGAAGCCCTTGGCCTCGAGCGCATCGGCCAGCAGCTCGGCGATCATGGCACACGAGTGATAGGCCAGCGAGCCGCCGCGTAGAATGCAGGCGTTGCCGGTACGGATGCAGATGCCTGCGGCGTCGGCCGTCACGTTGGGGCGCGCCTCGTAGACCATGGCGACCAGGCCCAACGGCACGCTCACGCGGGTCAGGTCCACACCGCTCGCAAGCACGCAGTGGTCGAGCACGCGGCCGACGGGATCGGGCAGCTCGGCGAGCTTCTCCAAACCGGCGGCCATGCTCTCGACGCGCTCAGGCGTCAGCAGCAGACGGTCGAGCAGACCGGCCGAAGTACCCGCATCGCGCGCGGCGGACATATCGAGCTCGTTAGCGGCGACGATGGAGTCGACACCGTTGCGCAGTGCTGCGGCCATGGCGCGCACGGCCTCCTGACGCTGCTCATCGCTCGCCGTGGCAAGCGAGGCCGACGCTGCCTTGGCGGCAACGGCAAGATCGTGGACATACGTGGCTATATCGACCGACATGGGCGGCCCTTTCTCCTAGAAGTTTGCAACCATGGTAGCCGATTTGCGCATGGCCTCGCCCGCGGCGGTAGAATTGGTCAACCCGAAACACCGCAACGAACGGAAGACTCACATGGCCCTCATCACTTCGTACCACGTCCCCGGCCTTTATGTCGAGGACCACAGCATCGACGTCCCCCTTGACTGGCGCGGCCTGGAGCCGATGCTCCTGGCCGTCGGCAGCACCATGCGCCGCGGCGCTATGCCGGCACCAATCGCCGGCGCGCCCGAGAGCATCAAGCTCTTCTACCGCGTGGTTTGCGCGCCCGACCGCATCAACGACGATCTGCCGCTGCTCCTGTTTTTGCAGGGCGGCCCCGGCGGCGAGAGCCCGCGTCCGCTGTCGCCCACAAGCGATGGCTGGATCGAGGAGGCCGTCAAGCACTTCCGCGTCGTCCTGCCCGACCAGCGCGGTACCGGACGCAGCAGCTGTGTAGACGGGCGCACGATTGCCGCACTGGGCGAGCGCGCCGAGGCGGCAGGCTCCGATGCGGCCCGCTCGCAGGCGGACTTCCTCAAGCGCCACCTCGCCAGCTCCATCGTGCGCGATTTTGAGTACCTGCGCCTGGTGGGCTTTGGCGGCAAGCCCTGGGTCACACTCGGCCAGAGCTACGGCGGCTTTTTAACGTTGAGCTATCTGTCGCTCTTCCCCGAGGGCGTGGCGGCAAGCTTTACCTGCGGCGGCATTCCGCACGTGCCAGCGAGCGCCAGCGAGGTTTACGCGCACACCTTCCCGCGCATGGCAGCCAAGACGCAGCAGTACTACGACCGCTACCCCGCCGATGTCGAGCGCGTGGCGGCACTGGCCGATGCGATCGAGGAGCAAAAGCCCGTGCTGCCCGACGGCTCGCCGATGACGGTGGGGCGCCTGCAGCTCATGGGCAGCGACTTTGGCATGAAGCCGAGCTTTGAGCGCATGCACTGGATTATCGACCATGCTTTTGTTGACGGCGACGGCACGCTGAGCTGCGGAACCTCGATATCCGACAGCTTTTTGATGCGCGCTTTCGAGCGCACCAACACGCGTACAAACCCGCTGTACTGGACGCTGCAGGAGTTCATCTACGCCGACGGCGACACCATGCCCATTCGCTGGGCCGCGGCAGAAGAGAAGGCACACCGTGCCGAGTTCGACACGCTCGCGCGCCCGCTCATGTTTACCGGCGAGGCCATGTTCCCGTGGATGTTTGAGCAGATGCCCGAGCTCAAGCCCTTCAAGCCCGCGATGGATCTACTGATGGAAGACACGAGCTGGGACAAGATCTACGGCCCACAGCGCCTGGCATGCAACGAGGTGCCACTCCAGGCCGCGGTTTATTTCGACGACATGTACGTAGATTCGGGCTTGCAGCTCGACACGCTCAGCCGCGTGGGCAACTCACATGCCTGGGTGACCAACGAGTTCGAGCACGATGGCCTGCACGGCAGCGTGGTGTTCAAGCACCTCTTCGACGAAGCCCTCAACCGCGGAGACCTGCGCCAGATCTTCTAGCAAAGGAGTGTCCCCAACTGCCGGCACAAAAGGAACGTCCCCAAGTGCCGAATACCCGAGCGCCGGATGACGCCCCTCGCCACGAAAGCGGCCCATCTACTACGTTTCACCCGCATGACCCAACCAGATACCGTAAATAGACAAAACCGCAGGCGTTCTACCTGCGGTTTTCTTTTTGTAATTCTCGGCATGGTTACCGATAACCCATAAAACGTAGTAAATGGGCCCATTTTGTGGCAGCCAGTCCGGACATGGCTGCAGCAGGACACAATTGCCCTGATGATTTTGTACCATGCACGTTGCAGATCGAAGGCGCGCAGCGTCGACCCGTTAGGCAAACACAATCAAGTTATCTCGATGGATCGCGGGCTTCTCGGCCAGGTTTGCGAGCAGGCGGTTGCAGGCGATTTGGTCCTGACGGCGGCCGGCAGCAAGTTCCAGCACGTCCGAATCGGCCTCGGCGATACCGCGGGCGACGACCATACCGCTCGGATCGCACACATCGAGCACATCGCCCTCGGCAAACTGGCCATCGACCTCGCGAATACCCACCGCAAGCAAGGAAGAGCCACGGCTAACCAGCGCCTTCGCAGCACCATCATCAACCGTCACCGACCCATGTGCCTTGTCGCCCAGCGCGATCCACAGCTTGCGGGGCGCGATGTCCAGACGCTCCGCCGGCGGATCGAACAGCGTGCCCACGCTCTCGCCGCGGGCGAGGCGCACGAGCGCATCGGGCTCCTCGCCCGAGCAAATCACGCTCTGAATGCCCGCCGTCATCAGGATGCGGCTCGCGCGGATCTTGGTAATCATGCCGCCCGTGCCCACCGATGTGGAAGAATCGCCCGCCGAGGCAATAATCTTGGCATCGATCTTATGCACGACAGGAACAAACTCGGCCGTGGGGTCCTCATGCGGATTGGCAGTATAGAGACCATCGATGTCCGAGAGCGTCACGCACAGATCGGCAGATACCAGGCAGCTCACGAGCGCCGCCAGTGTGTCGTTGTCGCCAAACTTGATCTCGTCGACGGTAACGGTGTCGTTCTCGTTGACGACCGGCACCACGCCCAGCTCCACCAGACGCAGCAGGGCGTCGCGCGCGTGCAGGTAGGACGTGCGACGCGCCGTGTCGTGACGCGTGAGCAGCACGAGCGAGGTGAGCAGGTCGCGCGCATGGAACTCCTCGTCGTAGGCCGACGAGATGATGCACTGACCAGCCGAGGCGCAGGCCTGCAGGCTCGGAAGGTCGCCGACCGGCTTGCGGTCGAAGCCCAACACGGGATAGCCACAGGCAATAGCGCCCGAGCTCACCACGACCAGACGCCAGCCGAGCTTGCGCAGCGCTGCGGCTTGATCGGCAAGTCCGCCGATAAAGGCGCGGTTGACCTTGCCATCGGCGCCCACCACCGTGGACGAACCGATCTTTACCACCATCGTTTTATAAGAAGTCGTCATACGTCAAACCAATCAACTGTTCAGCGAACGGGCGAACGGGCAAGCGAGAAAATGATCCGTTATCTTCCGTCGCATGCTGATCATTTTGCCCAGGGGAAAGCCGAGGCCGCGGCCATATTCTTGCGCACGAGCTCGTCGCGCACCTGAGCCAGGCCCTGCTCCATGCCCACCACATAGGTCTGCGGGTACAGGAAGCGCTTGAAAGCTGCGTCCAGATGATCGAGCGCCCAAACACAGCGCTCGCGCGCGTCCTGGATGCTCTCACGCGGAGCCACTGCACTGCCATCGCGCACGATCGGCACCAGCAGCTCGCGATACTCAAGCTCCGACACGTCGGTCACCAGGGCGGCATCATTCACGGCCACGAGGGTATTGCCGCGCGCGGCGCCCTCCCCCACCAGATGGTCCTCGTCGTAGATCATGTCGCAGACCGGGCCGCCAAAGCCGTCGTAATAACGGCGCACGCGCTGCACGCCCGGGATCGTGCGCTTGTAGGGCTGCTCGGAGAGCTTGACCACCGGCGTCCACGGGTCGGCCTCGCTCGCACGGCGGGCGGAAAGCTTGTACACGCCGCCCAGCGCCGGCTGGTCGTAGCAGGTCGCGAGCTTGGTGCCCACGCCAAAGCTATCGATGGGCGCGCCCTGGTCGAGCAGCGACTGAATCGTGTACTCATCCAGATCGTTAGAAACCGAGATCCCCACATAGGGCAGGCCCTCGGCATCGAAACGACCGCGGACATACTTGGAGAGCTTGGCGAGGTCGCCCGAGTCAATGCGAATAGCCGACAGGCGCTCGCCCGCCGCCTCCATCTCCTTGGCAACCGTAATGGCATGCTCGCAGCCCTCGCGCACATCGTAGGTGTCGATGAGCAGCGTGCAGTTCTTGGGGCTCGACTTGGCAAAGGCGCGGAAGGCCTCGAGCTCGGAATCGAAGCTCATCACCCAGCTGTGCGCATGCGTGCCAAAGACGGGAATACCGTAGCGGCGACCGGCGAGCACATTGGACGTAGAGGAGCAGCCGGCAACGTAGCTCGCGCGCGCAACGGCCAGGCCGCCATCGGGACCCTGGGCTCGGCGCAGGCCAAACTCCGCCACGGGGCGACCGTCGGCGGCGAGCACCACGCGCGCCGTCTTGGTGGCGACAAGCGTCTGAAAGCCGACGATGTTGAGCAGCGCCGTCTCAAGCAGCTGGCACTCGAGCGCAGGACCGGTGACGCGCACCATGGGCTCGCGCGGAAAGACGAGCTCGCCCTCGGGGACGGCGTCGATATTTACATGCGCACGAAAATCGCGCAGGTAGTCGAGGAATGCGGACTTGAACATCGCGCCGCCGGCCGGGGCCTGGAGCGAGGCGAGGTAGTCGATATCCTCGGGCGTAAAGCGCAGATTCTCGACTAGCTCGGGCAGCTCGGCGGTGCCGCACATGACGGCATAGGCGCTGCCAAAGGGATGGTCGCGGTAAAACGCGGTAAAACAACCCTGCTCATTGGCCTTGCCGCTCTCCCACAGGCCCTGGGCCATAGTGAGTTCGTACAGATCGGTGAGCATTGCGATGTCGGTGGGATGAGAGATATCGGTCAAAGCCATGGGGCGACCTTTCGGATGTGTGGTGCAGAATTTGAGGGTTGGACGAGAGCAGAGCATGCGGACATGACGCCCGATACAAATCGGTTAGAGCAGGCCCATGCTGGTCAGGATCGTGTAGCCCATAAAGATGACAAACGCGATGAGGGCAAGGACAATGATGATTTTTTGAGCCGGCGCCATGCCAGGGATCTCGTTCTCGCCCGTAGGCTCCTTGGAGGTAACCATGCGCTGGGCAAAGGTCATCTCGTCACGGCTCGGCTTGGGCTCGACGGACTTGGGACGAGCGGTCTTTTTAGGCTGAGGTTTGGGCGCGGCAGGTGCAGGCTTCGCAGCGGCGGGCTTGGGCGCGGGAGCGGGCTTGCGCTCGGATGCGGCGTTCGAGGCGACCTCCTCGGCCTTCGCACGTTCGGCACGCAGGGCAGCCAGCTCCTCACGCTCGCGACGGGCCTCTTCCCGAGCCTCGCGGCGGGCCTTCTCAGCGCGGAGCTCTTCCAACTCAGCGCGCTCCTCGTCGGACAATGGTTGGGACTCAAGCTCGGCCATGGTATAGCCCTTTCTTTTAAAAAAAGCCGCCGACACAATGTCAGCGGCTTATCAAATCCAAGGGTGGAGACGAAGGGAGTCGAACCCTCGGCCTCTGCCATGCGACGGCAGCGCTCTCCCAACTGAGCTACGTCCCCAGGACAAGTCGATATTTTACCTACGGCTCGCCAACTGTCAACGCCCAATAACCAGTCTTTTTGGGGCGCGGCTATTTTGACAACTTTTCGAACAGGCGATCCTCTCGATGATTTTTATCCCCGTCCCAGAAAAATCATCGACGAACGCACTACTTTGCGCTGGTAAGAACGCCGGTGGTGTCGAAGGCGGGGGTGAAGCTCTCGTCCACTGCGCCGCCTTCTTGCCAGAACATCGTCGTAAAGCCCAGGTCGTCGGCATGGTCGAGCACCTGCTCGTACTCCTCGCGCGTCACGGCGCGTGCCAGGTCGCCGCCCTGTTCGCGCATGAGCGCATTGGGCGTGTACTGGTTCATGACCGAGATCGGCACGTCGCCCACCGTCTGCCACACCAGGTCCAGCACGCGACACGAATCGTCTGCATGCCCCGGAAGCACCAGGTGACGCACGATCATGCCACGCTTCATAAGCCCGTCCTCGTCCACCAACTCTCCCCCGCGGCGCTCGATCTCGCGCGCCATCTGGGCCAGACCCGACACGGCCACACGCGGGTAATCCTTTATATGGGAGAGCGACTGCGCAAGCCCGGCATCGGCATATTTAAAGTCGGTGAGCCACACATCGACCAGGTCGCCCAGCGCCGCCACGGCACTCGCGCGCTCGTAACCACTCGTGTTGTAGACGATTGGGATAACCAGTCCGCGCGCCCGTGCCGCGGCAATCGCGGCAGGCAACAGGTGCGCATAGTGCGTCGCCGTCACCAAATTGATGTTGTTGGCACCCTGGTCCTGCAGTTCCAGCATAATCTCGACCAGGCGCTCAGGCGAAATCTCAAGGCCAAAATTGCCGGTCGAGATCTCGTGGTTCTGGCAGTAGATACATTTGAGCGAGCAGCCGCTAAAGAAGATCGTGCCCGAACCGGCCTCGCCCGAGATAGGCGGCTCCTCCCATATATGAAGCGCGGCGCGGGCCACCTTGAGCGTGTCGTTAGCACCGCAGACGCCGAGCGCGCCCTCATCGCGCGCCGCACCGCAACGGCGCGGACACAAATGGCAGGCGGGCGAAAATAGTTCGGTCAACGACGTCGGCATAAAACCATGCTCCAAAACAACGATTCAGCAGCTCAAACGTAAAGGGATCAACCCCACAGACGGCTCGAGCCCAAGGCGCCGTAATCGTCCGACACGATTTTTGTAATGTCAAGACTGGAATCGATAAAGTGCCGCTTTATGATGTAGGTATTCCGCCCCCCGCGGAGCAACTGGGTGAACCGTCGCGTTTATTTAGGGAGCCCACACAGTCGTACCTAGTACAGGTATCCTTCGTTGTTAAGGACGCTGGAACAGTCGATGAGGGCACCCACCTGTTTTAGGTGGGTTCATTTTCGTAACGTGGGGGGTGGTTTTCTTTTGCCGAAAATCACCATTACAGTCCATATGGATCCCCGCCGGCATCCCGACAAGCCATCGACAACATCCCAATATCTGGTAAGCGCGTGATTATCGCTGCGTGCAATTCCATGTACCCCCCTTGGTCGAGTATTATGGTTCGGCTATGCCCTTTGCGCATGGCGTTCTTCTGACCTTTTCCTTCGACGCTTGGCGGTTTTTAGATTCATGGCTTCATCCCCGAGCTACATACCGTACCTATGCGTGGCAGCGGCGGCCTTTATCACGACCTTCCTCGCGGTGCCCCTGGTCAAGCGCTTGGCAATTAAGCTCGATGCCGTCGACTATCCTTCTAAGCGCCGCATCAACACCAAGCCCATCCCGCGTTTGGGCGGAACGGCGGTGTTTTTGGGCCTGGTCGTCGCCTGCACTGTGCAAATCCTAGGCACCTGGTACCTGGGTTGGCCGCCCGTTTTGGTGCCCCACCCCCGTTTGCACATCAGCTACCCCATGCTGGCGCTCTCCTTTACCGTCATCTTTGCGACCGGCGCTATCGACGACGTCTTCCAGCTCACGCCCAAGCAAAAGCTGGCCGGACAAGTCCTCGCCGCGCTTATCGCCTGTATCGGCGGCCTAAAAATCGGCGTCATCGTCAACCCGTTTGCCCCCGGCGAGATCATGCTCGGATGGCTCGCCTACCCCATCACCGTAATCTATCTGGTGGCATTCACCAACATCATTAACCTCATCGACGGCCTCGACGGCTTGGCCACGGGCATCTGCGGCATCGCGTCGTTCACCATGTTTTCGATGGCCGTTCTCTCGGGCCGCATCGACGCCGCCGCGCTCTCCATTGCGCTCTTTGGCGCCTGTCTGGCCTTTTTGCGCTACAACTTCAACCCCGCAAGCATCTTCTTGGGCGACTCGGGGTCGCTGCTTCTGGGCTTTGCGCTGGGCTCCATCTCGCTGCTCAACGTGAGCCGCACCGCCGCACTCACCTCGCTTATCATCCCGCTCATCGTTGCCGGCGTGCCCATCATCGACACGTTTAGCGCCATTGTGCGCCGCAAGCGCGCCCACATTAGCATCGGGCAGGCCGACAAGGGCCACATCCACCACCGCCTGATCCAAGAAGGCTACAACCAAAAACAGGCCGTGCTGCTCATCTATGCCTGGTGCATCATGCTTTCGGCCGGCGCCGCCGCGATTAACCAGGTCGAGGTGCCCATGCGTGTGCTCATCTTTACCGTGCTCGCCATTGGCTCGGCTGCCTTCGCCAAGCACCTGCACCTGTTTGAACCCGTGCTGCGCCACCATTACAACAAGCGCACGCACGAGGACGAGCTGGTCACCCCCGACGACCCCGCTTTTAAGCAGGAGGAGCAGGCAGCCGAGGAGCGCAAAGAAGAGCGCCACCACAAGCTCTAGGGCAAGCTGCCGAGGATGTGCCAAGGCACCGTTGGCCAAGCGCGGCCGCGCCGCGCCCATCGCACAAGCCACCCCTCTCCCGCCCCTGTCTCTTATACACATCTCCGAGCCCACGAGACCGTACTAGATCTC
>CABSNR010000037.1:0-22473 GCA_902479145.1 uncultured Collinsella sp.
ACCGCAGGAAGCTTGGATACGCCTAGGCGCGGTCCAAGAAATCGTCCGCACCCCCGTTTGGCCGTTGGATGGGCATTCAGGAACTATTTCACCGCAACTCATCAGGGAACCTGGGTGGCAGGACCGCTTGTCGCTAGTGGTTATGCGGACAGTTGGCGCAGCAGCCGCTGGTGGCGGTGGTGCTGGAACCACCGCTTCGCTGGTCGGTGTTGTAGAAGCCGCTGCCCTCAAACTTGATGCCGCTGGCCGAGAACGTCTTGGCCGCCGGGGCACCGCAGCTCGGACACACGACCTCGGGGTTCTCGGACATGGGATGCTCAACCTCAAACACGTTGCCGCAGCTCGAGCACTTGTAATCGTAGCGCGCCATAATACTTCCTTTTCAGCACAAAGCGGGCAGATCGCTCTGCCCGCATAAATTCAAACGTTTGTAACTGTACCCTATATCGGGGGTTTTATCACGCTTCGCCCCAGAATCTATGGGTGTTGCGCAGGAGCTGTGCAGTTTTGCCTTCGGCGGCCGCAACGTCGGCCTCATCGGCCTGCCAGGTCCAGTTGCCCGTGGCGACACCCGGCACGTTCATGCGTGCATCGTCGCCTAGCCCCAGGATGTCCTGCAGCGGCATCATCACCAGGGGAGCGTCGCTTGCCAGCGCGTCGCTCATCAGCTTGGCCGCTACCTCAACACCACTCGGCTCGTCGCCGCCCGCAAAGGAGCGCGTGCACCAACCCGCGAGTGTCGACGTGTCGTGCGTCGAGGTATACAGAATCTTGCCCGGCGTGGGATACATACCGTTACGGACGTCGTAATCGCTAAACTCCAGCACGTCCATACCGGGGAAACCGCAGGTCGAAGCCATGGCGCGAACGCCGGGCGTCAGGTAGCCCAGGTCCTCGGCGATAAAGTTGAGCGGCCCCAGCTCGTCATAGGCAGTCTGGAACAGATCTTTGCCCGGTCCCGCCAGCCAGCGACCGTCGGCGCAGGCCTTGCCTGCGGGAATGCTAAAGTAGCTGTGGAATCCCAGGAAGTGGTCCAGGCGCACGCGGTCGTAGAGCGAGAACGCGCGACGCAGACGGTCCATCCACCAGCGGTAGCCGTTCTCCTTCATGTGATCCCAACGGAAGGTGGGGTTGCCCCACACCTGGCCCTCGGGCGCAAAATTGTCGGGCGGCGCGCCAGAAATCTCAATCGCCTTACCGGTATCGGACAGCCAGAAGTTCTCGGGCTCGCTCCACGCGTCGGCCGAATCGTCCGAAACATACATAGGAATGTCGCCGATGACCTCGATGCCCTTCTTGTGTGCATAGTTCATGAGCTCGCACCAAGCCAGGTCAAATCGGTACTGCATGTACGCCTGCAGCTCTGCCTCGTCGTGGAAACGCGTGTCGTCAATCAGATGCTCGTTGTAGCGCGCGACATCGGCCGGCCAATCGTGACGCGATTCGCCTTCAAAGTACTTCTTAACGGCCATATAGACGCAGTACTTCTCGAGCCAATCTGCGTTGCGATGTTTAAACGCCGTGTACAGCGGGTCTGCATCCTCGCCGCCACGGGCCTTCCAAGTCTCAAAGTCTGCCGCCAGTTCCTCTTGACTTTCGGGCAGCAGGTCAATATTGCCTGCAAAGGCCGAAGGCCCAGCGTAAGGAGAGCGGAAGAAGTCCGTCGGATTGACGGGTAGGACCTGCCAGTAGCGCATGCCCATAGCGGCCAGATGATCGATAAAGCGACGCGTGGGTGCGCCGATTGTGCCGGGCTTGCCGTCGTCGGTGGGCACCGAGGTGATATGGCACACAACGCCCGCGCCGTGATCGAGCGGCTCCTGCAGGCGCTGCTCGGCATGGTGATAGATGATTGACGAGCCTAGCGGATACAGATCGAGCGTGACCGTACCGTTGTGGATCTCGCACTCGTGACCGCTGATCACGTCACTTGCGCATTCGCTGAGCGCCGGAATTGTCACGCGGTGCGAATTGCGCAGACTGCGGTTGATGATAACCGTCGCGGACTCGCCATTCTTGCCCGTGCGGTTGTATGCCAGCACCTCGTCGTTGAGCGCGAAGGCCTTGATCTCGCCGTCGATCATAAATGGCAGTGCGCGGCGTACGGCGGAGGCGTTCTTGACAATTGCCAGCGTGTCGAAGTCGTGCAGTTGGTCCTTGGTCGGCAGGGTGCGGCGGTTGCCCGGGTCGGTAAGGCCCTCCAGGCCGTACTCGTCGCCGTAGTAGATCGAAGGCACGCCGGGGAAGGTCATCTGCATGAGCGTGGCGAGCCAAAAGCGGCTCTTGGCCAGGCCCATCGAGTTCTCGTCCAGGCGCCATTTGCTGCGCTCGCACTCGGGCAGCTGCGACTCGTCGGGGCCGCCGCCGAGCACCGAGATGATGCGTGGGCGGTCGTGACTCGAGAGCAAATTAAGTGCGCAAGACAGGGCCTCACGCGGATAGTTCTCGCGCAGGGTCTCGATATCCTCGGCAGCTTGGTAGGCGTTCTTGTATCCCATCAGAAAGCCGATGACCATGTCGCGGAAGGGGTAATCCATGGCAGAGTCCAGCTCGGAGCCCTGCAGGTAGCGGCGCAGATGGCCGTAGCTAATCTTGTTGGAGGCGTCTTCCCAGACCTCACCGAGCAACAGCGCATCGGGCTTTTCGGCAACTACGGCCTTCTTGATCTGGGCCAGGAAGTCGTCGGAAAGCTCGTCAGCGACGTCCAGGCGCCAACCATGGGCACCGGCGCGCAGCCATTTGCGGATCACGCCGTCCTTGCCCAGGAGCCTCTCGCGCACCAGCTCGGACTTCTCGTTGATGGCTGGCATGTTGCCCACGCCCCACCAGCAGTCATACGAGCCGTCTTCGTGGAAGGTAAACGCATCGCGCCACGGCGAATCCTCGCTCTGCCAGGCACCCAAACCGGGGTAGTTGCCGTAGCGGTTGAAATAGATCGAGTCGTCGCCCGTGTGGTTGAAGACGCCGTCCAGGATGATGGAGATGCCCAGCTTCTCGGCTGCCTGGCACAGCTCGGTAAAGTCCTGCTCGGTGCCCAGGATCGGGTCGATCTTGGTGTAGTCAGCCGTGTCGTAGCGGTGGTTGCTCGCTGCTTCAAAGATGGGGTTGAGGTAGATGGCCGTAAAGCCCAGCTCGGCGATGCGGGGCAGGTCTTCCTGGATGCCCTTGAGCGAGCCGCCGTAGAAGTCCCAGGTCTTGATGGAGCCGTCCTCGGCGCGCTCGTACACGGGCGGCTCGTTCCAGTCCTCGACCATCCGGCGCTGAATGCCCTTGCGCGGTTTTTCGAGTTGGGCCATTGTGCGCTCGCGCCAATGCTCGTCACGGGCGTAGCGGTCGGGGAAGATTTGGTAGACCATGCCGCGCTCGTACCAGGTGGGGCGGTTCTCGCGGTGCTTGTAGACAGTAATCTGGAAGGACGGCACCTCGGCATAGTCGTAAGTTACGCCCTCGCCGCCGGTGCGGCCCCGGGGCGCGCCCAGGCGAACCTCGGGCTGGCCCTCGATATTGCATATAAAGCTGTACCACACAAGACACGGTTCAGTGCATTTGAGCTCGCCGGTAAAAATGCCATCGCCTTCGTGCTCCATCGGAATCAGGGTCTCGCCGACTTCATCGACCCAGGTACGCAGGGTGAGTGTTGCCTGGTTGGGATCGGCATCCTCCAAAATAACCGAGAGTGCAACGGTAGTTCCTGTGGTCACAGCGCCAAACGGAGTGCGAAACTGCGGTAGGCGGCTGTTGTGTATCAATCTCATAGTACGGTCCAGTTCAATAGAATCACGGCCTGCGGGCCATGGGTTTTACGCACAAAATAAAAGTATATCTGTTGTACACAGGGTGTATAAACAACATCCGTTTACCATCGGCGAACGGTTGTCCTAGAAAATCGTTTTACCAACTATCTACAGAGAAGGGGCGCCCAGTTGGAGCGCCCCTTGTTTAGGGTTTTGATTAGGTTTAGATCGTCTGTGGGCTAGCGGCGCTTGCGGGTTGCCGTTGCCTTGCGGACGGACGTCTTCTTGGATGGTGCCTTTTCCACGGTCGTGGCGGCAGGGGAGACCGGGGTCTCCTTGGCGGGTTCGGGCTTGGCCTTTACCTCGGCCTTGGGCTCCTCTTTGGCGGCAGCGGGCTTGGCCTCGACCTTAGCCTCCGCCTTGGGAGCGGCTGTCTTGGTCGTGGTCTTTTTGGCCGTCGTCGTAGAGCGCTTGCGCGTGGTGGTCTTGGCGGCCGGCTTTGCCTCGACGGGCGTCTCCTCGACTTTGGCGGCCGGCTTTGCGGCTGCCTTGGTCGTGGCTGCTTTCGTGGTCGTCTTCGCGGCGGCCCTCGTTGCTGCAGCCTTGGTCGTTGTTGACTTTGCGGCCGTCGCCTTCCTGGCGGTCGCGGTCGTCTTCTTGGCTGCAGTCTTGGCCGGAGCCTTAGCGACCGACTGGGCCTCGGCGGTCTCGGCCTTTACCTCGGGAGCAGCCTCGACCTCGGCGGCCTTCTTGGCAGCGGCGGTCGTGCGCTTACGCGTGGTCGTTGTCTTGGCAGCAGTCGTCTTTGCCGCAGTGGCCTTAGTTGTCGTAGCCTTCTTAGCCGTCGTCTTGCGCGTCGTAGTCTTCTTGGCGGCAGGCTTTGCAGCCGGCTTATCCTCAGCCTCGGGAGCTGCCTCAGCCTTCACCTCAGCCTTGGGCTCCTCAACAGCAGCGGGCGCCTCAACAACCGGCTCGGCCTTGGGCTCGGGTTCGGCCGCAACCTTGGCCTCGGCCGTAGTCTCCTCAGCCACAACCTCAGGCTCGTCGACAACCGCCGCCGGCCTCTCGATCTCCGGGTGCATAAAGAAGTACAGGTCCAGATACTTGTCGGCCGAGCGCGTCCAGCTAAAGTCCTGGCTCATGGCCTGCGTGACCAGCTGGTTCCAGGCATCGCGGTTGTCCCAGAACAGGCGTGCCGCGCGGAACACCGCATCGCCCATCTCGTCGCCGTTAAAGTTACTAAACGAAAAGCCCGTGCCCTCGCCGGTAAACTCGTTATACGGGATCACCGTGTCCTTCAGACCACCGGTCTCGCGAACAATCGGCAGGGTGCCGTAGCGCATGGCGATGATCTGCGACAGGCCGCAGGGCTCAAACTTTGAAGGCATCAGGAACATGTCGGCGGCGGCATACATACGCTGCGACAGCGCAGGATCGAACTCGATGCGTGCGGCCATGGTGCCTGGGTACTTGTCCTGGAAGTAGCGCAGGCCGTCCTCGTAGTCGCGGTCGCCGGTACCCAGCACCGCCACCTGCACGCCGCCGGACAGGATGCGGTCGAGCGCGTACATGACCAGGTCCATGCCCTTCTGGCGCGTCAGGCGCGTGACCATCACCATGAGTGGGCGGTCGTCGCGAACCTCGAGCCCCAGCTCCTCCTGCAGCTTGGCCTTGCACACAGCCTTGCCAGAACGGTCATCAACCGTGTAGTTTGCGGCAATGCGCTTGTCGGTCGCCGGGTCAAAGCCCGCCACGTCAATGCCGTTCAAAATGCCCTGCAGCGCATAGGAGCGCTCGCGCAGCACGCCGTCCAGGCCCTCGCCAAACTCGGGCGTCTGGATCTCGTTGGCATAGGTGGGGCTCACTGTGGTGATGGCATCGGCATAGCGCAGCGCGCCCAGCATGTAGTTGATGCTGCAGGCGTCGCAACGCAGCTGCGAGGCGGCCGCCGGAATATGCGCCACACCCAGGATGTCCTCCATCACGGTGTCGCTAAACTGGCCCTGGAACGCCACGTTGTGGATTGAGAACACGGTCTTGACGCGGTCATACAGCGGCAGGCCCTGGTAGAACTCGCGCAAGAACACGGGCGCCAGCGCTGTCTGCCAGTCGTTGCAGTGCAGGATGTCGCACTCAAAGCCGGCCGGCAGGTGCTGCAGGCTCTCGGTGATGGCCTTGGAGAAGAACGCAAAACGCTCGCCGTCGTCAAAGAAGCCGTACGGATAGTCGCGCGCAAAGTAGCGCTCGTTGTCGATGAACATATAGGTGACGCCGTCGTGCTCGAGCTTCTCGAGTCCGCAGTACTCATTGCGCCAGCCCAGGCTCACGTAAAAGTCGGAGAAGTGCTCCATCTGCGCCTTGTACTCGTCCTTGATGGTGGCGTACTTGGGCACCATCACGATGACTTCGGCGCCGGCGCGCACAAGCGCCGCAGGCAGCGAACCCGCCACGTCGCCCAGGCCACCGGTCTTCACAAACGGCGCGCACTCGGCCGAGGCAAACACGATCTGCATCTTTTTGCTGGAATCAGCCATATTGTCTCCCATGTTGCAATTCGAGAATAGCCGCCTGGCGCAAACCGGGCGGCTATTCTACATGTTACGAGCGATGTTGCGGTGCCAACGTTAACGTACGATGGTGGTGTCGGAAGTTAACGGAGCCTTGCCCAGCACCAGGATGTTCTCGGGCGTGCCGCGAAGCTCGGTGTTGGTGGGAACCACGTTGTTCTTGTCCAGGATGGCGTTCTCAACGCGGGCGCCGCTCTTGATGATGCAGCTCTGGTTGATGATCGAGTTGGTCACCGAAGCGCCTTCCTCGACCACGACGCCGCGCGACAGAATCGAGTTGCGCACGGTGCCCTTGATGATGCAGCCGGCCGAGATGATCGAGTTGCACGCGTGGCTACCGGTCGCATAGCGCGAAGGCGGCACGTCATGAGCCTTGGTCAGGATCGGGCGCTCGGGGTCAAAGAGCTGGTCGGCCACGGTCTGGTCGAGCAGGTCCATGCTGCGGCGATACAGCGACTTCTCGCTGAACACGCCCACGACCTCGCCCTTGTACTCGTAGCTGCACACGTCGATGTTGCCAAAGTCGCCCTGGAGTGCCTCGAGCAGGTCCAGATAGTCGGCGGCCTGGTAGTGGTCGATAATCTCGAGCAGCGTCTCGCGGTTGACGATGCAGCAGTCCATAGAGGCGTTGTCGCCATACACGACGCCGGCGCTCACGCCCGTCAGGCGGCCGTTCTCGTTGATCTGCAGCTTGGTCTCGTCATCGACGTTGCGGGTGGCCTTGCAGTACACCACGGTCATCTGGGCACCGGAGTTCTCGTGCGCGTCTATGATGGTGTTGAGGTCCATGTTAAAGATGATGTTGGTGCCCATCATCACAACGTAGGGCTTGTCCGAGCGCTGGAACAGCGTCTTGTTGGAGATGATGTCGCGCAGCAGGAAGCGCATGCCGCCCTTGGTGGTGCCATACGCGTTGCCGGGGACCATGAACAGGCCGCCCTTCTTGCGGTCCAGGCCCCAGTCCTTGCCCGAGCCCACGTGGTCGATCAGCGAGCGGTAGTTGCCCGGCATGACGACTCCAACGGTCTTAATGCCGGCATTCATCATGTTGGACAGCGGGAAGTCGATCAGGCGGTAGCGGCCCAAAAACGGAACGGACGCGATGGGGCGGTCCTTGAGCAGCACGCTGCCGTAGGTCGAAGAGTAGTTAGCGGTGATATAACCGATGGCCTTGCGATTGATCATCGGATCATTCCCCCTTCCCGATAACGACGTCATTTCCAACGACGGCCGTATCCTTGGTGGTATCGACAGAGCCGAGCTTCACGCCCTCTTCGACCGTGGAGTTCTCGCCCAAAATAGCGCGGCAGATGTGCGCGCCGCTCTTAACGTGCGCACCCGGCAGCAGCACGGAGTCCTCGACCACGGCGCGCTCCTCGATGATGACGTCGGTCGAAAGGATCGAGTGGCGAGCGGTGCCGTAGATCTTGCAGCCGTTGGAGACCAGGCAGTCGTCCAAGCGACCATCCGGGCCAATGTAGTGCGGCGGACGCGTGGTGATGTTGGACATGATGGGGAAGTGTTTGTCGAACAGATCGAACTCGGGGTTGTTGCCCAGCAGGTCCATCGAGGTCTCGTGGAAGCTGGCGATGGTGCCGACGTCCTTCCAAAAGCCGTGGAACTCGTAGCTGTACAGGCGCTTGCCCTCGCCAAGCAGCTTGGGGATGATGTCCTTGCCAAAGTCGTGGCTCGAGCGCTGGTCCAGAGCGTCCTCCTCGAGCGCCTCGATCAGCACGTCGGCCGAGAAGATGTAGATGCCCATGGACGCGAGGTTCGAATCGGGCTTATCGGGCTTCTCGGTGAACTTGGTGATGCGGCCGTCCTCGGGGTCGGTGGTCAGGATGCCAAAGCGGCTGGCCTCCTCCCACGGCACGGGCATAACGCTCACCGTGAGGTCGGCGTTGTTCTCAATGTGCGTCTTGAGCATCTTGCGGTAGTCCATGCGATACAGATGGTCGCCCGAAAGAATCAGGACGTACTTGGGGTCGTTGGCCTTGATGTAGTCGAGGTTCTGCGTAATGGCGTCGGCCGTGCCCGCATACCAGGCGCCGCCGGTCTGCGTCTCGTACGGCGGCAGGATCGACACGCCGCCGTCGCGGCTGTCCAGATCCCAGGCCTCGCCGGAGCCCACGTAGGCATGCAGCAGGTATGGACGGTACTGCGTCAGAACGCCCACCGTGTCGATGCCCGAGTTGGAGCAGTTGGACAGCGAAAAGTCGATAATGCGGAACTTGCCACCAAAGCTAACCGCCGGCTTGGCGATCTTTTGGGTGAGTGCCCCCAATCGGCTGCCCTGTCCTCCTGCGAGGAGCATCGCGATGCATTCTTTCTTACTCATCGATTTCTCCTTCTGTCATCGATGTTCTTAAACCCATTAGCGACGGGCGCGGCGCTCGGTCACGCCCGTCGAGTAATGCCGTGCTGGCATAAGGGAGCTCGCGCGCCTTTACGCGTGCCAGATCTCGTCGCGGTACTCGCGAATGGTGCGGTCGCTCGAGAACCAGCCGGAGGAGGCGGTGTTGAGCAGCGCCTTGCGGTTCCAGGTCTCCTGGTCGCCGTAGCTGCCGGTGAGCTTCTCCCACGCATCCACGTAGCTGCGGAAGTCTGCCATGACCAGGTCGGGGTCGTTGTTGTTCATGAGCTCGTTGTAGATGCTCTCGAAGTTGCCCGAAAGACCCGCAAAGGTGTTGTCCTTGAGCTCGTCCATCACGCGGCCCAGACGGTCGCGATCGTTGTTGAGCGTATCCCACGCAAAGTAGCTGTTGGATGCCCAGAGCTGCTCGACCTCGGGGGCGGTCAGGCCAAAGATGGCCTCGTTCTCGCGGCCGGCCAGGTCGGCGATCTCGATGTTGGCGCCGTCGAGGGTGCCCAGCGTAATAGCGCCGTTCATCATGAGCTTCATGTTGGACGTGCCCGAGGCCTCCTTGCCGGCTGTGGAGATCTGCTCCGAGATCTCGGCGGCGGGGTAGATGAGCTGGGCGTTGCTTACGCGGAAGTTGGGGATAAAGCAGACCTTCATGACCTCGTTGACGCGGGCGTCGTTGTTGATGACCTCGGCCACCGAGTTAATGAGGCGGATGGTTTCCTTGGCAAAGGTGTAGCTCGAGGCAGCCTTGCCGCTAAAGATGAAGGTCGTCGGCGTCACGTGGAAGATGGGGTCGGCGATGCGACGGTTGTAGATGTCCATGACCTTCATGATGTTCATGAGCTGGCGCTTGTAGGCATGGAAGCGCTTAACCTGTACATCGAAGACGGTGTTGGGGTCAATGACCAGGCCGGTCTCGGCCTTGACGTAGGCGGCCAGGCGCTCCTTGTTGGCGCGCTTGGAGGCACCCACGGCCTTCAGGAACTCGGCGTCGTTCTGGAACTCTTTGAGTTTCTCCAGCTCAAAGGCGTCCTTCAGCCAGCCGTCGCCAATGGCATCGGTCACGAGCTTGGCGTAGGTGGGATTGGCCTCGGCAAAGAAGCGACGGTGCGAGATACCGTTGGTCTTGTTGTTGAACTTCTCGGGCGTCAGGGCATAGAAGTCCTTGAGCACGATGTTCTTGATGATGTCGGAGTGGATCTTGGCCACGCCGTTGACGCTGTGGCTGCAGATCACAGACAGGTTGGCCATGCGAATCTCGCCGTCCCACAGAATGGCGGTCTGGCGCAGACGCTCCTGCCAGCCCTCCTGCGTGGTGTCGAACGACTCGTGCCAACGACGGCTGATCTCGTCGATGATCTGGTAAACGCGGGGGAGGAGCTTGGAGAACGTGCCGATGGGCCACTTCTCCAGGGCCTCGGGCAGGATGGTGTGGTTGGTGTAGCTCACGACCTGCGTCAAGATGTTCCAGGCGTCATCCCACTCGAGCTTCTTCTCGTCGATGAGGATGCGCATGAGCTCGGGGCCGCACATGGCGGGGTGGGTGTCGTTGGTATGGATGGCAACAAACTGCGGCAGCAGCTCCCAGTTCTCGCCGTGCTCCTTCTCAAAGGTGTCGAGCAGGCTGTAAATGCCGGCCGATACAAACAGGTACTCCTGCTTCAGGCGCAGCAGGCGGCCGTGCTCGCCGGCGTCGTTGGGGTAGAGGATGGCGCTGATGGCCTCGGCCTCGGCGCGCTCGGCGTCGGCCAGGGCGTAGTCGCCGCGGTTGAAGGCCTCCAGATCGAAGTGCTCCTCTACCGGCTCGGCGGCCCAGACGCGCAGCTTGTTGACGGTCTCGCCGGCATAGCCCACCACGGGGATGTCATAGGGGACGGCCAGGATGTCCTGCGTGTCCACCGTGCGGTAGAACGTACGGCCGTTCTCCTCAAAGCCCTCGACGTGACCGCCAAACTTGATGGTCACGGCCTTGTCCTGACGACGGACCTCCCAGGGATAGCCGTGGGTGAGCCACTCGTCGGTGGCCTCGACCTGGCTGCCGTTAACGATCTCCTGCTTAAACAGGCCGTAGCGGTAGCGCATGCCGTTGCCGTAGCCGGCAATGCCCTCGGCTGCCATGGAATCCAGGAAGCATGCGGCAAGACGGCCCAGGCCACCGTTACCCAGAGCCGGATCGGGCTCATGGTTCTCGATGACGGAAAGGTCAAAACCCATGTCGTCGAGCGCCTCGGCGACCATGTCGCGCACGCCAAAGTTGAGCAGGTAGTTGTCGAGCAGGCGGCCGATCAAAAACTCGATCGAGAAGTAGTACACGCGTTTTTTGCCCTCGGCGGTGGCGCGGGCGTCGCTCTTGGTGGCAACGGTGCGTGCCTTCTCGGCCACGAGCTTGGCCAGGGCGTTAAAGCGGTCGAGGTCGCTGGCGGCCTCGACGCTCTTGCCGCTGATGCTCATGACGGCATCGCGATAGAGCTCGGTAAACTCCTGTTTGTTGTCGAAGATCTTATTCATACGTTCCTTTCCCCCGGGGATGATTCTCCCGGAACGGTTATGACTTGTATCCTACGCCCCGTCGGGGCGGGTAATTACAGCTGTAACGGTTTTGTTACGCATCCTTGGCAGACGACTTAGCAGAAGCAGACTTGGCCTTGGTAGCGGTCTTTTTGGTGGCTGCCTTCTTGGCCGTGGTGGACTTTGCCGAAGCCTTGGCAGTGGGCTTGGCAGCCTTAGCCTTGGCCGGAGCCTTCTTAGCGGCTGCGGCCTTGGGCTTCACCGAGGACGTACGCTTACGCGTCGCCTTCTTGGGCTCCTCAACCACCGGCGGTTTATAGCTGCTGGGGCCGCGGCGCTTAAGCACCACGCCTGCCAGGCCGGGCACTTTGATCTCGATGGAGTCCATCTGCCCGTTCCAGGGATAGGGCTCGCTCGAGCAGGTGTAGGGCTCCTCGCCGGCGTATCCGCTGCCACCGAACTCAGGACGGTCGGAATCAAAGATGACCTCCCAGTCACCCTCGCGCGGCACGCCCACGCGGAAGCTCTCGTAGCTCGCAGGGTCAAAGTTGATCAGGATCACCAGGTCGTCGTCGACGTTCTCGCCCTGGCGCACAAAGCTCACGATGGACTGCTTGGAGTTGTCCGCGTCGATCCAGGTAAAGCCGTCGTCGGTATAGCCGCGCTCATACAGGGCGGGCTCTGCGGTGTACAGGTGGTTGAGCGCCTTAATGAACGCCTGATGATGCTTGTGAGTCTCGTACTCCTCGGTCAGGAACCACTGGATGGACTCGTAGTAGCGCCACTCGATAAACTGGCCGATCTCGTTGCCCATAAAGTTGAGCTTGGCACCGGGGTGGGTCATCTGGTAGAAGGCCAGCGTGCGCAGGCCGGCAAACTGGCGCCACCAGTCGCCCGGCATGCGGCCGATGAGCGAGCACTTGCCGTGCACGACCTCGTCGTGGCTCAGCGGGCAAATGAAGTTCTCGGTAAAGGCGTACATGATGGAGAACGTGAGCAGGCCGTGGTTGCCGGGGCGCCACGGAAAATCGGTCTGCATGTAGTGCAGGGTGTCGTTCATCCAGCCCATGTCCCACTTGTAGTGGAAGCCCAGGCCGCCGTCCTGCGGCGGATAGGTCACGAGCGGCCACGCGGTTGACTCCTCGGCCATCATCATCACGTCGGGGTAGTGGGCCTCCACGGCGCAGTTGACCTGACGGATAAACGCGCTGGCGTCCAGGTCCTCCTCGGTACCGTACTTGTTGAACTTCTTTTGGCCGGGATCGTCGATGCCAAAGTTGAGGTACAGCATGCTGGACACGCCGTCCATGCGAATGCCGTCCACGTGGAAGTTCTCGAGCCAGTACAGCACGTTGGAGACCAGGAAGGAGCGGACCTCACCACGGGCGAAGTCGAACTTATGCGTGCCCCAGTTGGGGTGAATCTCGTGCTCAAACAGCATGTGGCCGTTAAAGGTGGCAAGGCCGTGGGAGTCGGCGCAAAAACCGCCGGGCACCCAGTCCATGATCACACCGATGCCCGCCTCGTGGCACGCATCGATAAAGTGCATGAGCTGCTGCGGGTTGCCGTAGCGCGACGTGGCGGCGTAATAGCCGGTCGTCTGGTAGCCCCAGGAGCCATCGAAGGGATGCTCCATGAGCGGCATGACCTCGATATGCGTATAGCCCATATCGCGCACGTAATCCACGAGCTCCACCGACAGGTCGTCGTAGGTGTAGAACTCGCCGCGCTGCGCGGGGAAGGGATCCATGGGGCCGGGATAGTTGCCGTACTCGTCCGGTTCGCCCTGCGGCGCGTCACCGTGGCGCTTCCACGAGCCAATATGCACCTCGTAGATGTTAAGGGGCTGCGACATGTGGTTATGACCGGCGCGGCGCTTGAGCCACGCAGCATCGTTCCACTTGTAGCCATCGAGGGTCCACAGTACGCTTGCCGTACCCGGAGGGCACTCGGCCTTAAAGGCGTACGGATCGGCCTTGTAGAGCTTTTCGCCCTCGTTGGTCTCGATGAGATATTTATATAGCTGGCCCTGCTCGGCGCCAGGAATAAAGCCTTCCCAGATAGCGCTCGTATGCACGGGCACCAGCGGGTTGGCTTGTTCATCCCAGTCGTTAAATTCGCCAATGACATGGACGCTCTTTACGTCGGGCGCCCAAACGCAAAAGCGCCAGCCGCGCGTGCGCTGCTGCGTGTCGGGATGCGCGCCCATCTTTTCCCAGCTGCGCTCCCACATTCCAATGCCAAACAGGTAGACATCGTCCTTGGAGAGCTCCGGTGCGTGCGGAGCCGGTTTGCGGGTTGCGGGCTTTTTAGCCGTTGGCTTTAGCTTTGTATCGCTCACGTTTGATCCCATCATGACGCGGCAGCGTGTTGCCTTGGTGACTAGATGCGAAAGGTCCAAGGCTGCACGAATCGAAGGGACGGCGAAGTTTCTGTGATTCGTTCCACCTCGCGTGCTCGGTGGAACTTTCGGCAGAAACTACGATAACACCTGTGCGTTAGTTTTATGGACGAAAGCGGATTTGCGGGGGCGTTTAATCGGTAAGCGACATGTTTATACCACTGGCAGAATTGCCGTGGTAAAACCCTTGACAGTTTTACCAATTTGGGTTTCAAAATTGTTTGGCTGACGTTTGGTAAAACGTTTTTAGCAGGATGTTTACCATTTGATATCGAAAGGTTCGTTTATGTCCCATACCGCCGCTCCCAAGGTTGCTTTTATTTTCGATTGCGACGGCACGTTAGTTAACAGCACACCCGTTTGGGCCTATACCCAGCCCGAGTTATTGCACCGCCACGGTGTAGACGTGACCGTGGATGACTTTGCCCAATTTGAGCACCTGTCGCTGGAGGACGAGTGCCAGGCCTACCACGACACGTGGGGCATTGGCGCGAATGGCGAGGAGCTCTACCGTGAGCTGAGTGACATCCTGATCGATGGCTACTCCAAGGTGCCGCCGCGCGAGGGGCTCCTGGCATTTTTGGAGCAGGCGAAGGCGGCGGGCATTGCCATGTGCGTTGCCACTTCCACGCCTGCCGAGTTGGTAGGGTCTGCGCTTGCCGGCGCCGGACTCGATCGCTACATGGAGTTTGTTACGACTACGGGCGAGGCCGGACGGTCCAAGCAGTTCCCCGATGTGTACGAGCTGGCACTGAGCCGTCTGGAGGAGCGCCATGGGCATGCGTTTGAGCGCGCCTGGGTATTTGAGGACGCGGTTTTTGGCCTTAAGAGCTCCGGCGCCGCCGGCTTTAAGCGCGTGGGTATCTATGACCCACATGGCCGCATGGAGCGCGATGAGGTTCGTGCCAACTGCGAGATCTTTATCGACAGCTACGTGGAGCTGAATTTGGCCCGCGTGCTTGCGTTTGAGGGTTAGGCGAGAGCTGTGGCTTGCAAGGTATTAGTGGTCTGCGGTTCGCCCGTGGTGGCGAGCGTGGATCTGTTGCGTAGGCTAGCAGGGGAGTGCGACCACATTATCGCCGTGGACCGCGGGCTCGACGCACTGCTGGGCGCGGGACTGGGCTGCGACGTGTATGTTGGGGATGCTGACACGGTAAGCGATGCGGGCCGCGCGCTGGTCGATGCCGCCACCGACTTCGAAGTAGAGCGCCACGACCCCTACAAGGACTATACCGATCTGGCACTGGCGCTCGATTCCGTTCGCCGTCGCTGGCCGGGTGCCGAAGTGGTTGCGACCTGCGCCACCGGTGGCCGGCCGGATATGGCCCTGTCCGTCCTAGGCCTACTAGCAGCCTACAAAGATGCCCCCGTCTGGATCAAAGAAGACGAAGTGACGTCCAGAATCCTGCACCAGGACGAAACCTGGACCATCGAAAACGCCGAGGGCAAAACCTTCTCTATCATCGCGATCGCCCCAGAAACGGTAATAAGCGAACACGGCCTAGAATGGGAACTGGATCACGCCCCGCTGTGCCTGTTAGCCGACACAGGCATCAGCAACGTCGTCAGGTCAACAGCCACGATCCAAGTCCACACCGGCACCGTCATCGCTTACCTATATCAATAGGCATTTAGAATCTGACCCAAAAAAAGTTCTTGCGCGTCGCGCCAATTTCACCTATAGTATCTGCTCGTCACGGGGGCGTAGCTCAGCTGGGAGAGCGCTTGACTGGCAGTCAAGAGGTCAGGGGTTCGATCCCCCTCGTCTCCACCACCGTGAATGCAAAAGCCTTCGGTATCCCGAAGGCTTTTTTCATGCCAAAATTCCCCGCGCACATATCCTCAGCTACGCAAACAAAAAGTTGCACAATTTATTTCCCATGTCTGTACATAGTTTGTTAGACAAACGCGATTATCAGTGTAGATCACTGTTCCATTTGGGTTTCAGGAACGCTCCCAATTATTGCCAGCACCCCAATAACCTGCGTCAACATGAACAACATCCCAAAACAACCTCCTTAAGCACGTCAAATGAACGATATGTTGTCCAACGCAGCCTAAATCAGTTTCACTAACAGCTTGTGCTAGGATATCTAACGTTACATGAGTTCAACTGTGCTCACGGCTCCAGCAAGCCACAAAGCGCAGGGTCGATCAGCATCCGGCCGTAACGGCGGTGCCAGAAACACCACGAGCTCCAATAAAGAAGTCATGCGACGTTATTTTTTGCATTGACGTAATTACAAAATGCATTTAGTAGCTTGTATGCCAATACGTAGCAGTCCTTTAGCTGTTTGCGTGCGGTCCAGTTTTGTATCCGCTTGACTGGCTCGCACGCAGTCAGCTGGGGATGCGGTCTTTTGCGATACACGTCCGCGTCTCCTGCAACTGCATTTGTACATACCGTTCACGGTGGGGCAGAGCCACGCGCTTGTCTGACTGGGCTCAGGGTTTGAATATGGAGCGCCTTCGCGCATGAGCGCCCTGGCGAAGCCATACCCAAACCCCGTGAGCCACACGTAAGACAGCAAGGGGGTGGTGCTCGTGTGGTATGTGATCCAGGTCATTAACGGTCGCGAAGACGTAATGCGCGAGCGCATCGAGCGCATGGTGCCGGCGAGTGCCATGCAAGAGCTCTTTTATCCCCAATATCAAACCGAGATCAAGGTACACGGCGAATGGGTCAATACGACTAAGCCGCTCTTTCCCGGTTATCTTATCTGCGATACGGCAGATCCCCGTACCGTGCAACATTATCTGCTGCGCATAGACGACTTTGCCCGGGTACTTGCCCAGGACGGTCAGTTTGTGCCGCTGGCAAAAGAAGAGGTCCAGCTTATTGGCGGCTTTACGCATAGGGGAGACCGCGTAGTGCCCATGAGCGAGGCCCTAAAAGACGGCGACCAGGTGGTAGTGACGGCAGGTCCGCTGCTGGGCCACGAAGGCCTTATCAAAACCATTAACAGACGCAAGAGCACTGCTTATTTGGAGTTCGACCTGTGCGGCCGACGCGTAACAACGCGCGTTGGCCTTGCTGTGCTTACGGCCGAGCAGCGCGTAATGCGAAACCTTAAAAAGGCGATCGCCTAGTTGCAGGCGATCGCTACACAGAACAGGGAGGATCCCCGACCCGGGGACGAAGTCTTGGAAGAAAACGTGTCGGATAAAACTCAATTTGCAACGGATGCGCCTGCGGGGGCAGCGCTCATTGCTCAGGCCATGGAACGACGCGAGGGCGCCGGCCGCTACAAGGCCATGCAGTCCATCATGGACTGGGATCGTTCGCGTTTGGTCTACCGCGCCGTTAAGCGCGCCTTTGACGTCGTGTTCAGCGGCTGCGTGCTGGCCGTCATCGCCGTTCCCAGCCTTGTGCTTGCCGCGGCCATCCGCCTTGAGAGCGAGGGCAACCCCTTCTACAGCCAGATCCGCGTGGGCCAGACCCACCGCGATGGCAGCCTGTCCACCTTCCGCATGTGGAAGTTCCGCTCCATGTACAAGGACGCCGACGAGCGCCTCGCCGAGCTCAAGGGGCAGAACGAGATCGCCGGCGCCATGTTCAAGATGAAGGAGGACCCCCGCGTCACCAGGATCGGGAAGTTCATCCGCAAGCACTCCATCGACGAGTTCCCGCAGTTCCTGAACGTGTTCCTGGGCCAGATGTCCGTCGTCGGGCCCAGGCCGCCGCTGCCGAATGAGGTTGCGGAGTATACGGAGTACGACCTGCAACGTTTGGCAGTGAAGCCCGGCATCACCGGCTGGTGGCAGGTGACGGATCGCAACTCGACCGGCTTCGACGGAATGGTCCAGCGCGACCTGGAGTACATCGCCAGGCGTGGCGTCATCACCGATATCAAGATCGTTCTACTCACTGTTGTCGAGGTAATCACGGGAAGCGGGGCATGCTAGTGTCAGCCGGCAATCGATATCCAATTCTGAACACGTACGTAAACGCCATCTCGCTTGACGAGACAGTCGATGAAATCGAGAAGATCATCGCGGAGGGCGTGCCGACACAGCATGTCGTAATCAACGCCTCCAAGGTCAACCTGATGGAGGCCGACCCCGAGCTCGCGTCCATCGTCAACGATTGCCCCCTGATCAACGCCGACGGAGCTTCGATCGTCTGGGCGGCGAAGAAGCTGGGCGTTCCGCTCGGAGAGCGCGTCACGGGCATCGACCTGTTCCAGAGGCTTGTCGAGCTGGCGTCCGAGAAGGGCTACCGCATCTACCTCTTCGGTGCAAAAGAGGAAGTGGTCACCAGGGTCAAGGTGATTTTCGAGGACATGTATCCGGGCATCCAGATCGTCGGCTACCGCAACGGTTACTTCACCGAGGCGGACGAGCCCCAGATCGTATCCGATATGGCCGCCTCGGGAGCCGACATGATGTTCGTCGCTTTCTCCTCTCCCAAGAAAGAGTACTGGGTGCACAAGTACATCGACCAGATCGGAATCCCCTTCGTTATGGGCGTCGGCGGTAGCTTCGATGTTGTTGCCGGCGTTACCGACCGAGCTCCGACGTGGATGCAGGAGCACGGCCTGGAGTGGTTCTACCGCTTCATCCAGGAGCCCGGAAGGCTGTGGAAACGCTACATCATCGGCAACCTCAAATTCGTCGCCCTCACGTATAGATATAAGTTCGCTAAGAAAGGTGAATAGTAATGGTTAACGTTATCGGTCTCGGCTACATCGGTCTTCCCACCGCCCTCATGATGGCCTCCCACGGCGTGGAGGTCGTTGGCACCGACTACAACGAGGGGCTCGTCGCCACGCTCAACGCCGGCAAGACCACCTTCAAGGAGGAGGGCCTGGACGAGTTGTTCGCCAACGCCCTGGAGTCCGGCATCAAGTTCTCCACCGACTACCAGGTCTGCGGCACCTACATCGTCTCGGTCCCCACGCCCTACGACAAGCTCGACAAGAAGATTGACCCGTGCTACGTCGTGGCTGCCTGCAAGACCGTCCTCGAGGTCGCGCCCGAGGGCGCAGTGCTCGTCGTCGAGTCCACCGTTTCGCCCAGCACCATCGACCGCTTCGTGCGCCCGCTGCTCACAGAGGCCGGCCGCGAGGACGTCAGGCTTGTCCACGCCCCCGAGCGCATCATCCCGGGCAACATGGTCTACGAGCTGCTGCACAACAACCGCACCATCGGCGCCGACGACCCCGAGGTGGGCGAGGCCGTGGCTAAGGTCTACGCCAGCTTCTGCCAGGGCGAGATCTCCGTCACCGACATCCGCACCGCCGAGATGACCAAGGTCGTCGAGAACACCTTCCGCGCGGTGAACATCGCCTTCTCCAACGAGCTCGCCAAGATCTGCCGCATCGGCGGCATGGACGTCGCCGAGGTCATCCGCATCGCGAACAAGCACCCGCGCGTCAACATCCTCAACCCCGGCCCGGGCGTCGGCGGCCACTGCATCCCGGTCGACCCGTGGTTCCTGGTCGGCGACTACCCCGAGACGGCCAACTTCATCCGCCTCGCCCTGCAGACCAACGCCTCCATGCCCGAGTACGTCATGCACCGGGCCCACGAGGTCATGGCGGAGCGCGGCATCACCGACGCCTCCAAAGTCGGCATCTACGGCCTCACCTACAAGGAGAATGTAGACGATATCCGCGAGTCCCCGACGCTGCAGATGCTCGAGTCCATGTCCGAGCACCTTTGCGCCGGCTCCGTCAAGGTCTACGACCCGTGGGTCGAGCGCGACGAGGTCCCCGGCCAAGTCCATTCCATGGAGGAGTTCCTGGACGGCCTGGAGATGGTGATCGTGATGGTCGGCCACTCCCAGGTCAAGGACAACCCCGGCATCTTCGGCGACCGCGTCCTCATCGATCCGCGCAACGTCTGCGGCGAGGGCGAGAACGTCTATAAACTCTAATACTAAGTGAACCTGCAGGGAGAATTCGTTTTGAAGAAAGTGATGCTCGTCTTCGGCACCCGCCCGGAGGCCATCAAGATGTGCCCGCTCGTCAACGAGCTGAAGGCGCGCAAGGATGAGTTCGAGACCGTCGTGACCGTGACGGGCCAGCACCGCGAGATGCTTGACCAGGTACTGCGCGTCTTTGACGTAATTCCCGACCACGACCTGGCGATCATGAAGCCGGGCCAGACGCTGTTCGACGTGACGTGCGACGTGCTGGTCAAGCTCAAGGCGGTCCTCGAGGACGAGAGGCCCGACGTGGTCTTGGTCCACGGCGACACCACGACCAGCTTCGCCGCGGCGCTCGCGTGCTTCTACCTTCAGATTCCCGTGGGCCATGTGGAGGCGGGCCTGCGCACGCACGACATCTACAGCCCCTGGCCGGAGGAGTTCAACCGCCAGGCCGTCGACATCGTGAGCGAGTACTACTTTGCCCCCACGGAGGCAAGCAAGCAGAATCTGCTCGACGAGGGCAAGCCCGAGTCCAAGATCTGGGTAACCGGAAACACCGGCATCGACGCCCTGCGCACCACCGTGCGCGAAGGCTACTCCCATCCTGAGCTCGACTGGTCCGAGGGCTCCCGCCTCATCCTCATCACGGCGCACCGCCGCGAGAACCTGGGAGAGCCCATGCACCGCATGTTCCGCGCCATCCGCCGCGTGATGGAGGAGCACCCCGACACCAAGGCTATCTACCCTATCCACATGAACCCGCTCGTCCGCAAGGCGGCCCACGAGGAGCTCGACGGCTTCGACCGCCTGCACATCATCGACCCGCTCGAGGTGCTCGACTTCCACAACTTCATGGCGGCGAGCCACCTCATCCTCACCGACTCGGGCGGCATCCAGGAGGAGGCCCCGAGCCTGGGCAAGCCGGTGCTCGTCATGCGCGACACCACCGAGCGCCCCGAGGGCGTTGCCGCCGGTACGTTAAAGCTCGTCGGCACCGAGGAGGACGTCATCTACCGCGAGTTCAGCCGCCTGCTCTCCGATCAGTCCGAGTACGAGGCGATGAGCCATGCTTCGAACCCCTACGGAGACGGGCATGCGAGCAAGCGGATTGCGGACGTGCTGAAGTAAACTATTTCCCGGTAACATCTGTTTTCGTAAACGGGGGCTTTTGGAGGTTCTGTTCCTCCAAAAGCCCCCGTTATTTTTAACGAAGATGATTAGTCGTACTGAGCGTAGAGCCTCGCCACGCCCGTGCGGGCAGCCGCGTCGAGCCTGACGCCGTCCCCGAGCAGGATGTGGACGCGCCGGGCAGCACTTCGCGCCCGGACCCGAACCCGAGCTCGGAGACCGTGGCGGTCCCCCTAGCCTCGCCGAACTTCACCTCGGTCGTGGTCTGCGGGGGGGGCGGAGCCAGCGTCGAAATATTCGACGGCGAACATCTCTGGGTAGACGGTTTTGCATATGTACTTAGAAGACCATTTACCATTTGACTGAGCCGAAACGACTGATTCTACAGCGTGATCAACCATGTTCTTATTTGCGTTCCATTTCCGCTGATTCATCGCATAGGTGATGACGCCGTTTTGGATGCCGTTAATACTGGAAGGACAGCTTTGGCTGTAAGCGTGTATCGTGAACCCAAACTCTTTTGCGTCCAAGTGCTTTTGGATACGGTTGAAATACTTAGCAGCCCCTTTATCTGCCTTACCGTTACGTACAAAGTAGTTATCTTTAAGACTGGTAGAACGCGCAGCATAACCATCAGCTGAATATATCTTATCGTGCCCTGGATGTGCAATTACCATGCGCTCGTCAGTAAGACAGATGTAAAGATGGCGTTGGTCTAGATCTCCGTAATAATTATCAGACGTGTCATCCCAAGTGCAGTCAACTTGATACCTTTCGTCATCGAGTTTAACCGCATTCCACGTATGCCCATCATAGGTATCGCGGGTTTCCGTGTTTTCTATGCCTGCGGCAGAAAGTAGTTTCGTATACGCTGATTCATAGGCTTGACACGTCCCAAGCCCCCTCGTAAGAGCACTTTCAGCCGAGGACCACGTGAGCGAGTTGTCGTACTCAAGCTGATCGAGAAGCCAGTCGTGAAGATAGAGAGCCATTTCGTATTCAGAATCATCTGTCTCTTGCTTGGCTTGTAACACTGCTTTATTGACAATGCTCGCAACGCGGGATACGCATCATCTGCAACCTGGATATACGAGTTGGTGCGCAAGTAGTAAACGCCCGACGCCTTGTCCATGAGGTAAAAGCGGAAGTTATACGATCCGGCAGCCGTCGTTGTGAACGTAAAGCCGTGGCTAACGCACGCGTCGGTGTACTTTGTCCACTCCCCGCGGCTTGGATCGGCGACCGACTCATAGGCGTACTCGTTGGAGTTAGAGTACGAAGGCGCATCCATGCGAAAGAGATAGCTGCCACTGCCACCTGTTGCGCTTACGTGGAAGGTCGTTGGCTGTCCAAGTACTGGATCGTTCCATTCGACGGTGAGGGTGACACTGCCGCTGGTGGCGCTATCGCTGTACTGATATCCACTTATTGCGGCCTTTGTGGCTTGTTCCGAATCGGGCGACATGTCGGAAGCTAGGGAAACCCGAGGTTCCACCTGAGGTGCAATTGGATTCGCGAGATCTGAATCATTTTTGATGGACTCATTGCCGATCTCGCTTGTATCGATGTCGCCTGTCATGCTGCCGCCCAAATTGTCCGCTGCGCCAGTCTCAGACTGCTCCAAGGTGTTTTCTTGCCGCCGTTCTTCTTCCGCTATAACCCTTACAGGTATTGCTGCACTAAGCATAGATACGCAAAGAACTGCGCAGAGCGAGCGGTAAAAGACTCGTTTCATAGCGGTGCTTCTCGATAAGGTGGGCGCCAAGGCCCGGAGGCGGCGCCAGGCCAACACTCCGTGTATATGTAAGTGGGGCTAATTTTACGGTAATACAAGTCAACAACAGCGAACTTTTTGGACAAAGTTGGGGAGGGGAGGGGGCTGTCTCTTATACACATCT
>CABSNR010000038.1:0-21614 GCA_902479145.1 uncultured Collinsella sp.
GATGCGACACTCAATGTGTCCATCCTCGCAGTATCCGGTTCTCAAGGTGCACGCCCCGCGGCTGATCCGGTTCCACCGGGCCGCGCGGCAAGGAGATATATTGCCAGACCGGAGGGGCCCCGTGGGCGGGAATCTGGGCGTACACATTTCCTACACATCTTGTGATCCGACTAACGTTTGCCAGCCGTTACCTACCGCTCGCCGAGCATCTCTTTATATAAGGCAGTCTCATGGTTAAAGCGGATACGTCCCCCTAGCTAAAGCACAGCCAGCATCGAGCAACTCATCACGTTCTTCCACCGAGAACCCCTCGGCGTAGACGCGCACCACTGGTTCGGTCCCGCTAGGACGGACCAGCAGCCACGTGTCATCCTCGAATGCCAGACGCAAGCCGTCCATATGACTAACGTTTTGCGGTACCTTGCCACAAATCGACTTGGGGTTTACGCCCGGCAGCAGGGTTCGTAACGTTTCGGCATCTTCGGCCTCAAGGCGCAAATCGCGTCGACCGTAACTCGTCTTACCAAAACTGTCCTCGAGTTGGTCGACCAGAACGCCCAAAGGCGCGTCCGTCTTTGCCATAAACTCACACAGAATCAGACAGGCGAGGATTCCATCGCGCTCGGGCATATGCGCGGCGATGCCGATACCACCGGCTTCTTCGCCGCCCATGAGGACGCCGCCCTTCTTCATCTCCGCCGCTATATATTTGAAACCGACTGGTTTGACGGTCACGCGGCAGCCAAGCGCCTCGGCAATGCGACGCACGAGCGTCGAGCATGAAAGATTGACGACGACGCGCCCCTCCAAATTGCGAAATTGAACCAAGTCGCCCAAAACGAGCGCCATGATCTGATGCGGATGTATATATCTGCCGCGCTCGTCAACCGCGCCGATACGGTCGGCGTCGCCGTCGGTCACCAGGCCAGCGCAAGCTCCGTCCTCGATAACCGTGCGCTCGCAAGCGTCCACCCAAGGCTCAACGGGGTCGGGGCAGATATCTTCTTGGTCAGACGCCTGCCCGGCGTGAATCTCGTGCACCTCAACGCCAAGCTCGCGCAGCAAATCGGCTAGATAGCCCTGGGCTGCGCCGCCCATGGGATCAACAACCACGCGCAGGTGCGCGGCGCGGATGGCTTCGGCATCGACAAACGATGCCACCGCCTGCATATAGTCAGGAATAATATCCGCGGTGCGATATTGCCCCTCGATCCCCATTGGCTCGGGAGCCACGGTCTCTTCGAGCTCTTCGATGACATCCTGGTTGGCGGTCGAGCCGTCACCCATGCGAATCTTGAGGCACAGATAACCCTGCGGATGATGGGACCCCGTCACCATGAGCGCGCCGCACGCCTCACCGTCATAAGCCGCCGCCCACGTAAGGGCAGGGGTCGGAACAGGTCGCGAAGCGAGCACGGCGTCCAGCCCGTGCGCTGCTAGCACGCCCGCCGCAAGCTCAGCGAACTCGCTCGCCAGGGGCCGGGTGTCGAACCCTATATATACCGTTTTGCCCGGATTGGTCTTTTGCCACAACTCGCCGACGGCATCGGCGATACGGGCAACGTTATCGGCAGTGAAGTCCTCATCGACGCGAGCGCGCCAACCGTCAGTTCCAAAATGAATTATCGCGCACACGCGCAGACACCTCACAGTGTTTGGATCATGGTACGCGCGAGGTATACCCGCAACACGCACTCGGCAACCTGCCGGCACCAGCATTCACCATTTGGGCAAATGCTGGCGAGGACATGCAGGCAATAAAAAAACCGCCCCGGATGGAGCGGTTTTACCCTTTATATATCGAGCGCCTCGGCCATCGCTGCCGTAGTGATTGCTGTGGTTCCACAACAACTGCCCACCATTGCGGCGCCGGCATGTCTCCATTCGATGCATGCGCGCGCGAAAGCTTCGGGGTTCTCGTGCCATACGGGGCCATCCTGAGTCTGGACCGGATCGCCCACGTTGGGACGCACCGTGACGGGAGTAGTCGCCGATGCAACCATCCTGGGCACCGCCGCGTTCGCGGCCGCAAGCGAACAGCAATTAACACCAACCGAGTTTGCGCCGTGTTTTTCAGCGTACAAAACGGCTGCCTCGATGTTGAGGCCATCGCCCAACAGGTCGCCTTTATCGTCAACGACAAAACTCACCAGAACAGGCATGCCGTCGGCGGCATCTCGGGCGCCGGCAAGCATGGGCTGCAGATTACGGATAGACGTCACCGTCTCGATCAGCAGACCGTCAACACCAGCATTGAGCAAGGCGTGCGCCTGTTCGCGCGCAATGCCGCGGATTTCACGATACTCGGCAGAGTCCTCGGCAAACCACTCAATACCGATCGGGCCCATCGAGCCCAGCAGCAGCTGAGGGTGCGCCTGGCGGGCATCGTCGACGGCCCCGCGATTGACCTCCGCCACGGACGGCGCAATCTGGTCGTGTTTGAGGGCATAGCTTGATGCCTGAAAGGTGTTGGTAATGAGCACCTGCGCGCCGGCGGCGACATACAAGCGATGGATACGAGAAACGGTCTGCGGCTCTGCCAGATTCCAAAACGCCGGTGGAATGTCAGCGGCATCGTACTCACTCAACAAAACACTGCCCATGGGGCCCTGCGCCAACAAGGTCTCGCTCGACAAGCGGCGCGCAAGTTCCTCGGCACCAAAGCGGTTGTAATAACTCGTATCCATATATATCCCGCTATTCCTCGACGCTGATTCCCTGCTTTTCGAGATAGGCGAGCCAGCGGCTCATCGTGTCCTCGGATAGCGCATGCTCCATCATGCAGGCCTCGGAATCGGCTCGCTCAAATTCGACACCGAGCTCCTGAACCAAAAACGTGCGGATGAGGCGATGACGGTACCAGATAGCCGTGCCAACCTCGCGGCCGCGATCGGTCAGGATTACCTTGCCGTAGTGCGATTGCTCGACAAGCTCGGATGCCTTGAGCGCCGAAACCGCTTTATTGACCGATGCCTTGGAGACGCCAAGGCGCTGCGCGATATCGACCGATCGCACGCCGTTGGTTTCCCCCTCTTCGCTTTCAATGCGAACCATGCACTCCAAGTAGTCTTCGTTCGCCACCGTCAGATGCAGTTCGCGCGAGCTATTTGTCGTATCCATGATCTTCCGTCCCTTCTGCATTCAATGGCTGATTCTACCCCATCCAAGCGTCGTGGTATGCCGTGGCATACCGTGCTAGAGTTCTTGTTGCACACGACGACCAAGATTGGAGCGGTCTTTATGGAAAACACCACCACGAGCCCCGATGTCCTCGAGCGCTTTTTGCGCTACGTCCAGATCAACACGCAGTCCGAGGATGCAAACTGTGACCAGGTACCCTCGAGCGCCGTTCAGTTTGACCTTGCCAACGTGCTGGCTGAAGAGCTGCGCGAGCTTGGTGCGGAAGATGCCCACGTGACCGAGCACGCCTATGTCTGCGCGCATATCCCCGCAAGTGCGGGCGCTGAGGACAAGCCCGCCCTGGGCCTGATCGCCCATCTCGACACCACCGAAGTTGCACCGGGTGCCGGCGTGAAGCCGCACATCGTACACTACGAAGGCGGCGACCTGGTCTGCGGCACGGTTGACGGTAAGCCCGTTGCCATGAGCACCGCCAAGCTTCCCGCCCTGAACGACCTCGCGGGTGAGGACCTGGTCTGCAGCGATGGCACCACGCTGCTGGGCGCGGACGACAAGGCAGGCGTCGCCGAGATCATGTCGCTTGTCGCGCGTATCGCTCAGGATCCCTCGCTGCCCCATCCCGCACTCGGCATTTGCTTCTGCCCTGACGAGGAGATCGGCCACGGAGCCGAGCTGTTGGATATCGATACCTTTGGCTGCAAGTACGCCTACACGGTCGACGGCGGCCCCATCGGCGAGCTGGAGTGGGAGTGCTTCAATGCCGCCGAGGTGACCGTCCGCTTTGAGGGCCAGTCCATCCACCCGGGCGACGCCAAAGGCCGTATGGTCAACGCAGGCAATCTGTTCTGCGACTTCAACGCATTGCTCCCCTACGTGCAGCGCCCGGAGTATACGGAAGGCTACGAGGGCTTTTATCACCTTGAGGGTGTATCTGCGACCGTCGATCACGCCACAGCGCGCTATATCGTCCGCGACCATGACGCCGCCAAGTTCCAGCAGAAACTCGACCTTATTGATGCCGCCGCCTCGATGCTCAACCAGCGTCTGGGTGAGGAGCGCGTGACGGTCGAGATTAAGCAGCAGTATCGAAATATGGCCGAGATCGTTCGTGACTACCCCGAGCTTATTGATGTTGCCAAGGAAGCCTACCTTGCCTGCGGCGTTGAACCCCAAGTGCTGCCGATTCGCGGCGGCACCGACGGCGCCCAGCTGTCGTTCCGCGGTCTGCCCTGCCCCAACCTTTCCACCGGCGGCTATTGCTACCACGGCGTCAACGAGTTCGTCCCGGTCAGTTCGCTCGTCAAGATGACCGACGTGCTCCAGGAGCTCGTCGCCCGCTTTGCATAAGCCTGGCTGCACAAGTCCAAAAGACGAATCGCCCCGTCCTCAACCAAGAACGGGGCGATTTTTTTACTGCAACGAGAATAGGTTGACGCACGCCAGCCTCTTGAAGCAAGGAGTGTCCCAAACTGCCGGTACAAAAGGAACGTCCCCAAGTGCCAAGTGGACTACCCAACTGCAAGTGACGACATCGCTCGTTGAATCAACGTCAGCGAGCGACGTCCAGAGCGAACAAGTTGGCATGAAAAAGGCAGGGCATTGACCTTCTGGTCATGCCCTGCCTTTTGAATGACAAATTGTCGCTCTGGGCGGCGCGCAGCGTCGAGCCGTTACGCGGGCTGGTAAGCCCGCGTAACTCTAGTAGTTGGCTTCGTAGCCGTTGCCGTCGCCGGTGGGCTCTTCGTAGTAGTCCGAATCGCTCGAATCGCCTGAGTCATCGGAATCGTCAGAGCTGACCGATGAAGTTGCGGTACCGTTTGCGTAGTCGTCAGACGTGTTGTTGTTCAGGTCGCCGATTGTAGAGCTGGAACCGTCGGAAAGACCCATGGTGTTGGGACCCTTGGGATCCTTGCCGGCATCGACGCGCTCCATCATTTCCTTGAGCTCGTCCTCGTAGACAAAGACGTAGCTCACACCGTCGATCATGGTACTGTCGTCGGCATACGAGGGCAGGTTGGCCGAGTAGATACCGTCGACATCCATACCGCGCATGGCGTTGACCGTAGCCACGATATCCTGAACGCTCATATCGGTTACGAGCATATCGGACAGCGAATTAACCAGGCCAAAAATCTTCGTGGCATCGAAGTTATTGAGAATCTGGTTGGCAAGGGCGCCAAGCACCTGACGCTGGTGGCGCATGCGCGTGTAATCGCCGTCGGCATAGGTGTAGCGGCAGCGGGCATAGGTAAGGGCGGTGGCACCGTCCATATGCTGCTGGCCAGCGGTAATCTTAATATCCAGGTGCTCGGGGTCGTCAACATCATCGGTTGCGTTAATGTCGATACCGCCAACCGAATCAATCAGCGCCTGCATACCGTCGAAGCTGACCTCGGCATAGTGGGAAATCTGAACACCGCACAGCTCGTTGACCGCCTCGACCATGGCCTCGGCGCCGCCAACGGTATGGCAGGCGTTGATCTTCATGGTCTCGCCCTTGTACTCGACCTTGGTGTCGCGCGGAACGGAAATGAGCGTCGCCTGCTTTTGCGTGGGGTCGATGCGTGCCAGGATAATCGAGTCGGCACGATACGTATCCTCGCCCGGACGGCCGTCGGTGCCAAGAAGCAGCACGTAGAACGGATCCTTTGCCTCATCGGTGTCAACCAGAACCCGACGCAGATTGTCGGTAATGACATTAGAATCGCCGAGCTTGCCCATAATGGTGGCAAACCACAGGCCGGCAGCGGTAGTGGCACTCAGCAGCACGCCAAGCACGACAATGAGCGCGACGTGACGAATCGTGTGGCCACGACGACGTTGGCGAGCGCGCTCGGAATAGCGAGCCACGTTATCGCGACTGTAGATCTTGGCCTGCGCACCAGTTGAGGGTCTTCGGGCGGTGGTATCCGCGAGGGGCTTTTTATTAAACATAGGCAACCTGTATTAGTAGATGACGGGATCGGGGACGGTAGCATGCTCGACATGCGCGCCGAGCGCCTGCAGCTTTTCGACAAACTGCTCGTAGCCGCGCTTAATGTGATGGATGGCCGAAACCTCGGTCGTCCCGTCGGCGATCAAGCCCGCTACGACGAGGGCCGCTCCGCCACGCAGATCGGGCGAGGTAACCTGTGCACCCGAGAAGCCCTCGACGCCATGAATCATGGCATGATGACTCTCGATACGAATGTCGGCACCCATGCGCACCAGCTCAGAGGCAAACATAAAGCGATTCTCGAAGATGTTCTCGGTGATAACGGAGCTACCATCGGCAAGGGCGGAGAGTACCATAATCTGCGCCTGCATGTCCGTCGGGAAGCCGGGGAACGGAAGCGTCTGGATGTCGACCGGCTTGATACGCTCGGCACGGTTCACATGGACGCCATCCTCGACGCGCTCGCAGTCGATACCCATGAGCTCCATCTTCTTGAGCACCATGCCCAAGTGAATGGGGCAAAAGCCCGTGACATCGACACCGCGATCGTCGGCCATCAACGCACCGGCAACGATAAAGGTACCGGCCTCGATGCGGTCGCCCACCACGCGATGGGTAACGGGATGGAGCTCTTCCACGCCTTCGATAGTCACGACGGGCGTACCGGCGCCTACAATCTTGGCGCCCATCTCGTTGAGCATGTTGGCGAGATCGACAATCTCGGGCTCGCGGGCGGCATTGTCGATAACCGTGGTGCCCTGTGCGCGCACAGAGGCCATGATGAGGTTCTCGGTCGCACCGACGCTGGCGAACTCGAGCGTGACGGTGGTACCGCGCAGACCTTGGGGCGCATTAGCGTTGATGTAACCGTGGGCGGTATCGAACTCAACGCCCAGGGCCTCGAGACCCAGAATGTGCATATCGATCTTGCGAGCACCCAGGTTGCAGCCGCCCGGCATGGCAATCTTGGCGCGATGGAAGCGGCCCAGCAGGGGTCCCATGACGGCGGTGGAAGCACGCATCTTGGCAACGAGCTCGTAGGGGGCCTCCCAAGAATCGACCTGAGAGGTATCAATCTCGAGCGTGTGCTCGTCGAGAACATCGATCGTAGCGCCCATGCCCTTGAGCACCTTGCCCATCACGTGAACATCGGAAATATCGGGCACGTTCTGCAGCGTCGTCTTGCCCGGCGCCAGAAGCGTTGCCGCCATGAGTTTGAGCGCGGAGTTCTTGGCACCCGAGACGGGCACGGAGCCTCCGATGGCGTGGCCACCCTCAACGCGGATAATATCCAAGGTCTACCCTTTCAAAAAGCATGCCCGGGGTGGCTGGGCCATCCCGGGCATGATGTGTTCGCAAATGGTCGAACGCTAAATCGTTTGACTATTGGGCAAGCTTGAGCTTACACCATGCGATTTCATTATAGAGGTAGGCGCGGCGTGCATCATCATCCGACAAATTACCCAGCTTCTCTTCAAAACCTTGAATATCAGCTTTAAGCTTGTCGGCATCGACGGTCGCCAAATCGCAAGCGCGCTCGGCGAGAACGGTCACGACATCGTCCGCAACCTGGGCATAGCCGCCGGCCACGGCAAACGTGTGGTCGACAGTGCCCATGGCCTTATCGGAAACGCGAACGTAACCGCGGTCGATCGTGCAGATCTCGCTGGAGTGAGCAGGCAGAACGCCAAACTCGCCATCCGTGGACGGAATCGACACAAACGCAGCGTCGCCCTCATAGGCGCAGCTCACGGGGCACACGATGCGGATACGCATAACCTACTTCTCCCCCATCTTGCGGGCGCGCTCGCGCACGTCCTCAATCGTGGAAGCATAGCGGAAAGCCTGCTCGGGCAGGTCATCGGCCTTGCCGTCGACAATCTCGGCGAAAGAGCGGACGGTATCCTCGACGCGGACGTAGACACCGGGGTTGCCGGTGAACTTCTCGGCGACGTGGAAGGACTGCGAGAGGAACTGCTGAATCTTACGGGCACGGTTGACCGTAAGGCGCTGCTCCTCGGACAGCTCGTCCATACCCAGAATGGCGATGATGTCCTGAAGGTCGGAGTACTCCTGCAGGAGCTCCTGGACCTTGACGGCGACACGGTAGTGCTCCTCGCCGACGATCGAGGGATCGAGAGCGTCGGAGGAAGATGCGAGCGGGTCGATAGCCGGGAACAGGCCGAGCGACGAAATGCTACGCGAAAGAACCGTGGTGGCGTCGAGGTGCGTAAACGTCGTGGCAGGCGCCGGGTCGGTCAGGTCGTCTGCGGGGACGTAGACAGCCTGGACGGAGGTAATGGAGCCCGTCTTGGTCGAGGTAATGCGCTCCTGGAGGTCGCCCATCTCGGTTGCCAGCGTGGGCTGGTAACCAACGGCGGACGGCATACGGCCCAGCAGTGCGGAAACCTCGGAACCTGCCTGGGAGAAGCGGAAGATGTTGTCGATGAACAGCAGAACGTCCTGGCCGCGATCGCGGAAGTACTCAGCGGTGGTAAGGCCGGCCAGACCGATGCGCAGACGCGCTCCGGGCGGCTCGTTCATCTGACCATAGACCAAGCAGGTCTTGTCGATAACGCCAGACTCGCTCATCTCGAGGAACAGGTCGGTGCCCTCGCGGGTACGCTCGCCGACGCCGGTGAACACCGAGGTGCCACCGTGCTCCTGGGCGAGGTTGTTGATGAGCTCCTGAATCAGAACGGTCTTGCCGACGCCGGCGCCGCCGAACAGGCCTGTCTTGCCGCCACGGATGTAGGGCTCGAGCAGGTCGACGGCCTTAATGCCGGTCTCGAAGATCTCGGTCTTGGTGGTGAGCTCGTCGAAACGGGGCGCTGCATGGTGGATGGGGTAGAACTCCTCCACCTCGGGCATGGGCTTGCCGTCGACGGGCTTGCCCATGACGTTCCAAATACGGCCGAGCGTCTTGGGGCCAACGGGCATCTTCATGGGCTCACCGGTATCGGTGGCGATGAGGCCGCGCTGCAGGCCGTCGGTCGAGGACATGGCGACCGTGCGGACGACGCCGCCCGGAAGCTGGCTCTCGACCTCGAGGATCGTGCTCAAATGACCGATCGGGGTCTCGGCCTCGACCGTGAGCGCGTTGTAGATCGGGGGCACCGCACCGTCAAACTTGACGTCGACGACAGGACCGATGATTCGCACGATGCGACCATCACCGGCGGTCGTCTTCTTGGTGGCTTCCTCGACCGCAAGCTGTACGGTGTTATTAGCCATTACTGTTCCTCCAATGCTGAGGCTCCGCCGACGATCTCGTTAATCTCGGTCGTGATCGAAGCCTGGCGCACGCGACTATACGTGCGGGTAAGGGTCGAGATGATCGCGGTGGCGTTTTCCGTCGCGGAGTGCATGGCCTTGCGGCGTGCACCCTGCTCGGCAGCCGCCGAATCGATCAGGGCCTGGTAGATGACCGTCAGGATATAAGACGGCACAAGCTTGCCGAGAACATGCTCGGGAGAGGGCACGAACTCGAACGTGGACGAGATGCGCTTAGGGGCGTCGGTCTCGTTCTTACGCGGACCGTGGGCCATAGCGATCATCTCGGGGTCGAGCGGCAACAGATGCTCGACGCGAAGCTCCTGATCCACGCGGTTCTTGGCGTGGTGGTAGACAAGCTCGACACGGTCAAGCTCACCGGCACGATACGCATCGCAGATATGAGAGGAGATCATGCGGGCCTGATTGAAATCGGGCTCAGAGGAGTTGCCCTCAAAGTGCATGACGACGTTTGCGCGGTCACGGAAATACGTGACCGGCTTACGCCCGCACGCGATGATCTCGCACTCGATGCCGTCGTTCGCCCAAGAAGCGGCGAGCTTTTCGGCCGTGCGCTCCACCGTCGTATTGAAACCGCCGGCAAGGCCGCGGTCCGAGGCAATAACGACAATCAGGCCATGCTTGACGCTCTCATGCTTCTGCAGCATGGGATCGGTGCCCGAACAGGAGGCGTCGCCGGCGACCGTCAACATGACGTCGGTCAGCGCCTCCTTATAGGGCTCGGCCTGCTTGGAGCGATCGAGGGCACGACGGATCTTGGCCGTAGAGACCATCTCCATCGTGCGCGTGATCTGCTTGGTCGTGGTAACCGAGGAGATTCGCTTCTTAATGTCGCGAAGGTTGGCCATGGGGCTTAGTTCTCCTCTGATCCAGAAACATCCGAATGGTGCTTGGCCATGAACTGCTGCTTGAAGTCGCCGATGACGCGCAAGAGCTCAGCCTTGGTGTCATCATCGATCTTCTTGGCGCGAACCTTGTCGAGCAGCGAGCCAAAGCCATTGTCCATGTACTCGATGAGCTCGGCACGGAAAGGCAGCACGTCGGCAATCTCCAGGTCATCCAGGAAGCCCTCGTTGCCAGCGAACAGCGTAACGATCTGCTCGCCAACCTCAAACGGCTTGTAGCGCGGCTGCTTAAGGAGCTCGGTCATGCGGGCACCATGGGTCAGCTGCTTCTGAGTAGCCTCGTCGAGGTCGGAGCCGAACTGCGTGAAGCCGGCGAGCTCCTGGTACGAAGCGAGGTCCAGACGGAGGTTGCCGGCGACCTGCTTCATGGCCTTGGTCTGTGCGTCGCCACCGACGCGGGACACGGAAATGCCCACGTCGACTGCCGGGCGCTGACCCTGGAAGAAGAGCTCGGACTGCAGATAGATCTGACCATCGGTAATGGAAATGACGTTGGTCGGAATGTAGGCCGAGACGTCGCCGTCCTGGGTCTCGATGATCGGCAGTGCCGTCATGGAGCCGTAGCCGTTCTTCTTGGACATCTTGACGGCACGCTCGAGCAGACGAGAGTGCAGGTAGAAGATGTCGCCAGGATAGGCCTCGCGTCCGGGCGGACGATGCAGCGTCAGCGACATCTGACGGTAGGCCACGGCCTGCTTGGACAGGTCATCGTAGATGACGAGCACGTGGCCGCCGGGGTTGGTCTCGCTAGCGGGCCTGCCGTCCTCGCCGTTGTACATGAAGAACTCGCCGATAGCGGCACCGGCCATAGGCGCGATGTACTGCATAGGGGCGGAATCGGCAGCGGTAGCCGAAACGATGATGGTGTAGTCGAGCGCACCGTGCTGAGCGAGGGTCTCGCGGATGTTGGCGACCGTGGAGGCCTTCTGGCCGATGGCGACATAGATGCAGACCATGCCCTTGCCGCGCTGGTTGAGGATAGCGTCGATGGCGATGGCGGTCTTACCGGTTTTACGGTCGCCGATGATGAGCTCACGCTGACCGCGGCCGATAGGCACCATGGAGTCGATGGCCAACAGGCCAGTCTGAACCGGCTCGCACACCGGGGTACGGTCGATGACGCCGGGAGCCTTGAACTCGATAGGACGACGGTGCGTGGCAACGATGTCGCCCAAGCCGTCGATGGGCTGGCCGAGCGGATTGACGACGCGGCCGAGCATGGCACGACTCACGGGGATATCCATAATGCGGCCAGTGGTGCGGCACTCGTCGCCTTCCTTGATGGAGTCGACGGCACCAAACAGAACGGCGCCGACCTCGTCACGGTCAAGGTTCTGGGCGAGGCCGAAGACGGTCTCACCGGTATCGGAGCTCTTGAACTCCAGAAGCTCGCCTGCCATGGCGCTCTTGAGGCCGGAGACGCGCGCGATGCCGTCGCCTACCTCGTCGACCGTTGAAACCTCATGCGTATCGACCGTCGCGGAGAGGCTCGTGAGCTGCTCCTGCAGTTTCTTGGCGATATCCTGGGCATTGAGGGTTTCGGACATTAGGCTTCACCTCCGTACGTATTAGCAGAGTTTGCGAGGGTCTCCTGCGCGACGCGCAGCTGCGTCTTGACGGAGATGTCACGACGCTCGCCGCGGGCCTCGAGCACCAGGCCGCCCACGATAGACGGATCGACCTGCTCGATAAGGAACACCTTGCGGCCGAAGTCCTGCTCGCATTTCTTAGTGATGGTTTGACGCAGCTCGTCGTCGAGCGGGATCGCCGTGGTGACGGTCACGCCCACTACATCCTCGTCTTCCTCGGCAACATACTTAAAGGCAGCTGCCACCTCGGGAAGAAGGTCGAGCTGGTCGCGCTTGGACATGGTGTCGAGCACGGCGATGATCTCGGGACTGGCGGAAGCCAGGCGCTCGATCATCTCGAGGTCCTCGAACACATGGTTCTCGGCCTTGGCGGCTTCCAAAAGGGAGCGCGCGTAGGTCTCGAGTACCTTGTCCTGATAGCGGCTAGTCGGCATTCAGGCTACCTGCTTCCTGGATGTAGCGCTCGATGAGCTTCTTCTGCTCGGACTCGTCCTCGAGTGCCTCGCCCACGATCTTGGTGGCGACGGCAACGGACAGGTCGGCGATGGAGCTCGCGGCACCGGCGTAGATGGACTTGCGATCGTCCTCGACGGTCGTATGGGCCTTGGCGATGATCTCCTCGGCCTCCTTGTGAGCAGCCTCGATGATACGGGCGCGCTCGGACTCGGCGTCCTTACGGGCCTCGAGAACGATGTCGGCAGCCTGACGACGGGCGTCGGTGACGATCGAGTCGGACTCAGCGCGCTTGGCGATGGCCTCCTGCTTGGTCTTCTCGGCCTCGTCGAGGCTCTCCTCGATCTTCTTGCCGCGCTCCTCCATGGTTTTCATGATGCCCGGCAGGGCGACCTTTGCCAGCACGATCCAGATGATCAGGAAGGCGATAAGCGCCGGGATGAACTCCGCCATCTTAGGGATGAGGATGTCCGCACCGGCAGCGCCGTCCTCGGCGAACGCGGAAACCGGCATGAGCAGCGCGGCCGCGGACGCGGAGAGTGCGATCGCGCTCTTCTGGGATGAAAGATTCATACTTGACGCTCCGTGCTATTTAACGATCAGCGCGACAACGAAGCCGATCAGAGCCAGAGCCTCGCCGAAGGCGGAGCCCATGATGAAGACGGTGAACACGCGGCCCTGGACCTCAGGCTGACGGGCCATAGCACCCGTAGCACCCAGAGCAGACAGGCCGATAGCAAGACCAGCGCCGATAACACCGAGACCGTAACCGATAACTCCCACGATTCCTCCTTTGTCGTGCGTGTCTTATTTCACGCAGGATAACCTTTTTATAACTGCCGGGCTCCATGGGTACGGGCACCGGCGGTTTAACGAATTGCCTTACCTTTAAGGCGCGAACGGAAGATTACTCCTCCTCCGCGACCTCCTCTGCCTCGGAGACATACACGGCGGTAAGGACCGTGAAGACGTAAGCCTGGATGGCGCCGACCACAAGCTCGATCGCATAGATCAGGATGAGGATGGCAAGCCAGGCCAGCGAAGGCAGGGCGCCGACGGCGTGGGCCGCGGAAACCTGCTGAAGCAACGGCTGCATGAACATGCTCGCCATGATGGCGAACGAGCCCATGACCACGTGTCCTGCGAACATGTTGCAGAACAGACGGACGGCGAGCGTGATGAGGCGCAGGAAGGTCGAGAAAAGCTCGACGACCCACACGAGCACGTTCATCGGGAAGCTCACGCCCTGCGGGGCGAGGCTTTTGATGTAGCCGATCACGCCGTGAGCCTTGCATCCGTAGTAGATGAAGTACACGAAGGCGAAGATGGCGAGCGCGGCGGTGGAGCCGATTGCGCCGGTGCCGGGCTTCATTCCCGGGATCAGGCCGATCATGTTATTGATCAGGATGAACAGGAAAAGCGAGCACAGGAACGGGAAGTGCTTCTTCCAGTTCTCACCCACGACGCCCTTGCCGATATCGTTCTCGACGTACTCGATGATGTACTCGAAACCGTTGACGAAGAAGCCCTTGGGAACCAGGGTCTGCTTCTTCTTGAACACGGCCAGGACGATCAGGAGCACGATCGTGGAGACGATCAGCCAAAACGAGTACTGCGTGATGCCGCAGCTCAGATCGCCCACGACAGGGGTGGAGCTGAACTCGCTGACCAGATGATTAATCTCATCAGGCAGCTTTTCAAAAATTTCCACGACTTACCTTTCGACCTCATGAGGATCCCGCAGCGCCTTGGCGACGCGAACCGTGCAGGCGGCCATAAAGACCACGAAGCCGATCGCCTCGCCCAGGAGGAACATGCGAAATGCCTCTCCGAACAACGCAAACACAACCAAGGTAAAGACGAGCAGGGCGACTGCCGAGACCGCCAGACTCACCATGCCCTTGAGCATGTCCGCATTCTGCTTATCGTCAAGAACTGGCTTGAGCGTAAAGACAAAGGGAAGGAAGGCAATTGCGCCCGCGATGGCGCCTGCAACGATAGCGAGCAGATCGGCTATCTGAAACACTGGCTTCCTCGCTTTCCTTTTTACGCCTCACGGCACAGTCCCAGCCAAACATTGGTGACTATTGTACGAGCCAATCGCTAAAGTACAACCGTAAAACAAACGGTTAATACGCACCTGTACGTTTTCTTAAGGCCTTCTTTATGCCGCAGGTACGGTAATACGTTTTTTTCGAACCCCTCAGGGCAAAACGTCCGTTAACAGAAGTGCGCGTGGACGACTTTTGCTCGCCCGCGCGCACCATTTCTTCGTATTTGTGACCGTAGCCGACAAGGCCCAACGACTAGAGCGTGCCGTAGATGCGGTCTCCGGCGTCGCCCAGGCCGGGAACGATGTAGGCAGCTTCGTTGAGATGGTCGTCGATGGCGCATGTATAAATATGTACGTCGGGGTCCTTTTCGGTCAGTGACTTGAGGCCCTCGGGCGCGGCGACGATACACAGCATGCGGATATCCTTGACACCGCGCTCGCGCAGGTAGCTGATGGCCATCTCGGCCGAACCGCCCGTGGCGAGCATGGGGTCGACAACCAGGCAGATGCGCTGATCGATATCCTTGGGCATCTTGCAGTAATACTCATGCGGCTCGTGAGTAACCTCGTCGCGCTCCATTCCAATGTGGCCCACGCGAGCCGAGGGTACCAAGTCGAGGATACCGTCGACCATGCCGAGGCCCGCACGCAGGATAGGAACGATGGCGAGCTTCTTGCCGGCAAGCTGCTTAAACGTGGCAGTGGTGATGGGGGTCTCGACCTCGACGTCTTCCATGGGCAGGTCGCGCATGGCCTCGTAGCCGTCAAAGAGCGCAAGCTCGCGCACGAGCTGGCGGAACTGGTTGGTGCCGGTGCTCTTGTCGCGCAGGATCGACAGCTTGTGCTGGACGAGCGGATGGTCGACAAGCGTCACGCGGGACGTATCGTAGGTGACGGTCATGGGTTGATTGCCCCTTTCGTTGCGGCCGCAAAACGGCCTTGCTGACAAGGCGCGCAGCAATGTTGCCGCCGCACGCCATGCATAAGTTTAGCGGTTTGTTGTATCGAGCAGCCCATCGCAGCCCTACTGTGCGGTACTGAGCGAGCGCTTGACTGCATCACGCCAGCCCGCAAGGTTTTGCTCGCGACGCTCGGCGGACATATGGGGAAGGAAGGTCCTAACGATCTGGGCATTTTGCTCCAGCTCTTCAAGGTCTTCCCAATAGCCGACGGCAAGACCCGCCAAGTACGCGGCACCGATTGCCGTGGTCTCCACCGTCTCGCATTGCAGCACGGGGATATCCAGCAGGTCGGCCTGGAATTGCATGATGAACTCGTTGCGTGAGGCGCCGCCATCGACGGACAGGCGCTCAATCGAAAGTCCCACGTCCTGCTCCATGGCGCGCAGCACGTCATAACTCTGGTAGGCCATGGACTCGCAGGCCGCACGCACAATGGTCGCGCGACTCGAGGCACCGGTCAGGCCGCACACGATACCGCGGGCATGCGGATCCCACCAGGGAGCGCCCAGGCCAGCGAAGGCGGGGACGAAGTAGCAGCCCTCGTTGTCGTTGATCGAAGCGGCGAGTTGCGCGGACTCGCTCACACTCGAGATGATGCCCATGTTGTTGCGCAGCCAGTTCATGGTTGAGCCGGCGGCAAAGATAGAACCCTCGAGCGCATAGCTGATCTTGCCGTCCGCGGCGATACCGATCGTGGAGACCAGACCGTTCTTGGATTCGACGACCTCGTCGCCGGTGTTCATGAGCATAAAGCAACCCGTGCCATAGGTGTTTTTGGTCTGGCCGGGATGGAAGCAGCAGTGGCCGAACAGCGACGCCTGCTGATCGCCCGCCACGCCCATGATGGGCGGCATGTTGGTCATGATGTCGCTCGCGACGCGGCCGTAGTCGCCCGAGCTCCAACGAACCTCGGGCATCATGGAACGTGGAACGTCAAAGAGCGCCAGCAGGTCGTCGTCCCAATCGAGCGTATGGATATTAAAGAGCGCCGTGCGGCTGGCATTGGTGTAGTCGGTGGCAAAGACCTGACTGCCGGTGAGGTTGTAGATGAGCCAGGTATCGATGGTGCCGAACATGAGGTCGCCCGCCGCCGCGCTCTCACGCGCACCGTCGACGTTGTCGAGGATCCACTGCACCTTGGAAGCCGAGAAATACGGATCGAGCGTGAGTCCCGTGCGGGAGCGCACCAGCTCTTCTGCGCCCCGCTCGACCAGCTCGTCGATCAGAGGTGCGGTGCGACGGCATTGCCACACGATGGCGTTATAGATGGGTTGGCCGCTTATGCGGTCCCACACCACCGTGGTCTCGCGCTGGTTGGAGATACCGATGGCGGCGATGCGGTCAGAATGGATGCCGCTCTTAAACTGGACCTCCATCATCACGCCGATCTGGCTGGCAAGCACCTCCATGGGGTCTTGCTCTATCCAACCGGGACGCGGGAAGCTGGTTTTGACGCTACGACGTGCCTGCGCGACGATGCAGCCGTACTCGTCGACGATGGTCGCAAGTACCGAGGTGGTGCCGCAGTCGAGCGCCATGATGTAGGAACCGCCAAAGTTAAACGAGGCATCTTCCATGCCCAGGCTGCCCAGATTCAACGACATCGCTTACACCTTTCTATTGCATCGGGTCGGACAGGACCCGTTCGATCTCTGATGCGGGAAGTGCGCCTTGGCGCAGGATCTGGAGCCCGCCGTGCTGGAACGACACGATGGTCGAGGCGTCGCGACACGGGGTCTCGCCGGCGTCGACGGCAACATCGACCCCCTCCAGGATGCGACCTTCGACGGCGGCAAAGCTTGCCGGCGAGGGCGCGCCGTGTGTGTTGGCGCTCGTGCAGGCAAGGGGACTGCCGCAGGCGCGGATGAGCGCTTGGACCACGGGAGAGGCCGAAGCGCGCAGGGCCACGGTGTCGTCGGCAGCACGCATAAAGGTCGGCACGCAGGGAGCCGCCTTGACCACGATAGTCAGGGCTCCCGGCCAGCATCGTCGCGCAAGTACGCGGGCATCTTCCGGGATATCCACGCCATAGCGGTCGAGTGCTTCGGCATTATCAACCAGCCAGGCGACCGTTTGGGTGAGCTTGCGCTGCTTGAGGGTAAAGATGCGGCGGTAACCGGTACCGAGCGCAGGGACCGCGGCGCCATTGACGACAGCCTGCGGATCGCGCGGCCACGATGGGAATTCGCTTGTATCTTGGGGCACGGCGTCCGAGAAGGCGTTGACTGCCACGGCGACACCGTAGACCGTCTCGGTCGGGATCAAGGCCAGGCCGCCGCGGCCGAGCACCTCGGCCGTGCGCTCGACGGCAAGCCGATGCGGCTCGCGCGTTCCCTCGTATACCCGATAGACCGTCTGCATGTGTATGCCAGCCCCTTACGCTCCGGTGCAAGTTTGTTTACTGTGGGGCATTCTCGCACGAAACATTCAACCTATTTGCCCAGAGCGCATGTTGGTTTGGTGAGCGGCTCTAGTAGTCGGTGAAAGTGAGGGGGTTAATTGAAGATTTTTAGCGCGCAAGCGTAACGGTACGATCGGGAAACTCGATGCTTGCAACCAGTTTTCCGCCGAGGCTCTCTGCGTACCTGCTCAGCGTGTCGAGCCTCATCGAACCCAACTCCCCACGCTCGAGCTCGGATACACGTTTTTGAGAAACGCCCATCGACTGGGCGACCGACGCCTGTGTTAGATCTTTTAACCTGCGAATCTGAGCAAGCTTATAGGCTTCGATACGATCGCGAGTCCTCTCCTGCTCGGCGGTAATGGAGTCGCGTGTTATCCCGCGAGATTCCATATACTCATGCAGTTCCATCTCGATCGAGCCTCCTTACGTGGCGACGGTATATTTGCTCGGCCCTTGGAATGTTGATCGCATACCAACCGTTCCATTTTGCCCTTGACGATCCCGCTCGCGACTTATCACCCGCCAATAGCAATACCGCCTGGCGCTTGGGGTCAAAGGCGAAGAGGATGCGAATCACCTGCCCACCACACGACGTCACTCTCAGCTCCTTTAAATGATGAAGCTTCGAGCCCTTTACGCGGTCAACCAGCGGACGACCAAGGCTGGGACCTTCCTTCTCGAGCACCAAAAGGTCTGCATAAATCTGCTTCAGCGTAGCTTCATCCTGCTCATCAAGCCAAGGTTCAATGTAATCAAGCACGATACGGTACCGATGCAGCTGATTTGACATACCTTTCTCCTTCTATAGTAGAAGTTTTACGGTATATTGCAAGGACAAACTTGCGCAAATGTCTATTTATTCAGCTTAAATACGCTGTTTGGGCTCGGTGACGATGGCTCGAACGATGCGGGGACGATCGGTGAGGTCGTGGACGATACGCACGTCCGAAAGGCCTGCCTGGCGACAGAGCTCGGCCGCGGCATCGAGGGCGCCCTCGTAGAGCTCGCAGGCAAACAGGCCGCCGGCGCGCAGCATGTAAGGCGCCGCATTGAGCAGGCGGCGGAAGATGTCCAGGCCGTCGGCACCGCCCTCGAGCGCCAAGTCGGGCTCAAAGTCCTTGACCTCGTGCGGCAGCGAGCGCATGACGCCGGTCGGGATGTAGGGCGGGTTGGAAACGAGCACGTCGAAGGTGCCCCACTCTTCGCGGGGAATGGAGCTCACCAGGTTGGTGAGACTAAAGGCAACCTCATCTGCCGTGAGGCCGAGCGCGTCGCGGTTTTTGGTGGCCAGATCGATGGCGCGCGGCTCGATATCGGTAGCAGTGCAGGTAACGTGCCCGCGGCGCTCCCAGGCAAGGGAGAGCGAAATGCAGCCCGTGCCGCAGCCGACCTCGAGAACGCGGGCAGTGCGGGGCTCGGCTGGGGCAGATACGTTAGCCTCGGCGGCATCTTGCGCGGGAGTCGCCTGTTGGTCGTTGTCCTCAATGGCGATGCCGTATTCGTCGAGCTCGGGCTCGGGGGTTTCCATGGCCTCTGCTTCTGCCGCTTCGGCTTCTGCTGCCTGCGCGGCGGCTTCTGCTGCCTGCGCGGCGGCTTCCTCGGCCTCGCGGTCGGCCAGTTCCTCGGCATAGGCGCGGCTACCGAGCACGTCGCTACCCAGCGCAGCCTCATCGGCGGCCGTCAGGTTGGCGGCACGGCGCTCGGCGGCCGCGCGTTCGTCAGCCAGCGCCGCCTCGGCTTTGCGGGCCTGCTCGACCTCATCGTTCCAAGGCAGCTCCACGCGCTGGCGGGCAGCGGCCTCGGGGCTCAGCACCTCGGCATCCAGATAGTTCAGAACTTCTTCGACGAGCATCTCGGTCTCGGGGCGCGGGATGAGCACACCGGGGGCGCACGCGACGTCGATCATGCGAAACTGCGTGCTACCGGTGATGTACTGCAGCGGCTCGCCCTTCGCGCGACGGACGACCGCCGCGTGCATGGTCTCGAGCTGCGCTGCGTCGAGCGTCTCGTCCATGCGCATATATAAGTCGATACGCGCCAGACCCGTAGCTGCGCACAGCAGCCACTCGGCAGAAAGACGGGGATGCTCCTCGCCGCGCTCGGCCAGGTACTCCTTGGTCCACTCGAGACAACGCTTGATGGTCCAGATCTCGTTTGCCATGGGGCCCTCCCCTCTTAAGCGCCGGACGGCGCGCGAATGTCGGAGCAGATTGTACGCGAGGCCAGCGCATGGCAAGGGGCGATTGAAGGCGATTATCGAGAATCAGCCCAGAATTTTGCTTGGAACCTGCCTGAAATGTTCATTCGTCGACGTCTAAATCTGCATTCGTCAAGCTTTTGGCAAGGTTGACCCAAAACTGACCAATATCTAACCAAGAACTTGCCACATCGCTTGACGCACGACCCATCAAAAATCGCCCCGCGACTTCTTGAACGATTTTTCGAGCATTATTTTCAATAGCAGATGAATGCCGCTAATTTCTTTGAGCAGGTAGCCGGCTTAATGGCCATCAAAGCCGATTAAATAACATCTCAAAGCAATGTGCCCAACCTAGTCATTTAAGAACGTCCCCAATGACTACATCTAAGGCGCCGCAGGTTGAGCATACCGCATCCGGAGCAAGGCAACACCGCAGGTAGAGGACGGACAGCGAGCGGGTCGCATTTGAGACAAGGTGACGTGAAACGAAAGGGCGCTGACCTTCTGGTCGCGCCCTTGAAGTTAAACGTCAGATTGTCCAAATGCGGCCCGCGCAGCGTCGGCTGGTCCGCCGTTCGGTAGAACGGCGGAACCTACACAGCCTGCGCCAGCTTCTCGGCTCGCTCGGCGGCGGCGAGCGCCTCGATGACGGTGCCGAGCTGATCGCCCAGAAGGACGCCGTTGTAGGTGGAGTTGAAGCCGATACGGTGATCGGTCACGCGGTCCTGGGGCTGGTTGTAGGTGCGGATCTTCTCGGAACGGTTGCCGTGGCCGATCTGGCTCTGGCGCTCGGCACCAAGCTCTGCCTGCTGCTTCTCGAGCTCCATCTCGTACAGGCGGGCGCGCAGCATCTGCATGCAGACCTCGCGGTTCTGGATCTGGGAGCGCTGCTCCTGGGACTGCACCACGGTGTTAGTGGGCAGGTGGGTGATGCGCACGGCGGAGTAGGTGGTATTAACGCACTGACCGCCAGGTCCGGAGGCGCAGTAGGTGTCGATGCGCAGGTCGGATTGGTTGATCTGAACGTCGATCTCCTCGGCCTCGGGAAGTACGGCGACGGTAGCCGTGGAAGTCTGAATGCGGCCCTGGGACTCAGTCTTGGGAACGCGCTGGACGCGGTGCACGCCGGACTCGAACTTCATGACGGAGTAAACGCGGTCGCCCTCGACCTTGAACTCAATGGACTTAAAGCCGCCGGCCTCGCTGGGGCTGGAATCGAGCACGGTAGTCTTCCAGCCGCGCGACTCGCAAAAGCGCTGATACATCTTGTACAGGTCGCCGGCGAAGATGGCCGCCTCGTCGCCACCGGCGGCGGAGCGGATCTCGACGATGGTGTTCTTGTCGTCGTTGGGGTCGCTCGGGATGAGCATGTACTTGATGTCTTCCTCGAGCTGGGGGAGCTTGGCCTCGTTTTCGGAGATGTCCATCTGGAGCATCTCCTTCTCATCGGCATCGGTGGTATCGTGCAGCATTTCCTTGGCAGCCTCGATGTCATCGAGCGCGCCGATGTACTCGCGCGAGGCGGCAATGAGGTCGGACTGGTGCGCGTACTCCTTGTTGAGACGCGTGAACTCCTTGATATCGGAGGCGACGGCCGGGTCAGAAAGCTTCTTCTCGAGCTCCTCGTAGGCCTTGATGATCTTTTCGAGCTTGTCGCGCATGACGGACTCCTTTATAT
>CABSNR010000039.1:0-20460 GCA_902479145.1 uncultured Collinsella sp.
TACATCGGACTCCCTCCTGGACCCAAATTGGGTCCGAGATTTTGTCCGAGGTCCCAACAGTCCCTATTTCACCGCAACTCATGAAGACGCCCCTCAAGCACGGTCCCATCAGGGAAAAGGGCATATATCGACAAAGCGCAATTCAGACCCTTCCAGCTTTGTATATGCTGCACCCCAAGATAAACGCGGCGACCCCTTAGTTACCGCAGGCCGGGCACAGGGTTACTCTCCAAATCTTTCCGCAGGACGGAGGAGCCCCCGCCGCGCGAAGCGCGCAGCGGGGGCTCCGACATGTCCGAGGACGATTTGGAGAGTAACCCTGTGCCCGGCCGACGGGATCCCTAAGCACGCCATGCTTCTTATGTGCAGCAAAGCTAATGCTGCTAAAATACAAAGCGCTCATGTAGTTTAAACGCACGACGATAAGGAGCACCAGTGGGTAACCACTTCCGTACCTCCGGTGCGGGCGATGATGCCCCCAAGACGCAGGCAGGCGTCCAGGGCAGTCGTTTCGCCACTCCGGATTCAGAGGGCCAGCCTGTTGCTCAGGCCCCCGCTCAGCCGGCAGATCAGGCACAGCCGGCATCCGATCCCTTTGCCTACAATCCAACCAGCGATGTCGCGCTTTCCGGCACGGCGGGTTTTGAGCCCGTTCAGGCCGTGACCGCTCGCGTGGAGCAGCCTCAGGCTGGTGCCGCCACGCCGCAGCCTACCATGGCCGGCATTCCCGACCCCTTGGCCCCTGCGACGCCGGCTCCTCAGCCTGCGCAGTCCGGTCTCTTTGCCGCTATTCCCGACCCCACGCAGCCTGCTGCCCCGGTGGTCGAGAGCGATCAGGCCGCCGAGGTCGCAAGCCTCGATAACGCGCTCAACAACCCCGATTTTACGTCGGTGTTTGCGCCCATCGATCCCCAGGCCAGCCGCAAGAAGATGGCCAAGCAGGCCGGTGTCGAGCCCGTCATCCTTATGGAGCATGTCACCAAGATCTATCCGGCACAGCCCAACAAGCCTGCACTCGACGACATCAACATCGAGATCTATCCGGGCGAGTTCGTCTTCCTGGTCGGTCACTCCGGCTCGGGTAAGACCACGCTGCTGTCGACGCTCAACCGTGACGTCAAGCCGACGAGCGGTCGCATCCTGGTTGCCGGTCAGGACCTCATGAAGATCAAGAACCGCAAGGTTCCGTTCCTGCGCCGCCAGATTGGCGCCGTGTTCCAGGACTTTAAGCTTCTGCCGCAAAAAACCGCCTACGAAAACGTGGCGTTTGCCCTGCAGTGCATCGGCAAGCCCAAGGGCGTCATTCGCAGCCAGGTGCCCGAGGTGCTGCGTCTGGTCGGTCTGGCCGATCAGATGGACTCGCTGCCCGACCAGCTTTCCGGTGGCGAGCAGCAGCGCGTTGCCGTCGCCCGCGCTATGGTCAACCGTCCGCCGCTGCTGATCTGCGACGAGCCGACGGGCAACCTCGACCCGGCGATCTCGCTGGGAATCATGAAGCTGCTCGAGCGTATTAACCGCACCGGCACCACCGTGATCGTCGCCACGCACGACCGCGAGATGGTCGATAGCATGCACCGTCGCGTGATCGCCCTCGAGGGCGGCCACGTTATCCGCGACCAGGAGAGGGGAGGTTACGGCAACTATGGCACCAACTAACGTGGGCTACTCCTTCAAAGAGGCAATCAGCCACTTCTTCCGTAACTGGACTACCTCGCTCGGCGCCGTCATCACGATCTTCCTTTCGCTGTTTATCATCGGCCTGTTCATCATGGGCTCCGCGATGCTGAACTCCGTGATCGGCACCGTCGAGGATCAGGTTGTCATCAACGCGTTCATTAGCGATGACGCCGATCAGGCCGATGTTCAGGCTTTTGAGGCCGAGCTTAAGACATGGAATAACGTCAAGTCCGTGACCTATAAGGACAAGGACGACGCGCTGGCCGAGTATACGAGCAAGATGTCGGGTAACGCCGACGCCACCATGAGCGCGCTCGATGGCCAGAACCCGCTGCCCGCCTCGTTTGCAATTGAGATGGACGATCCGTCCAAGGTCGAGAGCACGGCAGAGAAGCTCAAGAAGGATGCCGATTTCCAGAAGATCGCGGATGACGGCGACGTCAACGCGAGCGTGCTGTACGGCCAGGAGGAAGTGAGCCGCCTGTTCCAGGTGACCAACTACATCCGCATCGCCGCCGTGGTGCTCGTTGGCCTTCTGACCTTTATCGCATTCATCTTCATCAACAACACGATTCGCCTGTCCATCACGGCGCGTCGTCGTGAGATTGCGATTATGCGTCTGGTCGGCGCCAGCAACGGCTTCATTCGCGGCCCGTTTATCACCGAGGGCGTGCTGCAGGCCATTTTGGGCTCGCTGCTTTCCATCGGCGTTCTGGAGCTGCTGCGCAATTTGATGATTCCGCGTCTGCAGGAGAGCATCGGCTGGATGTCGTTTGCCCTGCCGATGCAGTACTACCTGGTGACCTATGCTGCGCTGATTCTGGTCGGCGTGATTATCGGTCTCTTTGGTTCTGCCATCGCCATGCGCCGCTACCTGCGCGTGTAAGCATGCCTGGAATTCACCCCTTCCAACGGGTCGTCTCTTATGGGGCGGCCCGTTTTTTGATCCCTAGGGGACGGCAGGAAAGCGAATCATTTGGGTAGACTCTTTGGAGTTCGCAATCGATAGTTAGGAGGCGCCATGGGGCGCAATAACAAGCATAAGCGTGGAGCTCGCAATCAGCGCGGGCCGGTGCGCAGCGAACGCCGTCCGAGCCTGACCGGGCGCGTGCAGCTCCATGAGCATAGCGCCTACGTTGTAACCGAAAACGGCGACTACAAGGTCATGGGCCGCGGTAAGCGCGAGATCATGGATGGCGATACCGTTGCCGTGAGCATTAAGAACAGCCCGCACGGTGAGCGGCGCGCCGTGATCGAGGGCGTAGTTGAGCGTGCAGCCATAAGCGTGGTGGGCACGTACCAGACCGCCGGTCCGCTCGGTGTGATCGAGCCGCTCGATTCGCGTCTGAAGGCCGACTTCTTCATTCTGCCCGAGGATACCTCGGCGGATCGTCTGGGTGTCCACCCGGGTGATGCTGTTGTCGCGCGTATTTTGACCTACCCGACGCGCCTGGAATCGGGTACCGTGACGATCGAACGCCGCATTGGCGGAGATGACGCGCCCGATTTGGGCGTTCAATATGTGATGGCGCGTTACGGCTATACCGATAGCTATCCCGAGGCCGCGCTGGACGAGGCCGAGGGGCTTTCGCTCGATGTGTCCGCGGCGCTTAAGGACCCGCTCCGCCGCGATCTGCGCGACCGCTTTGTCATCACGATCGACCCAGTCGACGCGCGCGACTTTGACGACGCCATTTCGCTGGAGCGCACGCCCGAGGGTGGCTACAAGCTGGGTGTGCATATCGCCGACGTTTCACACTATGTGGCTTGGGACGGGCATATCGATCTTGAGGCTCGCCATCGTACGACATCGGTGTATCTGGCCGATCGCGTGCTTCCCATGCTGCCCGAACGCCTGTCCTGTGACCTGTGCTCGCTTCGCCCTGACGAGGACCGTCTTGCGTTTACCGTCGATATCGAGCTCGATGCGCAGGGTCGCGTGCGGCATTACGATCCGTACCCCAGCGTGATTCGCTCGCGTGTGCGTATGGACTATGACGGCGCCGAGGCGCTGCTGGTGCGTGCCGGCGCGGTTGAGTATTCGGTGCTGGAGGGTGCGGCCGAGGATGTTGCGGCTGCCGAGACCTCGCGCGAGGAAGCGCTTGAGCGCGGTCTTGCGTGCGAGGAGGCCGCCCGCGGCTACAACGTCGACCTCGGCGATTTCCTTGTCGCCGCCAACGAACTCGCCGAACTCCGCCGTCGTATTCGTCGCGCCCGCGGCTCAGTCGATTTTGACACGGCCGAGATTCGCGCTCTATTGGATGAGGACGGAGTGCCCGTGCAGATTGTGGCGCGTGAGCGTTCGTGTGCCACGTCGCTTATCGAGGAAGCCATGCTGCTCGCCAACGAGTGCGTTGCAGAGTGGCTGGCAGACCGTGATATCGAGGCCTGCTATCGCGTGCATGAGGATCCGAGCCCCGATAGCCTGCACGGTGCTGCCGTTGCGCTGGCGCAGCTAGGCATCATCGACGATCGCCGTGCTGCCGGTATTGCCCTGGGGAGCCCCGATGAGCTGCAGGCTGCAGTTGATGCTGCCGCCGGTACGGCCAACGCACCGCTCGTTAACACGCTGCTTCTGCGCAGCATGCAGCGCGCGCTGTACAAGCCGCGCAACGAGGGCCACTTTGCGCTCGCCGCGCCGTGCTACTGTCACTTTACGAGTCCCATCCGTCGCTACCCCGATCTGGTGGTGCACCGCGTGCTCAAACTGCAGTTGGCCTATGAGCAGCTCGGCGGCAAGGACGCCTTGGTCCGTACGCCGCGGCTGATCGGCAAGGGGCGCGAGTCGCTGCCGCGCATTCTGCCGCAGATCTGCCGCGCATGCAGCGATGCCGAGCGCGCGGCAGATGCCGCCAGCCATGCGACGCAAAAGATCAAGATTGCCCAGTACTATGAGGACCGTCTGGGTGAGCGCTATGCCGGAACCGTCTCGTGGGTTAGCAGCATGGGCCTCTTTGTGCGCTTGGACCTAACACAGGTCGAGGGCCTGGTTTCAATTAAGAGCCTGGGCAACGAGTGGTTCGAGTTCGACGAGGACGCGCTTACGCTGACGGGCGCCGACACGGGGACTCGCTATGAACTGGGCCAGCGCGTGATTATCGAGGTCTCGCGCGTCAATACCACGCGTGGACACTTGGACTTTAAGCTTATCCATTAGCTAAATCCCGACTCGTGGCGAGAGAGCGGAGGGCGGTCTTTCGGGGCCGCCCTCCGCATTTGAATAGTGGCTACCTTGCCGTCTGCTCGGCCGCCCGCTTACCTGCTATTTGAGAGGTAAAACCTACCAAAATAAACCTGTCCCTTTTGGCAGGTTTACAAGAAAGCGGGGATGAGATGGCGACGGTGTACGGGTATGCGCGGGTGAGTTCGCGCGATCAGAATCTGAATCGGCAGCTGGATGCGCTGGGCGCCTATGGCGTGGGCTCAGCGAATATTTATGCCGACCATGCGAGCGGCAAGGACTTCGATCGACCGCATTATCGCGAGCTGTTGCACGTCCTGGGAGACGGGGACGTGCTGGTGGTGCTTTCTATCGACCGACTTGGTCGTAATTACTCCGAGATTCTTGAGGAATGGCGACGCATTACCAAGGAGCTCGGGGTTGCCATTGTGGTGTTGGACATGCCATTGCTTGACACGCGCGCTAGGGCCAGCGGCGCGCCGGATGTGACCAACACCCTGATTGCCGATATTGTGCTGCAACTGCTGAGCTACGTGGCGCAGGTGGAGCGCGAGAATATCCATCGGCGCCAGGCGGAGGGAATTGCAGCGGCGCGGGCGCGAGGGGTTCGTTTCGGTCGACCTCGCAAGCCGTGCCCTCATCAGTTTGAGCTGGTGCGCGATAGCTATGAGGCAGGCGATATTACCCGCAGCCAGGCAGCAAAGTGCCTGGGCGTGTGCGTGGGGACGTTCGATCGCTGGATGCGCGAGGCGGGGTAGGGGTTTGCGTCGCTTTGTCGCTTCCTGTTGCGATTCAAATTTTGATACGGTGACGATGCCATTTGGGGCTACACTCGCTGATATTCAAAAAAGGAGGTTGACCCTTGGCGCGCGTAAAACAAATAATCGGATGGACCGCGATCGTTCTGTTCGCTGCAACGCTGGCGGGCATCTGGGTGCTGACGGAGCAAAATGCGGTGGAGACGTCGTTGCTGAGCGAGTCCACCGCGCGTGTGGTGGAGGGCCAGGCTACGGGCGTTCAGGCTGTCGATGCCACGGGTGAAGCCCAGACAGAGAACGGAATGACCGGGGGCACCGATTCGGCTGCCTCGAATGTCCGGTCTGGCCGACTTGCTTCCATTCGCATGTGGGTGGGCACGAACGTCCGTCGCGTTGCCCATACCGTAGAGTTTTTCTTCGTCGGATTGTTCGCCTCCGTGGTCGTGGTTTGCTTTTCCAGGCGTCCGTGGAGCGTATGCTCCCGTTGCGTGCCCGTATTGCTCTTTTGCGCCGCCTGCTCCGTTGGCGATCAGGTACATAAGATCTTTGTTCCCGGCAGGCATTTCGACGTTATCGATTTAGGATTCGATGCTGCGGGCTATGTCATCGCCATGCTGTTGGTATTGCTGGCGGCGGCGTTGGTGCGCCATGCGACTCGGCCGATCGGCGCCCATGCGAGGCGCTAGCCGGTAACAAACCCGTTTCTGATAATGCGACCTTGTTGAATTATTTTGTGTCGCGCGTATTTCCGAGCGGTCGGATTTGAGGGGCGAGCGGTAGAACGCTCGCCCTTTGTGCGCCACGATGCGGCACAATGTACCGCAAAAGCTGTTTGTATCCGGTACGAATCGTTCGTTGGTCTTTAATTCTTCTCAACGGAGGTGTTTGAGATGGCAAACGGATTGCTTTTGCGGCTTCGCGAGCGTGAGCTCAGCGCGAGCCCGGCGGAACGCAATGTCATCGCATATGTAAGTGCTCATCCGCACGAGGTGGTCGGGCTGTCCGTCCGCGGTCTTGCCGATGTCACGTTCTCCTCGCCCTCGAGCATTTTGCGCTTTTGCAAGCGTTTGGGTTTTGCGGGCTACAAGGAGTTCCAGCGCGAACTGATTGCCGAGCTGGCGCTCTTAGGTGACAAGAAAGACGTTGCCCTCGAGGACATCTCCATGGATGACAGCGTCGAACGTATCGTGGGGAAGGTGATGAAAAGCAACGTGCGAACGATCGAGGCGACGGCGCGAACGCTCGATTACACCGTCTTGGAGCGATGCGCGGCCCGTCTTAAGCGGGCACGCGCGGTCAATCTGTTCGGTATTGGTGCCTCTCGTTTGGTCGCGCACGACCTGGCGCAAAAGCTCATGCGTGTCGACAAAGAGTGCCATCTGTACGACGACTGGCATGATCAGCTCTTATGTGCCAAGAACATGCATGAGGGCGATATGGCAATCGCCTTTAGCTACTCGGGCTTGACGCAAGAGGTGCTGGACTGCACCGCCGAGGCTCAACGTCACAACTGTCCCGTCGTGGCCGTTACCAAAGTAGATGGATCATCCAAGCTTGCCACCATGGCCGATGCCGTGCTCGGCGTTGCTGCGAGTGAACCCTTGGTCCGCAGCGGTGCCATGGCTTCGCGTATGGCCCAGCTTATGGTTGTCGATGCCCTGTACGCTGCTTACGTTGCCAGCGACTACGAACGGGCGACGCATGTCATTAAGCAAAACTACATCGAGAAACAGGAAAGATGAGGTGAATGAAATGCTCGATTTAACAAAATTCACGACCGAACAGCGTAATCTAAGGTCAATGGACCTCGATACGATGACATCGCTGCAAATCGTCACGACGATGAACGATGAGGATCTTCGTGCCGTCCAGTCGGTCACGAAAGTGTTGCCCCAGGTTGCCACAGCAATCGACTGGGCTGCTGAGGCACTCGAGCGCGGCGGGCGCGTCTTTTACATGGGCGCAGGCACCAGCGGTCGTCTGGGCGTACTCGACGCTTCGGAGTGTCCGCCCACGTTTGGCGTGTCACCCGATCTGATTGTCGGGCTCATTGCCGGAGGCGAGACGGCGTTTATCAAGGCTGTCGAAGGTGCCGAAGACAGCGAGGAGCTTGGCGCGAACGACCTGCGAGAGCGTGGACTCTCGGACAAGGATCTTGTCGTTGGCCTGGCGGCAAGCGGCCGTACTCCTTATGTGGTGGGCGGCCTTGCGTACGCCAAGGCAACTGGGTGCAAGACCATTGCAATTGCCTGCAACCAAGGGTCGAAGATCGGGGAGAGCGCAGATCTTGCCATTGAGCCCGTGCCCGGTCCCGAGGTGCTGACCGGCTCAACGAGGCTCAAGGCGGGAACGGTTCAAAAGCTCATTCTCAACATGATTTCGACCGGTGCCATGGTCAAGATCGGCAAGGTATACCAAAACCTGATGGTCGATGTGCAGCAGACGAACGAGAAGTTGGTGGTGCGCGGCCAGAACATCGTGATGGAGGCGACCGGCTGCACGCGCGAGCGCGCTGTTCAGGCGCTTGCAGATGCCGGCGGCCACGTAAAAACCGCTATTGTCTCGGTACTGCTGGACTGCGATGCCGAGCAGGCTACGGTAGCTCTTGAGCGGGCGCGAGGCCATGTCCGTGCTGCGGTGAGTGGCCATGAGAAAAGCAATGCCGATGCCCAATAGGTGCGCGGCGTGAGCTGATATGACATCCAGACGAGATACCCAATACAAGGAGGAGTTATGACGAACAAAGAGCTGGCCCAAAAGCTGCTGGACCTTTTGGGCGGTAAAGACAACGTGCTCGCAAACGCGGCGTGCATGACGCGCCTGCGCGTGACCGTCAAAGACACGGGCAACGTCGACACGGAGGGTATTAAGGCGCTCGACGGCGTGATGGGCCTGGTCGAGGACGACACGATGCAGATCGTGCTGGGTCCGGGCAAGGTGAATAAGGTGCTCGAGGAGTTCTCCAAGCTCACCGGCCTTGCGAAAGGCGTTGCTGACGAGAGCGTGGTTGACGCTGCGGCCACAAACAAGGCCGCGCAGAAGGCCAAGTACGAGTCTAAGCCGGTTCAGGCCTTCCTCAAGAAGATTTCCAATGTCTTCGTCGCCCTGCTTCCCGGCATCATTGCGGCTGGCCTCATCAACGGTATCTGCAACGTCATTAACGTTTCGACGGCAGGCGCGCTTGCAGGCGAGTGGTGGTACCAGGGCATTCGTTCCATGGGCTGGGCCCTGTTTGCCTATCTGCCCATTTTGGTGGGCTATAACGCGGCACGTGAGTTTGGTGGCTCCGCTGCGCTGGGCGGCATCGCCGGCATGATGTGTATCGCCAACAGTGCCATGCCCCTGCTTGCGCCTGGCGCGGCTGATCCTGCCACTGCCATTCTGCTGCCGCTCACCAGTGCACAGTACAACCCCGCAGCGGGCGGCATGATCGCGGCTCTCATCGCTGGCGCATTTTTTGCCTGGATGGAGCGTCAGATTCGCAAGGTTATGCCCAACGCACTCGACACGTTCTTGTCCCCGCTGCTGGTGCTCATCATCGGTGCCTTTGCTCTTATGCTCGTCATCCAGCCGGTTGGCGCATGGCTGACGACTGCCATCTTTAGCGTTTTGACCTTTATCTTCGAGAAGCTGGGCGTCCTGGGCGGCTATATCCTGTCGGCAGGCTTCTTGCCGCTGGTTTCCGTCGGCCTGCATCAGGCGCTCACGCCGATCCACGCTATGCTCAACGATCCCGACGGCGCTACCAAGGGTATCAATTACCTGCTTCCCATCCTTATGATGGCTGGCGGCGGCCAGGTCGGTGCCGGTTTGGCGCTGTACTTTAAGACCAAGAACGCCAAGCTCAAGAAGTACGTCGCAGAGTCCATTCCCGTTGGAATCCTGGGTGTGGGCGAGCCTCTGATGTATGCTGTTACGCTGCCGCTCGTTCGTCCGTTTGTGACGGCCTGCCTGGGTGCCGGATTTGGCGGCGCGCTCGCGGCGCTGCTTCACATCGGCACGGTTTCTCAGGGCGTTTCCGGTCTGTTTGGCCTGCTGATCGTCGTTCCTGGCCAGCAACTCGGCTACGTTGCCGCTATGCTGCTTGCCTATGCCGCCGGCTTTGTCCTGACGTGGTTCTTTGGCGTCGACGAGCAGAAGATCAACGAGTTCTTTGGCGAGTAGTTTGATATCGCGAGCCGTGTTGCTCGGGGTTCGCGGCGCGCAGCAGATTTCTTGATGCTATGGTTGTGCCGGCGGGGCTAGCTGCTCCGCCGGCCTTTTTTAAAGGAGCGTTGAAGCGTGAAAACGGGTATTTCGATTTATCTTTCCAGCCCTCTGCAGGATATTGAGCGGACGATTGAACATGGTGCCGCGGCGGGTGCGCGCTATGCGTTCACCTCGCTGCATATTCCCGAGGATGGGGGAGCGGCGTATGCCGATAAGGTCCGTCATGTGCTGTCGCTGCTTTCCGCCCGCGGCATTGCGCTCATTGCCGATGTGGGGCCTCGCACGTGCGATTTGCTCGGGCTTGAGCGTATCGAGGACCTGCGCGATCTGGGGTTGGAATACCTTCGTTTGGACTATGGCTTTAGCGCCCAGCGGGTCGCGGAGCTGTCCGGTGTATTTCACATTGTGGTCAATGCATCGACGGTGAGTTCTGATGAAATCGCATCGTGGCGTGAGGCCGGTGCCGATGTGACTCGTTTTGCCGCCTGCCACAATTTTTACCCCAAGCCTTATACCGGTTTAGCTCTGGAGGACATTGCTCGGGTGAATCTTCGTCTTGCGGCGCTTGGATTCGAAATCATGGCTTTTGTGCCGGGTGATGCTAACGTTCGCGGGCCGGTATTCGAGGGACTGCCGACGGTCGAGGCGCAGCGCGGTCGCGCGTCAAAGGTTGCCCTCAATATGCTTGAGCTTGCACATGGCGCCGATTGCGGCATTGTGTTGGTCGGCGACCCCGATCTTTCCGATGCGGGCTGGGCGCAGTTTGCTCAAGTTTCCGCCGGATACGTGGACCTGCAATGCGAGCTTGAGCCCGGTTATGCCTATGCGCGCGGGCAGATTCATCACGACCGGCCCGACTCGAGCGTCTTCATCTTTAGGTCTCAGGAGTCACGTACGACGCTTAAGCCGGATTCCGTGCCGACGGATGCCGGAGCCGGCCTGCCGCGAAAGGCGGGGTCGATCGCTGTGAGCAATAGCGGATATGGGCGCTACGAAGGCGAGCTTGAGATTGCGCGGGTCGATCTTCCTGGTGACGAGCGCATGAACGTTGCGGGCCATATCACGCCCGAGGCAATTGAGCTGCTGCCGTTCATCAAACGCGGATTCGGGGTACGGTTCGTTTAGCGTGTGACCCGTGGGCTACAATTGGCCCATCATACGAAGGCGCCTCGTGTGGCGTGTGCCTGCGTTGGCCGATCTATATTCGGAGGATTTCCATGACCGTACTGTTTGTTGAATATCCCAAGTGCTCGACCTGTAAGAAGGCCAAGGCATGGCTGGACGAACATGGGGTTGAGTATATCGACCGCGATATCGTTTTGGACAATCCCACGGCTGATGAGCTTGCGACCTGGATTGCTCGTTCGGGGCTGCCGGTGCGGCGTTTCTTTAATTCGTCGGGCATGAAATATCGAGAGCTGGGCCTGAAGGCGCGTCTGGACGCGGGCATGACGGATCGGGAGTGCTACGAGCTGCTGGCGACCGACGGCATGCTGGTCAAGCGTCCGCTGCTGGTGGGCGACGACTTTGCGATTCCCGGCTTTAGGGAATCGGCTTGGGCCGAGGCGTTGCTGTAGCGGCTGCGGAAAGTGCGACCCGGAATTCGCTTCCAGAATGGGATGCACTTTCCCAAAGTGGCTGGTTGCGGAAAGCACGTCCCATTCTGAGCTTCGATTGCGGGACACGGTTTCCGGTTGAGGGCTCGACGGGAAAGTAGGGACCAGTTTGAGCTTGAAATCTGGGACGCACTTTCCGCCGGCGGGCCTGCCCCAGTCAGTCCGCCAGCTGTGCCCATTCGTGCGGATCGTAAACCTTTACGTGTTTGTTGGGCTTGCCGCTCCAGTACTCCTCGTCCATAAAGGGCAGATATGCCTGAACGCCGGGGCAGATAAAGGGAATCCGCTGCTGTTGCAGTCGCTCGCGCTGGCGCTGCTCCAGGTGCGCCTCGGATATGACGGTCGGCATACCGGACAACTCGACGAGGCTTGCCTGGATTCGCTTAAGGTCGGGGAGTCCCGCGTGCCATGACATCCGCATGATCAAAAAGGATGCACGGCGGTATTTTGCCTGCACCACAGTAATGGCGGGGCGCAGTGTGGGATGGATTTTGTCCCGTTCGGGCCAAAGGTCGGCAGTGATCTCAAGGCCCAGGGTCTCCCATAGGTAATCAAGCTCTTCGTCCATGGCGCCTCGATATCTACGTGATCATTGATACTTCGATTGTGTTGCCTGGTGCTATCGTTTTCACGGTAGAATCTGCCAACGGTTGACGGCTACCGCTCGCGGCGTTTTGCTCCTCGTGTACAGCGGTCGGCTTCACAGGTCCTTCACGGGTTGGACTAAATTAGGCCAATTTGACTGAATTTCAAAAAAGTCAAAATTGGGGCTTGCGTCACGGCGAGACTTCCCGTATATTTCTTTCTTGCGCAAAGGCACAGCCGAGCGCAGCGATGCAGTCATTGGGATGTCGTCTAATGGCAGGACAGCGGATTCTGGTTCCGTCAATGGGGGTTCGACTCCCTCCATCCCAGCCATTGCATTTGCTACATATGGCCCGTTCGTCTAGCGGTTTAGGACGCCGCCCTCTCAAGGCGGAGATCACCAGTTCGAATCTGGTACGGGCTACCAAAATTGAACGCCCGGGCCTCGTAAGAGACCCGGGTTTTGTGTATTGACCGTATATACGGCGCCTGCCGTGTTTCGCTCAGATCGAGGAGTAGCCATGGATCTGCCCATCAGCTTGCAAGACATCACGTATGCCGAGAACTATCTGGCGCAGGGCGACCTGGCTACGGCGACGCCGCTGCTGGAGCGTCTGGTGGAGCTCGCCGAGGAGTATATTGATGCTGAGTGCAAGACGGAGGAGAAGCGCCAATACTTTAGCTTCGATAGCAAGTTTGAGCGCTTGGCCTATCGCCGCGTGGAGAAGGATCCGCGCGAGCTCGTGCAGGTCGAGGTGCCGTTTGACCGCCTGTACTCTGATATGGCGTTTGCCTACATTCGCCAGCAGGATTATGTGAGCGCTCGTAATGCCCTGATGCAGGCTGTGCGTTGGGACCCCATGAACTGCAACTATCGCTTGGATTTGGCCGAGCTGTTCCGCGCACTCGAGGACAAGCAGGAATGGGCATCGCTCTCGTTCTCGGTGCTGGAGCGTGCAAGCGATGGCAAGTGCGCCGCCCGCGCTTACGCCAATCTGGGTCAGTACTTCTTGGAGCCCGAGACCGAGAACGTTTCGGCTGCCGTGGGCTGCGCGCGTCTGGCGCTGCGCCTGGCGCCCAACGATGCGCATACGACGCGCCTGCTCAACAAGATCCATACCACCTATCCGGATGCCGCTGATGAGAGCGACGACCACGTGATGGGTGAATTGGCCCTGCAAGGCGTGCCGACCTCGCCTTCGGCCGAGATTGCCATCTGCCTGATTATGTGTGCGACCGATGCTGCAAGCGACGGCGACAAGCAGGAGGCGACGCGCCTGACGGTGCGTGCTCGCGACTTGGTGGGCGAGGAGGCCTGCGCGGCGATTATTAAACTGGTGCGCGAGAGCGATGCCGAGCTCAATGCCGAGCGCAAGGCAAAGCGCGAGACTGCGGGCTCAAACGCCGATGGAGCCAAGGAGGCCGGCGATGCCCAGTAAGCGCGAGCGCAAACTCATTTCCAAGAATCGCTCGGCACATCACGAGTACTTTATCGATGAGACGTTTGAGTGCGGTATTGAGCTGAGTGGCACCGAGGTCAAGTCGATTCGCGAGCGCGCCTGCCAGATCACCGATACCTTCGCGCTGATCCGCGGCGGGGAGTGCTGGCTCGTCGGCCTGCATATCCACCCTTATAGCCATGGTGGCGTGTGGAATCGCGATCCCGACCGTCGGCGTCGTCTGCTGCTGCACCGCAAGGAGATCGACTTTCTTGACGGCAAACTTCGCAACCGTGGTTATGCGCTGGTTCCGTTGGAACTCTACTTTAATACCGACGGCCGCGTAAAGCTGCTGCTGGGTCTGGGTCGCGGCAAGAAGCTCTACGACAAGCGCGAGGACATGGCCAAGCGTGATGTCCAACGCGAGATCGACCGCGCCCTTAAGGAACGCAACCGCTAGGCACTCTGTATAAGTTGCGGTGGAATACGGACTGTTTTGCCTGTTTGAGGGGCTATTCAGTCCCTATTTCACCGCAACTGCGGGCGTCTCATCTTTCTTACTGTTCTGACACATATGTCTCAAAGGCGGCGTCCGTTATGGGTGCCGCCTTTTTTGTGGGTACATACATTCATGAGGTTCCAACCCGAGCTAGGGGAGTGATCGTTATGGACAAAACTGCGTTCTTTACCATGCCGAGCGGTCTGTACGTGGTGAGCGCTGCGGCAGACGGGTTGCGCGCCGGCTGCGTCATCAACACTGCGGTGCAGGTGACGTCCATGCCGCCGCGTATTTCGGTTACCGTGAATAAGGACAATGTCACCTCGGGCGTCATCGCATCGGCCAAAGCGTTCGCGCTGACCGTGATCGATCAGACCGCCGACATGCTCTACATCGGTAACTTTGGGTTCCGCACCAGCAGCGATTATGACAAGTTTGCCAAATACGAGACCCGCGAGACGGCTCTGGGCATGCCCTATGTGCCCGAGCATGCGGCGGCCCTGTTTAGCTGCCGTTTGATCGACACTGTGGATGTGGGCACGCATCTGCTGTTTATTGGCGAGGTCGAGGATGCCGAGCGCCTGAGCGACGAGACGCCGCTGACGTACGACTACTATCACAAGGTGCTAAAGGGCAAGACGCCGCCCAAAGCCTCGTCGTATCAAGGCTAGAAATGTTCTAAAAATACTTGCATTATATTATTGAGAATATATACTAATAAGTAAGTACACCAGCAGTCACGTTCGAGAGGAGAACATCATGGCTGAGGAAAAGAAGACGTATAAGTTTGTGTGCACCGTTTGCGGTTACGAGGTTGAGGTCGACACGCCCGAGCTGCCCGAGGATTACGTGTGCCCTGTGTGCGGCGTCGGTCCCGATCAGTTTGAGCTCGTCGAGGAGTAACTCGCAGGCACACGGCGAAAGCCGAACATAGCTCTGTCCAAGGGTCCCGGTCGAATTCTCGGCCGGGACCCTTTTGATTTATCTGACGGTTTAAAACGGTCTCACGTGTTACAGATTGAGACGTTATATCTGGACAGTCACGCCATCCCAATTACATCCCCGTTAGCAGCACGATGTCGAGAATCGTCACGATGACGCTGATCCCTACGAGCAGCGCGTTGAGCGGGCGCGAGTTGGCGTATTTGCCCATGACGCGGCGCGAACTGGTGAGTCGTATGAGCACAAAGACCGTAATCGGCAACTGAAGCGACAACAATGCCTGACTCCAGATGAGACCTTCAAAAGGATTTGGGACGACCAGGCACGCCGTCACTGCGCCGACGAAACAGGCCGCCGCCCCGATCGAGGAATGTCGGTCGTGGATGTCGTATTCCTCGTCGAACATGCCCGCGGTGATGGTGCCTGCCGCCATGCCCACCGTCACACTACTCGATATGCCCGCAAACAGCAGTGCCACCGCAAAGATGGTCGAGCTTGCCGGGCCCAGAATGGGGGAGAGCGTGTCCGCTGCGACGGCGAGGTCGTCTACGACAATGCCATGCGCAAAGAAGGTCGTTGCGACCAGGATGACCATGGCCGAGTTGATCGCCCAGCCCACGCCCATCGAAAAGAGCGTGTCGAAGAGTTCGTAGCGTAGACGTTCCTCGATAATCTGCTCGCCTTGGCCTTCGAAGTGCATGGATTGGATGACCTCGGAGTGCAGGAAGAGGTTGTGAGGCATAACGACCGCGCCTAGGACACTTACGATAATCGCGGCCGAGCCGGTGGGCATACTGGGTGTGATCCAGCTTGCGGCGGCCTGCGGCCAGTCGACCTTGACCAGCGTAAGCTCAGCCAAAAACGAGAGTCCTACCACGCCTACGAAGGCGATGATCCATCGCTCGGCGCGCTTGTAGGAACTCGTCATGAGCATCGCCATCGATACTGCCGCCACGATGACGCAGCCCGCGCGCACGGGCAGCCCTAAGAGCATTTGAAGGGCAATCGCGCCACCCAGGACTTCGGCCATGGCGGTGGCGATGGCCGCGAGATAGGCGCTGGCGAGTACCGCGCGTCCCACGATGCGGGGGAGGTAGCGTGTCGTGGCCTCGGCAAGACAGGTGCCCGTGGCGATGCCCAAGTGCGCCGCGTTGTGCTGCAGCGCGATGAGCATGATCGTGGACAGCGTGACGATCCACAGCAGCGCGTAGCCAAACTGCGAGCCGGCGGCCATGTTGGAGGCCCAGTTGCCCGGATCGATAAAGCCGACGGTCACGAGTAACCCGGGGCCGATGTGCCGCGCAATGTCTAGGCCTCCGTGACCGCCGGTGCGTCGGGAGCCAAAATGATGTTTGAGATGGTTGAGCATGGTGAGCTCCTGCGTGCCGTTTGTTTGACGCCGCAAATGATACCCGTTTTATGCTAAAAAGTTAACCAAGACTAACAAAATTGTTGTATTTGAATAGGATGGTGAAAGGGGATTACCGAAATGTCTTGATCTGTAACAACTAGGGATGGAAATTGGGTCTTACTGTTACAGATTGAGATGTTTGAAGCGGTGAGCTTACAGGTCGAACTTGGGCCCTTGTTGCCGTCCTTGAGGTCGGCGGTGTCCACTCGTAGGGCGTGCGTTACGCGATTGTTTCGAAACGGGCGGGAAACACAACGGGCCGGCGATGCACCTAGTATGCCTAGTCAACTGACTGTCTAACACCTAGGGGAGGATCGCGATGCAGGCAGATTCCGCTCAGCAGCAGGGCCTTTATCGCCCCGAATTCGATCACGATGCGTGTGGCATCGGCGCGCTTGCCGACATCAACGGCGAGCGCCATCACCAGATTCTGGACGACGCGCTGTCCATTCTGGTCAACTTGGAGCACCGCGGTGGCACGGGACTCGAGAAGAACACCGGCGACGGCGCTGGCATCCTGTTCCAGGTTCCGCATCACTTTTTCCGTAAAGAGGCTCAAAAGTGCGGCCAGATTCTGCCGGCAGAGGGCGACTATGGCGTGGCCATGCTGTTCTTTCCGCAGGACGGCAAGGGCGTAGAGGATGCCCGTCGCGTGTTTGAGGAGGGTTGCGCCGAAGCCGGCGTTCCGCTGCTCTTTTGGCGTGAGGTGCCGGTCGACCCGCACGATCTGGGTGAGACGGCCCGCGCCTGCATGCCTACCATCCTGCAGGCCTTCCTGGGCCGCCCGGACGACACGCCGGCGGGCGACGCCTTCGAGCGCCGTCTGTACGTGTGCCGCCGCACCATCGAAAAGAAGGCCGACGCCGAGTTTGCCCTGCGCGATAAGATCTTCTACGTGTGCTCCATGAGCTCGCGTACCATCGTGTACAAGGGCATGCTCGTCGCCACGCAGATGCGTCGCTTCTTCATCGATCTCAACGATGCCGCCGTCAAGACGGCCGTGGCGCTCGTCCACTCGCGCTACTCCACCAACACCACGCCCAGCTGGGAACGCGCGCACCCCAACCGCTTTATCATCCACAACGGCGAGATCAACACCCTCAAGGGCAACGTCAACTGGATTCGCGCCCGCGAACCCAACCTGTACAGCCCCGTGTTGCAGCACGATCTTGAGCGTGTGATGCCCATCATCAACCGCGAGGGTTCCGACTCCGCGATTCTGGACAATGTGCTTGAGTTTTTAGTCATGAACGGTCGTCCGCTCACGCGTGCCGCGTCCATGTTGCTGCCCGAGCCGTGGGACCACAACGTCAGTCTGAGTGAGGAACGCCGCGCCTACGACGCTTACCAGTCCATGCTCATGGAGCCGTGGGATGGCCCGGCGGCCATCGCCTTTACCGACGGCCGCACGCTGGGCGCCGCCCTCGACCGCAACGGCCTGCGTCCCGCCCGCTACTATGTGACGCGCGACGGCCGCTTTATGCTGGCAAGCGAGGTGGGCACCATCGAGGTGAGCCCCGAGAACATCCTGACGAGCGGCTGTCTGGGGCCGGGCCAGATGCTCGAGGTCGACTTTGCCCGCGGGCGCGTCATCTACAACGACGAGCTGCGCGCCCGTTACGCCAAGGAAAAACCCTACCGCGACTGGATTGCCGAGGAGACGCTGACCGTTGACGCGCTCGATGAGCCCGTTGCGGCAACGCCCGCCGAGGACGCCGAGGTGCCCGCCGCCGTGCGCATGGCCAAGCTCGGCTACCACTGGGATGACGTCGACGAGGTCGTGCGCCCCATGGCCCAGCAGGGCAAGGCGCCGCTCGCCTCGATGGGCATCGATGCGCCGCTGGCCTGTCTGTCCAAGAAGACGCGTTCGTTCTTTGACTACTTCTATCAGCTGTTCGCCCAGGTCACGAATCCGCCGATCGATGCCCTGCGCGAGCACATGGTGACTTCGACCACGCTCTACCTGGGCAACCACGGTAACCTGCTCGAGGACTCCCGTACGGCCTGCCAGCTGGTGCGCTTGGAGCGTCCGTTGCTCAACGAGGAGGAGTTTGACCGCATCTGCGCCATCGACCGCGTGGGCTTTAAGACCCGCCGTTTCCGTGCCGTCTACCGCCGCGACGCCGGCGAGGGCGCGCTGCAGGCTGCGCTCAAGCAGCTTGCCGAAGACGTCGAGGCCGCGGTTCGCGATGGCGTGAACATCGTGGTGCTGAGCGACCGTGCTGCGGCGGGCGAGGTCCCTGTGCCGTCACTGCTCGCTGTGGGCTGCGTGCACAACCACCTGATCCGCGCCGGCGTGCGTACCTTTGCCGACATCGTGGTGGAGTGTGGCGACGCCGTGTCTCCGCACGACTTTGCGGCACTGGTGGGCTACTCCGCGAGCGGCATCTATCCGTACAACGCGCATTCGTGCATTCGCGACTTGGCGGCGCACGGCGATCTGGACGTGACAGCCGAGCAAGGCATCGCCAACTACAACAAGGCTGCGACTGCCGGCATCGTTTCCATCATGTCCAAGATGGGCATCTCCACGGTGCAGAGCTACCATTCGGCGCAGATTTTCGAGGCCGTGGGCTTTACGCCGGAGTTTGTCAACGCGTACTTCGCCGGCACGGTGAGCCGTGTGGGCGGTATGGGTGTCGAGGACGTTGAGCGCGAGCAAAACGAGCGCTACGACGCCGCGCTCGCTATCCTTAAGAGCCCGGCTCCCGATCAACTGCCCACGCTGGGTCTGACCAAGTGGCGCCCGCTCGGCGGCGAGGATCACCTCATCGATCCTCAGACTGTCTACTTGCTGCAGACCGCCTGCCGTGAGGACAGCTACGACACCTTTAAGGAGTACAGCGCCCGCCTGCACCGCACCGGCCGTGCCGTGCGCCTGCGTGACCTGCTGGACTTTAATGCCAACGGTCGCACGCCGGTTTCGCTCGACGAGGTGGAGCCCGCGCTCAACATCGTCCGCCGCTTTAACACCGGCGCCATGTCGTACGGTTCCATCAGCAAAGAGGCACACGAGTGCATGGCCATCGCCATGAACCGCCTGCACGGTCGTTCCAACTCGGGCGAGGGCGGCGAGGATCCGCGTCGCGAGACCCCGCTGGCCAACGGTGACTCCAAGAATTCCGCCATCAAGCAGGTGGCAAGCGCGCGCTTTGGCGTGACAAGCCGTTACCTGTGCAGCGCCTTCGAGATTCAGATCAAGATGGCCCAGGGCGCCAAGCCAGGCGAGGGCGGCCACCTGCCCGGCAAGAAGGTCTACCCCTGGATCGCCGAAGTCCGTCAGTCCACGCCCGGCATCGGCCTGATCTCGCCTCCGCCGCACCACGATATTTACTCTATCGAGGACCTGGCAGAGCTGATCTTTGACCTTAAGAACGCCAACCCCGGCGCACGCGTGTCGGTCAAGCTGGTCAGCGAGGCCGGCGTCGGCACCATCGCCACCGGCGTGGCCAAGGGTGCCGCCGACAAGATTTTGATCAGCGGCCACAATGGCGGCTCGGGTGCCGCTGCGCGCGACTCTATCTGGCACGCGGGTCTGCCGCTGGAGCTTGGCCTTGCCGAGGCTCAACAGACGTTGCTGCAAAACGGCCTGCGCTCGCGCGTGGTGCTCGAGGCCGACGGCAAGCTCATGGACGGTACCGATGTCGCCGTCGCCTGCCTGCTGGGTGCCGAGGAGTTTGGCTTTGCGACCATGCCGCTCATCTCCATGGGCTGCCTCATGCAGCGCGACTGCCAGCAGGATACCTGCCCGGCCGGCATCGCTACGCAAAACTGCCGCCTACGTCGCGGCTTCCGCGGCAAGCCAGAGCACGTCGAGCACTTTATGCTCTTTGTTGCCGTGCAGCTGCGCGAGGTCATGGCGAGCCTGGGCTTCCGCACCGTCGACGAGATGGTCGGCCATTCCGAGTGCTTGCGCCAGATCGAGGTCCCGGGCAACCGCAAGGCCAACCTGCTCGATCTGTCGCCCGTGCTGGCGAGCGCGACCTGCGAGTTCGGTGCCCATATCCCGGGTGCCGACGGTCGCCACTTCCTGCCGCAGATGGCAGCGGACAGCGAACTCGACAAGACGCTCGACTCCACGTTGTTTGTGCCCTATACGGCCGATGCTGTCTCTTATACACATCTCCGAGCCCACGAGACCGT
>CABSNR010000040.1:0-18123 GCA_902479145.1 uncultured Collinsella sp.
GGCTCGGAGATGTGTATAAGAGACAGGGGGTGGAGCCTGATGGGAGGGCGGCGGCAGCGCCGCCCTCCCGCGGGGCGCGCCCCGCGGGCTTAGTCGGGCATCGCGGGCCCATCGCTCTCGAGTCCGTCCCGCATCCGCGCCGCCGCCCCAGGAAAGTTTTTCCAAAATTGTCCTTGCATCGGCGGGGGAGTTCCCGTATAGTACTTCTTCGCACGGGGGCGTAGCTCAGCTGGGAGAGCGCTTGACTGGCAGTCAAGAGGTCAGGGGTTCGATCCCCCTCGTCTCCACCCGAGCATTGAATGAGGCTCCAACGCAAGTTGGGGCCTTTTTTCATATAGGAACACAAGGTCAAAGGCGGCACCATGATCCTCCTGGTCGACAAGATCGAAAAAAGCTTCGGCGCACGCGTCCTCTTTAGCGGCGCGTCCTTCCAGATCAACCCCGGCGAGCGCTTCGCGCTCGTGGGACCCAACGGCGCCGGCAAAACCACCATGCTCAAAATCATCATGGGCATCGACAGCCCAGACGCCGGCCAGGTCCAGTATGCCAAGGACTGCCAGGTAGGCTACCTAGAGCAGGAAACCAACCTCGAGCACAAGGACACCACCATCCTTGCCGAGGTCATGGCCGCCGCCAAGGAAATCCGCCGCATGGGCGAACGCGCCAACGAGCTGCAGGCCCAGATCACTAAGCTCTCTGAACAGGGAAAGGACGTCGACGCCCTCCTCAACGAGTACGGCCAGGTCCAGGACCGCTTTGAGCACCTGGGCGGCTACGAGCTCGAGAGCAACGCGCGCAAAATCCTGTCCGGCCTGGGCTTTAAGGTCACCGACTTTGAGCGCCCGTGCTCCGAGTTCTCGGGCGGCTGGCAGATGCGCATCGCGCTGGCCAAGCTCTTCCTGCGCCACCCCGACCTGCTGCTTCTAGACGAACCCACCAACCACCTGGACCTCGAAAGCGTCCAGTGGCTGCGCGGCTTTATCGCCAACTACGACGGCGCCGTCCTCATCGTCAGCCACGACCGCGCCTTCATGGACGCCTGTGTCGACCACGTCGCCGCACTCGAAAACCGTCGCGTGACCACTTACACCGGCAACTACAGCAGCTACCTCAAGCAGCGCGAGGACAACCTGGAGCAGATGCGCGCCAAGCGCGCCGCCCAGGAGCGCGACATCGCCCACATGCAGGTCTTCGTCGATAAGTTCCGCTACAAGCCCACCAAGGCAGCCCAGGCCCAGGAGCGCATCCGCAAAATCGAGCAGATCAAAAAGGAGCTCGTCATCCTGCCCGAGGGCCACAAGCATATCGACTTTAAGTTCCCCGACCCGCCGCGCTCGGGCGATATGGTCGTGGGCCTCGAGGGCGTCTCCAAGTCATACGGCGACAAGCACATCTACAGTGACATCGACCTCAAGCTCTACCGCGGCGAGCATGTGGCGCTCGTCGGCCCCAACGGCGCCGGCAAGTCCACCCTCATGAAGATCCTCGCCGGCCTGGAACCGCCCACCACCGGCACCCGCGACCTGGGCACCAACGTGGGTGTGGCCTACTACGCCCAGCACGCGCTCGAGGGCATGACCGAGTCCAACACCGTCCTGCAAGAGATCGACACCGTCACGCCCAAGTGGACCGTGCCGCAGCAGCGCAGCCTGCTGGGCGCCTTCCTATTTAGCGACAACGACTCCATCGAGAAGCAGGTCCGTGTCCTCTCCGGCGGCGAAAAGGCGCGTCTGGCGCTTGCCAAGATGCTCGTGGCCCCCGAGGCGCTCCTGTGCCTGGACGAGCCCACCAACCACCTGGACATCGACTCGGTAGACATGCTCGAGAACGCCCTGCAAAACTTCCCCGGCACCATCGTGCTGATCAGCCACGACGAGCACCTGGTACGCGCTGTGGCCAACCGCATCATTGACATCCGCGATGGCAAGGTCACGGTCTACGACGGCGACTACGACTACTACCTCTACAAGCGCGAGGACCTCGCAGCCCGCGCCGCGGCCGATGCGGCAGGGGAGAGCGCACCGGCCGCGACCAAGTCCGCTAAGGTCACCGCGGCCCAGTCCGACACCCCCGCCACCGCCTCCAAGCCCGCCGAGGGCAAAAAGACCAAGGAGCAAAAGCGCGCCGAGGCCCAGGCCCGCGCCGCGCTCAACAAAAAGCTCAAGGGCGTGCGCAACCAGCTCAAGAAGATCGAGGCCGAGCTCGACAAAAAGCGCGCCCGCTATGACGAGCTTATGGAATTGATGGCGAGCGAAGAGCTTTATGCCGATCAGGACAAGTTCAATGCCGCGCTGGGGGAATATAACGGCCTTAAGCAAGAACTGCCCAAGCTCGAGGACGAATGGCTGGAGCTTTCCACCCAGATCGAAGAGGAGACCGCGCGTGAATTCTCGTAAGGCCGCTGCCGTGGCGATGAGCGTCATCGCCATCGCCTGTCGCATCTGCGGCATCTTTATGAGCGCGATGACCGTGCTGCTGTGCTTTAGCGGCCTCACCGCCAAACTGCAGATTGTCGGCTTTGTCGTTGAGCTTTCTCGCGCGCTGCCGAGCGCCATCGCCGGCTACGGCGTCATCACCTCACCCTTTGGCGGCGTTTTCCGCTTGGATTACGCCATCGTGGCCGTCATCCTGTTTGTAGCTGACTACCTGCTCACGCGCGCCTCGCGCCGCGTCCGCTAGGGGAGCGCCATGTCCAGCAGCTACATCATGAACCTGCTCGCCAGCGCCGTCGCCGTCATCGTGGGCATCGTCATCCACGAAAGTGCGCACGCCGCCGCGGCCTGGGCACTCGGCGATAAGACAGCCCGTTCGCGCGGCCGCGTGTCACTCAACCCGCTCAACCATATCGACCCGTTCGGCACCATCATCCTGCCACTGCTCATGCTCGCAGCCGGTGGCCCGGTGTTCGCCTTTGCCAAGCCCGTGCCCGTCTACCTCAACAACCTCAAGCACCCCAAGCGCGACGAGGTCCTGGTGAGCGTGGCCGGCCCCGCGTCGAACATCGCACTCGCATGCCTCGCGGCCGCCCTCATGCACGCAACGTACGGCAATCTCTACGCCAGCATGTCCTTTGCCGTGGCGTCGCAGATCATGAACTTCGGCGCCACGTTTATCGTGGTCAACCTGTCGCTCGCGTTCTTTAACCTCATTCCGATTCCGCCGCTTGATGGCTCGTCGATCATCGTGCCCTTCCTCAAGGGCACGGCGCTCAACAACTATTACCGTCTGCAGCAATACGCTATGCCCATACTCATCCTGGTTCTATACCTGCTGCCTATGTGGACCGGCATCGATGTAATCGGCCGCTATTTCGACGTTACCGTGTATCCGCTTGCTGAGCAGCTGCTCAACTTCGCAATCGCCGGCATCTAAGGTAAACTTACAGGTCGTCCGTGTAAAACGGTCGCAGCATGCACCCAAACCGCGCCGCGAAGGCGCCGTCAAAGGAGGTCGAAGATGTCGTATCGCGTGTCGACGCAGGTCTACAGCGGACCGTTCGACCTGCTGCTGCAGCTGGTAACCCGCCAAAAAGTAGATATCGGCGCCATCTCCATCAGCGAGGTGGCCGAGCAATACCTAGCCGAGGCCGAGCGCATCGAGGCGCTGGACCTGGACGTGGCGAGCGACTTTTTGCTGGTCGCGGCAACCCTTTTGGACATCAAGGCTGCCTCTCTGGTGCCGCAGGAGGCCCCGCGCAAAGTCGATAACGACGATGACGAGTTCGACGAAGACCTCGAGGAGCTCAGCGCGCTCGACGGCGACGCCCTGCGCGAGGTCCTGATCCAGCGCCTGATCGCCTACAAGCAGTTTAAGGGCGCGGCGGCAGCCCTTGGCGCGCGCATGCAGGCCGAAAGCCGCATGCACCCTCGCGTAGCCGGCCCCGACCCCGAGTTCCTAGGCCTTATGCCCGACTACCTGGCCGGCATTACCTTGCGCGGTCTCGCCGTCATCTGCGCCGATCTGGACGGCAAGCGCCAGACCTTCCTGCTGGAGGCCGAGCACGTGGCGCCGCATCGCGTACCGCTCGACCTGACGGTGGCCTCGGTCGACCGCTTTACCATGGCGCACCAATCTTGCACCTTTCGCGAACTGCTGGACGGTGATGCCACCACCGAGCAACTCGTCGTCACCTTCCTGGCCATGCTTGAGCTCGCCAAGCGCGGCTCGCTCACGCTGAGCCAGGACGAGATCTTCGGAACCATCTGCATCAACCGAGTCGAGGGAGCCGAGGCATACGTGCCCGGCGAGGGCCCCGAGCTCACCGAATAGGAGCCGCAACCATGTCAACCCTTTCCACGCTGGAGGCAAACAGCCTCAAAGGCGCCCTCGAGGCGCTGCTGCTGGTGTCGAGCGACCCGGTGAGTGCGCCCGCGCTGGCCGGCGCACTGGATATCGCCCCCGGTGAGTGCGCGTCGCTGCTCGCCGAGCTCAAGGTTGAGTACGAGGAGGCCAACCGCGGCTTTCAGCTGCGCGAGGTCGCCGGCGGCTGGCGCCTGTTTACGCACCCCGCATACCACGACGTGGTCGAGGCCTACGTGCTGAGCTGGGAAACGCAAAAGCTGTCGCAGGCGGCACTTGAGACCCTTGCCGTCATCGCATACCACCAGCCCGTGACGCGCGAGGTGGTCAAGGGCATCCGCGGCGTCAATTCCGACGGCGTCATCGCGTCGCTCGTGGACAAGGGCCTGGTGCGCGAGCTCGGCCGCGACCCCCAGCGCGGTCAAGCCATCATCTACGGCACGACCAACGCCTTCTTGGAAAAGTTCGGTCTGCGCTCCACCCGCGACCTGCCCGACCTGGAACAGTTTGCCCCCGACGAGCAGTCGCGCCAGTTTATCCGCGAGCGCCTGAGCGGCCGCAGTATTCAGTCCACGCTCGAGGAGCAGGCCGAGGACCTAGACGAAGAGCGCGAACTGCTCGATACCGATGTTGAAGATGTTGAGGCAGTCGAGGACTTGGAGACCCTGGTCGTCGACGAGACCTCGGAGGATTTGCATGACGAGGACTAACGAAGCAGGGGAGACGCGCGCCATGGGCAACGCAGTACCCGCAACCGACGCCCAGCCCGTCTACCCGCATACCATGCGCCTGCAGCGCTTTTTGGCGCGTGCGGGCGTAGCGAGCCGCCGCGGGTCGGAGGACCTGATGACCGCCGGCCGCGTGACGGTTAACGGCGAGGTTGCGACCGAGCTGGGCACCAAGGTCGATGTCGACCGCGATCACATCGAGGTCGACGGCATGCCCGTCAAGCTCAACCAGGGCGCCGTGTACCTGATGCTCTACAAGCCGACCGGCTACCTCACCACCATGAGCGACCCGCAGGAGCGCCCTTGCGTGGCTGATCTGGTCCCGCGCGACCGCTTTCCGGGGCTCTTCCCGGTGGGTCGCCTGGACCGCGACACCACGGGCCTTTTGCTCTTTACCACCGACGGCGACCTGTCGCAGGACCTGCTGCACCCCAGCAAGCATGTCTATAAGACCTACCAGGCACTCGTTGACGGACAGCTGTCCGACCGCGATCTCACGCCGCTCCGCCGCGGCATCGAGCTTGATGACGGCCTATGTCAGCCGGCCATCTGCCGTATCATCACCGCGCACGAGGCCGAGGCCGTGGCGCCCCAAGGTGTCAAGCCCGGCACCACCGCCGTGGAGGTCATCATCCGCGAGGGTCGCAAAAACCAGGTTAAGCGCATGTTGAGCAAGATTCACCATCCGGTAATCCGTCTGCATCGCTGCAACTTTGCCGGCCTGGAGCTCAAGGATGTGGCCAAGGGCTCGTGGCGCGAGCTCACCGACCGCGAGGTGCAAATCCTCAAATGCGGCGGCATCCCGCCCAAGCAGGCCAGCTCCAAGCGCGTCGCCGCGCCGGCGACCAACACCGCCAGCCGCACGCGTCACCACGGCAGCCACGGCTCCGCACCCAAGCGCAACACCTACCGCGAGCGATACACGGGCTAGGCAACCCGCCGCGCCCCAACGCCCGCGAACCATACCAGCACGTCAATCATCGAAAGGAAGCATTGCATGATCGTCGCCATCGACGGCCCCGCCGGATCCGGCAAGTCCACCATCGCCAAGGAGATCGCCCGCCAGCTGGGCTTTAACAAGCTCGACACGGGCGCTATGTACCGCGCCGTCACCTTCGCCGCGCTCGACCGCGGCATCGACCTGGACGACGAGGCGGCCATCGACGCCCTCGCCGAGCAGATCGAGATCCGCTTTACCAACGGCACCGGCGAGGACACGCGCCTGACCATTGACGGCCAGGACGCTTCGGCCGCCATCCGCACCCCGCAGGTCGACGCCAACGTGTCCAAGGTCTCGGCCTACCCGGGCGTGCGCGCCGCCATGCTCATCCACCAGCGCCGCGCCGCCGAGGACCGCAATATCGTCGCCGAGGGTCGCGACATCGGCACTGTCGTGTTTCCCAACGCGCAGGTCAAGGTCTTCCTGACGGCCGACCCGCGTGAGCGCGCTCGTCGCCGCGTGCTTCAGCATCACCAAAACGATGCCCAGCCGCTCACGCCCACGCAACTCGAGGCCGAAGTCGACGAGACCCTCGACGCCCTTAAGCAGCGCGACAAGCTCGACAGCAGCCGCGAGGTCGCCCCGCTCGTGCCCGCCGAAGACGCCGTGCACGTCGACTCCACCGCCCACACCATCGACGAGGTCGTCTCGATAATCGAGGACCTCATTAACCAAAGGAGGTAGCCCATGCGCCTGTTTAAGCAGACGCCCGAGGACTATTACAACGCCCCCTACGCCGAGTTCCCGGCTCTCATCCGCGGCACTGTCGTCGTGGTTATGGCCATCCTTTGGGCCTTCTCCAAGCTCATGTGGCGCTGGAAGGTAGAGGACGCCGACCTGCTGTTTGAGCGCCAAGAAGGCCGCGGCAGCGTGGTCATCTGCAACCACACCTCGATGGCCGAGCTCTTGGCCGTGGAGACGGCGCTGTTCTTTGGGGGGCGCCGCATTCGTCCCATCTTTAAGTCCGAGTTCGCCAAGAGCAAGATAGTGCGCTGGGCCTTTAGCCGCGTTGGCGGCATCCCCGTGGAGCGTGGTACTGCCGATATGAAGTGCTTGCGCGCCGCCCAGCATGCGCTGCAGCGCGGCGAGGACGTTCTGATCTTCCCGGAGGGCACGCGCATCCGCTCGCGCGAGATCAAGCCCGAGGTCCACGGCGGTTTTGCGCTCATCGCTCAGATGGGCAAGGCACCTGTGAACCCGCTCGCCATTTGCGGCTGGTCCGACATCACGCCCGCGGGCAAAAAGATCATGCGTCCCAAGAAATGCTGGATCCGCGCCGGCAAGGCCGTCTCGCTTTCCGACGCTCCGGCCGGGCTTAAACGCACGGAGCGCCTGGAATGGTTTGAGTCCGAGGCCATGAACCGCGTCTACGCTATGCGAGACGAGCTGTGTGCCGAGCATCCGGGCAGGTTCTAGCCATGAGCGAGAATGTGACGAACACCGCCGCGACTGCGTCCGACCAGGCAACCGCGCCTACCATCGAGATCGCCGCCCACGCCGGTACTTGCTACGGCGTACAGCGTGCGCTCGATATGGCGCTAGCCGCCGCGCCGCAGGCAGGGGAGTGCACTCAGGTCCATACCTTGGGTCCGCTCATCCATAACCCCATCGTGGTGCGCGAGCTTGCTGAGGCAGGCGTTGGCTTGGCCGAAACCCTGGACGACGCAGCAACCGGCACCGTGATCATCCGCGCCCACGGCGTGGTGCCGCAGGTCATCGATGCTGCCCGCAAGCGCGGCCTCAACGTGATCGACGCCACCTGCCCTTACGTCAAGAAGGTCCACGTGGCCGCCGAGCGGCTGGTGCGCGAGGGCTATCGCGTACTCGTCGTGGGTGAGCCGGGGCATCCCGAGGTCGAGGGCATTCTGGGTCACGCCGGCGATGATGCGCAGGTCGTGAGCTGTGCCGCCGACGCCAACGCCTTGTCGCTCAAGGGCAAGGTGGGCCTCGTCGTGCAGACCACCCAGACCGCGCAGAACCTCGCCGAGGTTGTGGCTGCCATCACCCCGCGCGTGCAGGAACTACGCGTGATCAACACCATCTGCGCAGCCACGAGCGAGCGCCAGCAGGCAGCCGCCGCACTTGCTAACCGCTGCGACTGCATGGTCGTCGTGGGCGGCAAGAACTCGGGCAACACGCGCCGCCTGGCGCAGATTTGCGCAGACGCCTGCGAGCGCACGTATCACATCGAGGAAGCTTCCGAGCTCCAGGCCGCGTGGTTTACCGACGCTCACCACATCGGCATCACTGCCGGAGCCTCCACCCCACAAGAACACATCGAACGCGCCGTCACGCGCATCAAGGAGCTTTGCCGCTAACCATGGACCAGACCGTACCCGCATACGCCGCCGAGGTGGCCGATTACGGGCGCAGCCGCGACCCCGAGCCGGGTGAGGGCGCGCTCGTTAAGAACGTGCGTCCCGAGTCGCCCGCATGGGATGTGGGTATCGAGCCGGGCATGCGCGTGCTCACGGTCAACGGCGAGCAGCTCACCGACATGATCGTATGGCTTTGGGAGGCCGACGATGATACCGTCGACCTCGAGGTTTTCGACCCACGCGACAACACCGTCACCTCCGTCGAGCTCGACCGCTTCCCGGGAGAGGACTGGGGCCTTGAGTTCGATGGCCCCATCTTTGACGGCATGCGTACCTGTGTGAACGCCTGCGTGTTCTGCTTTATGACGATGCTCCCCAAGGGCGGCCGCTCCACGCTCTATATTCGCGACGACGACTACCGCCTGAGCTTTTTGCAGGGCAACTTCGTCACGCTCACGAACCTCACCGACGAGGACGTGCAAAACGTCATCCAACGCAACATGAGCCCTATGAACGTGTCGGTCCATGCCGTGAGCCCCGACGTCCGCCGTCGTATGATGGGCCGCAACGCCCAGCGCGGCATGGACGTACTCGAGGCCATCATGGCCGCCGGCATCGAGATCCACGCGCAGATTGTGTTGTGCCCCGGCATGAACGACGGCGAGGAGCTGGAAAAGACCCTGCGCTTTTGCGAGGAGCACGAGCAAATCACAAGCCTGGGCATTGTGCCGCTCGGTTTTACCAAGCACCAAAACCGCTTTAGCTGGTCCTACAGCGACAAACCCGAGCTCGCGCGCGAGACCATTGCCATGATCCGTCCCTACCAGGACCGCGCCTTCGAACGTTTTGGCCGCCACACCTTCCAGATGAGCGACGAGTTCTACCTGGACGCCGGCATCGATCCGCCCGAGGCGGACTTTTACGACGGCTATCCGCAGTACTACGACGGTATCGGCATGATCCGCTCATACCTAGACGAGACGGACGATGTGCTTGCCGCCGATGCCGAACGACTGGGTCGCGTCCGCGAGGCCATCGCCGCTCGCAGCCAGCACCTGCTGTGCCTCTCGGGCGCCAGCGCACGCGACACCGTGGCACGTTTCGTGGAATCGCCGCAGGGGCTCGCCGGCACCGTCACGGCCATCAAGAATCGCTACTTTGGCGGCAACGTGGACGTGACCGGCCTCATCGTCGCCTGCGACATTCTGGAACAGCTGCCGCAGGACCTCTCGGGGGTTATGCTCTTTGTGCCTAAGCTCATGTTCAACGCTGACGGCATGACGCTTGACGAGTATCATCGTGACGATTTACTCGCAAGCCTTACCAGTCGCGGCGCCGAGGTTCATGTGGTGTCGACCATGCCGCATGAGCTGCTCGATACCCTGGAGCACATCCTTGGCATTGTGCCTGCCGACTCTAACACTTCCACTGACCCTACCCATTAAAGGAGTGCAGATGAAACCTATCGTCGCCGTCGTCGGACGCCCCAACGTGGGCAAGTCCACGCTCGTTAACCGCCTGGCCCAGACCTCGGACGCCATCGTCCATGAGTCCCGCGGCGTCACGCGCGACCGCTCGTACCACACGGCCGATTGGAACGGCCGCGAGTTCACCATCGTCGACACGGGCGGCATCGAACCGCTCAAGAGCGATGACGTCTTCGCCACGTCCATTCGCGACCAGGCCCTCGCCGCCGCCGAGGAAGCCGCCGTCATCCTGTTTGTGGTCGACGGCCGCACCGGCGTCACCGAGGAGGACGAGTCGGTCGCTCGCATGCTCAAGCGCTGCGACAAGCCGGTCTTTCTGCTGGTGAACAAGCTCGACAACCCCGATCGAGAGAACGACAGCATCTGGGAGTTCTATTCGCTCGGTATCGGCGAGCCCACGCCGCTCTCGGCCCTGCACGGCCACGGCACGGGCGACCTGCTCGACGACATCGTAGCCCTGCTTCCCGAGGAAGAGGACGAGGTCGCCGATGAGTTCCCCGACGCGCTGAACGTCGCCATCATCGGCCGCCCCAACGCCGGTAAGTCTTCGCTGTTCAACCGCATCCTGGGCGCCGACCGCTCCATCGTGTCCAACATCGCCGGCACGACGCGCGACGCCATCGACACCGTCGTGGAGCGCAACGGCAAGCACTACCGCATGGTCGACACCGCGGGCATCCGCAAGAAGAGTACCGTGTACGAGAACATCGAGTACTACTCCATGGTCCGCGGCCTGCGCGCCATCGACCGCGCCGACGTGGCGCTGCTCGTCGTCGACGCCTCCGTTGGCGTTACCGAACAGGACCAGAAGGTCATGGGTCTTGCCATCGAGCGCGGCTGTGCCATCGTTGTGCTGCTCAACAAGTGGGATCTGCTCGACGACGACCGTAAGCGCGAGGCCTGCATGGAGACCATCGACCGCCGTCTGGGCGTCATGGCTCCCTGGGCCCAGTACCTGCGCATCTCTGCCCTCACTGGCCGCAGCGTTGAGAAGATCTGGGCGATGGTCGACGCCGCCGAGAAGACGCGCTCGCAAAAGATTAGCACCTCGCGCCTCAACACGTTCCTCACCGATCTGCGCGAGTTCGGTCATACCGTGGTGGACGGCAAGCGCCGCCTGCGCATGCACTACGTGACCCAGACGGGCGTCAACCCGCCGACGTTCACGTTCTTCGTCAACCACAGTGACCTGGTCAACGACACCTACCAGCGCTACGTGGAGAACCGCATGCGCTCGACCTTCGACTTTGCCGGAACGCCCATTCGACTCTTCTTTAGGAAGAAGGAGCAAAAGGATGCATAATCCGATTCTTCTGACCGCCATCTGCGCCGTGGTCTCGTTCTTTATCGGGGCGATTCCGTTTGGTCTGATCCTGGGCCGCGTGTTCAACCACACGGACATTCGTAAGGCGGGCTCTGGCAACATCGGCACCACCAACGCCCTGCGCGTGGCCGGCCCCAAGGTGGCCGCGCTCACGCTGCTGCTCGACTGCCTTAAGGGCGCCATCTGCGTCCTTATCGCGCGTCCGCTCATTGCCGACTTGGGCTATGACTTCCCCGTGAGCATTATGGCCCCCGGTGCCGCCGGCGACTGGATGCTCGGCGTCATCTGCCTGGCAGCCGTGTGGGGCCATATCTTCTCGCCCTACCTCAACTTCCATGGCGGCAAGGGCATCGCAGTTGGTCTGGGCGTCATCCTCGCCTGGTACTGGCCCATCGGACTTTCGCTGCTGGGCATGTTTATCGTGGCCGTCGCCATCACCAAGTTTGTGTCGGTGGGCTCGCTTGCCGCGGCCATCGGTCTTCCCATCGCTGCCTGCGCGGTCTTTCCGTACAGCAGCCTCGGACTTAAGTTTTGCATGGCGCTGATCGGCATTACTGTGGTGTGGGCCCATCGTGCGAACATCAAAAAGCTCATGACGGGTAAGGAGTCCAAGCTCTCGTTTACCAAGCGCGTCACCGAGCCCGACGATAAGTAGGAGAGAGTCATGAATGTTGCGCTGATTGGCTCCGGCTCCTGGGGAACCGCCGTCGCCGGCCTTGCCGCCGCGCGAGCCGAGCGCGTGACCATGTGGGCCCACAGCGAGCAGACGGCCGCCGGCATCAATGGCGAGCACCGCAACCCCCGGTATTTGGTGGGCTACGAGCTGCCCGGCAACGTCGTCGCCACCACGGACCTGGTACAGGCGCTCGACGGCGCCGAGGCCATCATCTTCGCCGTTCCTTCGACGCACCTTCGCAGCGTGTGCCACCAGGCCGCGCCCTTTATCGCAGCCAATACCCCGGTGCTCTGCCTCACCAAGGGCATTGAGCCCGAGTCCGGCCTGCTCATGAGCGAGGTCATCGCCAGCGAGATCGGCAACGAGGCGCGCGTGGCGGCGCTCTCGGGCCCCAACCATGCCGAGGAGATCTGCCGCGGCGGGCTTTCTGCCGCCGTCATCGCCAGCAAAGATCCGCAGATAGGGGAGACCTTTAAGGACCTGCTCCTGTCCACGGCCTTCCGCATCTATCTGTCGCAAGACATGACCGGTGTCGAGGTTTGCGGCGCCATGAAAAATGTCATCGCCATCGTGTGCGGCATCTCCGCCGGCACCGGTGCCGGCGACAACACGCTCGCCCTCATCATGACGCGCGGCCTGGCCGAGATTAGCCGTCTGGTGCATGCCCGCGGCGGTCAAGCTATGACCTGCATGGGACTTGCCGGCATGGGTGACCTCATTGCCACCTGCACCTCGGAGCATTCGCGCAACCGCACCTTTGGCTACGAGTTTGCCCACGGCGTGTCGCTCGACGAGTATCAGACGCGCACGCATATGGTTGTCGAGGGCGCCGTCGCGGCCCGCAGCGTGAGCGAGCTTGCCCGTTCACTGGGCGTAGACATTCCGCTCACCTTTGCCGTCGAGCAAACGCTCTACAACGGTGTTACTTTGGATAGGGCGCTCGAGATTCTTACCGAACGCGTCCCTTCTCAAGAGTTCTACGGACTCACCGACTAGCGCAGAAAGGCTTCTACCATGGGTTCCATCAAAATCGCTCCGTCCATCCTTTCGGCCGACATGGCCAACCTCAAGGGCGAGCTCGACAAGATCGCCGGTGCCGACTACGTGCACTTCGACGTTATGGACGGTCACTTTACCGGCAACCTCACCTTTGGCGTCGACATCCTCAAGGCCGTCAAGCGCTCCACCGATGTACCGGTCGACGCGCACCTGATGGTGTCGAACCCCGACGAGACCGTTGATTGGTACGCCGACGCCGGTGCCGACATGATCACCGTGCACTACGAGGCTTCCACGCACCTGCACCGCACGCTCACGCATCTGCAGCAGCGCGGCGTCAAGGCCGGTGTGGTGCTCAACCCCGCCACGCCCGTCTGCGTGCTCGATAGCATCATCGACATTGTTGACATGGTGCTGCTCATGAGCGTGAACCCCGGCTTTGGCGGCCAGAGCTTTATCCCCGGCACCATCGCCAAACTGCACGAGCTCAAGGCCATGTGTGAGCGCCACGGCGTTTCGCCCCTCATCGAGGTCGACGGCGGCATCTCTTCCAAAAACATCGCCGAGGTCGTTAAGGCCGGTGCCGATGTTCTGGTGGCCGGCTCCGCCGTATTTAAGTCCGAAGATCCCGCCGCCGAGGTTGCGCTGCTGCAGAAGCTGGGCAACGAGGCTGCACAGGAGGCATAAACCCTTATGACCGCAGGTCAAAACCGCATACCCGTGAATCTTGACTACGCCGCCTCGACGCCCATGCGCGCCGAGGCGCTCCTTGCGCAGCGCGAATATGACGACAGCGAGCTTGCCGGCGTCAACCCCAACTCGCTGCACTCGCTCGGCCGCAAGGCCGCCGCGCGCCTGGAGGTTGCCCGTCGCGAGATCGCCCATAGCTTTGGCGCACGCGTCCGCCCGTCCGAGATCGTCCTGACCAACGGCGGTACAGAAGCAAACCAGCTGGCGCTGCTCGGTCTTGCAGAGGGCGCTCGTCAGCGCGATTGCAAGCGCGACCGCGTGATCGTGTCGGCCATCGAGCACGATTCGATTCTGGATAACCTGCCGCTGCTGCGTGCCGCCGGCTTTGCCGTCGACCTGGTGCAGCCCTGCCGCATGGGCTACATTGAGCCTGCCACGCTTGTCGAGCTGCTAGGCGACGACGTGGCGCTCGTGAGCATCATGGTTGCCAACAACGAGACCGGCGTGGTGCAGCCCATCCGCGAGCTTGCCGCGGCCGCGCATACCGTTGGCGCCCTGTTCCACACCGATGCCATCCAGGGGTATCTGCATATTCCGCTCGATGTCACCGAGCTGGGCGTCGATGCCATGTCCGTTGCCGCGCACAAGATCGGTGGCCCCGTGGCATCCGGCGCGCTCTACCTTAAGAGCCGCACGCCGCTGCGCCCGCGCATTTTTGGCGGCGGACAGGAAGCCGGACGTCGCGCGGGCACGCAGGACCTGCGCACGCAGCTGGCTTTTGCCGCTGCCGCCCGAACGCTGGCGCCCCATGTAGCCCAGGAGCGTGCGACGCTGCAAACCCTTTCCGACAAGCTCTACGCCACGCTTACGGCCCACCCTCGCATTCACGCCACCATGGGCGACTATGCGCATGCCGACCGTCTGCCCGGCATGGTATCGATCTACATTGATGGCATGGACTCCGAGGAGCTCATCGTCAAGCTCGATGCCGCCGGATTTGAGGTATCGGCCGGTTCCGCCTGCTCGAGCGGCAGCATGGACCCGAGCCATATTCTCAGCGCCATGGGCATTGGTCGCGAGCAGGCATTGGGCGCTCTGCGTATCTCGTTTGATGACCGTGTGAACCCTGCCGACCTGGACGACTTTGCCCAGACGCTGCTCTCGATCGTGGGTGCCGCATGATCGTCGCCGAGCTTGAACGTGCGCTGCTGGAGCGCTACCCCAAGGCGGACGCCGAGGGCTGGGATCATGTAGGGCTCTCCGTGGGCGACCCTGCCGCCGAGATTGCTGGCGTGGCCTGCGCACTCGATGCGACCGAAGCTAATGTTCGCCGCGCCCAAGAAGCCGGCGCAAACGTGCTGCTGACGCATCATCCTGTCTATATCAAGGCGCCCGAGGCGTTTTGTCCGTCGGATTCCGCACGCCCCCAGTGCAGCGCAGCGCTGTTTGAGGCCGCCCGCTGCGGCGTGAGCATTATCTCGCTCCACACCAATCTGGACCGCTCGCACGAAGCGCGCACCTGCCTGAGCGAGCTGCTGGATGCCGCTCCAGTGAGCTCACTGGAGCACGTGGACGACCCCGAGGCCACCGGCCTGGGCACGCTTGCAACGCTCAACGACCCGTGCACGCTGCGTGATCTCGCCAACCGTGCCGCCACGGCCTATGGCAGCGACCCGCGTGTGTGGGGCGAAGCCGATCGCCCGTGCCGCACTGTCGCCATTTTGGGCGGCTCCCTGGGCGACTTTGGAGAGCTTGCCATCGCCGCGGGCGCGGACGTTGTCGTGACGGGCGAAGCGGGCTACCACGTGGCGCAAGACCTTGCCTTACGCGGGCAGCCGGTGATCTTGCTCGGCCACGACCGCTCCGAGGAGCCGTTCGTTGATATATTGATGAACTCTGCAGTTGACGCCGGGGTCGACCCCCGTCATGCGATTAAAATACTGAACCCTTGCCAATGGTGGACTGTGACAAAAGGAGAGAACTTATGAGCGCCGGCGCTACGCTACTCAAGCTGCAAGAGATCGATTTGGAGCTCGCCCGCAACAAGAGCGAACTTGCCAATATGCCGGAGCTCAAGGAGCTCGCTTCCAAGCGCAAGACCTATGTGAAGCTCAAGTCCGAGATGACCAAGCTCTACGCCCAGCGCAAGGATCTGGACATTGAGCTCGACGATCTCAACACCACCGAGATTCAGACCAACAACGCCATCGAGGCTGCCAAAAAGCGTCACGTCGACGGCTCCGACTACCGAGAGGTTCAGGACCTGGAGAATGAGCTCGCCACCTTGGCCAAGCGACTGGACAAGATTGAGCACACCCGCAAGGACGTCGTTGTCGCCCATAAGGAGGCGCTCGACCGCGAGACCCGCGCGCAGGCCATCATCGCCAAGTTCGAGGAGGGCGTGAAGGCCGATACCAAGGCCGCCCGCGCCAAGGCTGCCGACCTGCAGGCTCAGATTGACGCCGCCACTAAGGAGCGCACCGCGCTTGCCGCCACGCTGCCGGCCGACGTGCTCACCGACTACGAGCGTCTGCTCAAGCAGTTCCGCGGCCTTGCCGTCGAGACCATCCAGGGCAACACCCCCACGGTCTGCCACACCGCGCTGCAGGCATCGTCCATGAGCGACCTCAACCACGACGGCAGCGAGATTACGCACTGCCCGTACTGCCACCGCCTCCTGGTACCCCCGAGCAAGGAAGCCTAGCGATGACGGCGGCATCCAACAATTCAATGCAACTTGAGGGAAAAACGATCCTGCTGGGCATTACCGGCGGGATCGCCGCCTATAAGTCGTGCAATATCGTGCGCCTGCTGCAAAAGCGCGGTGCGCGCGTCAAGGTCGTTATGAGCGAGCATGCCACCGAGTTTGTGGGGCCGCTTACCTTCCGCGCACTCACCAATGAGCCGGTCGCGGTGGGCCTATTCGACGATCCCTCCGACCCCATCCACCACATTTCGCTGGCGCAGGAGCCCGATCTGGTGGTCGTGGCGCCCGCGACGGCCAATATCATCGCCAAGATGGCCAACGGCGTCGCCGATGACCTCATCTCCACCACGCTGCTTGCGACGCCGCGACCCATCGTGATCGCACCCGCTATGAACAACGGCATGTGGAAGGCGCCGGCGACGCAGGCCAACATGGCCACGCTGCTCGAGCGCGGTGTCCATGTGGTGGGTCCGGGCAGCGGCTACCTTGCCTGCGGCGACGTGGACACGGGACGCATGAGCGAGCCCGAGGACATCGTAGAGGCTGTCTGTGAGGTGTTCAACCCCGCGCCACAGGACCTGGCAGGTAAGCGCATCGTAATTACTGCCGGTCCCACGCACGAGCCGATCGACCCCGTGCGATTCATTGGCAACCGCTCTTCGGGCAAGATGGGCATCGCCCTGGCGGGGGAGGCCGCACGCCGCGGCGCTGCGGTCACGCTCGTGTTGGGACCGACATCACTCGATGTGCCCCGCGGCGTGGAGTGCGTGCGCGTGCAGACCGCCGCAGAGATGCTCCAGGCGGCCCTGAGCGCCTTCCAGACGGCGGATGCGGCAATTTGTGCGGCCGCCGTCGCCGACTACACCCCCGCGGCCCCTGCGGACCATAAGCTCAAAAAGGCCAACGAACGCCTGGATCGAATCGAACTGGTCGAGACGGTCGATATCTTGGCCGAGCTCTCGCGCCAAAAGGGAGAGCGGTGCGTGATCGGATTTGCAGCCGAGACCGATAACGTCGTGGAGTACGCGCAGCACAAACTTGCCCGCAAGGGTTGCGATGCGATCATCGCCAACGATGTCTCGCGCGCCGATTCGGGCTTTGGAACCGATACCAATAAGGCCTGGATTGTAAGCACAGCAGGAACGCAAGAACTTCCCGTGCTGACAAAACCCCAGCTCGCAGATACAATTTTGGACTTGCTCAAAAATAATTAAAAAAGTTCTTGCACAAGTCCAAAGTTTCGGGTTAATATACTCCCTGTTGCGAGCGAGAGCAGAGCAACAAGCAAAAGCTTCGGGACGTGGCGCAGCTTGGTAGCGCACTTGACTGGGGGTCAAGGGGTCGCTGGTTCGAATCCAGTCGTCCCGACCAGAAGTTTGCAGGTCAGGCACCTAGTGCCTGACCTTTTTTGTTTTAAGCAATTGCTTAATTTTGATTAAGCAACAGGGTGCCAAAAATCTACCTGCGCGATAATCGCCTTTTGCGGTTACTTGTGCGTTTTGCACGCGCTTGAGCCGATTTATTAACGCGATATGATTCTACATACGCGCAGCAGGTACACGCCAAGAACGGGCTGTATTTATCGCGGCGATATACACCGATATAGCCACTGTAACGAACAAGCGTGTCGCTGTATTTATTCCAGTAGTTCACTTGACCGGTGGACAAGTGAGCTGTTGCAACGAAACGCCAAGAAGAATGGGCTCTATACGAGGACGCCGCAGGGGTAATGGCGGGGGAGTGCTACGGGCGCCCTGAGAGCCGCTGTATGACCCCATGTCTCCTTAACTCGATAATTTGTGTTTCAAGCCACGAATCGGTCGAGCAATTGCCAAAAGAAGATCGCGTCGGAAATGTTGGTGTAAGCGCGCCGACGGCTGACCGCCAAACGCAAG
>CABSNR010000041.1:0-15708 GCA_902479145.1 uncultured Collinsella sp.
AAGAGACAGGTATTAGACCCCGATTCCCCCCAACCCCAAAGTCACCCCAGGCAGCAGGCGCAGCGCGCCGCAGCTGCCGGCGGCGCCCCACAGTCCTCCAAGGCGGCAGGCGCGAAGCGCCGGAGCCGCCGCCGGGACTAGGGCCCGCAACAGCCACGTGCCCCCCCCATCAGCCCAGCGGCCCCAACCAACAACGGCCCCATCGCAGGTCGCTTGCAGCAGCGTCACCGCAGGCGGGGGCCGGGCTTGGTTTTCAGAACACTCCGCAGACCAGTGTGGCGCCTTGTCCGCGGCTCCGAAGGAGCAGGACAAGGCGCCACACATGGTCGAGGACGTTCTGAAAACCAAGCCCGGCCCCCGCCGGACAGGTCACACTACTCGCAGAGCAGCTTAGCGATCTGGACGGCGTTGGTTGCCGCGCCCTTACGGATTTGGTCGCCGCAGCACCAGAAGGTGATACCGCGCGCGGCCTCGGGGTTCGAGATGTCGCGGCGCGCGCGGCCGACCCAGATCAGGTCCTGGTCGGACGTATCCATCGGCATGGGGAAGCGCTCGTGCGCATCCTCGGCGCTCATGTCGTCAACCAGCTTCACGCCCGGAGCGGCAGCCAGCGCAACACGGGCCTCCTCGACCGTAATATCGCGCTCAAACTCGAGCGTAATGCTCTCGGAGTGCGAACGCAGCACGGGCACGCGCACACAGGTGCAGTTCACGCGCAGCTCGGGCAGATGCATGATCTTGCGGCCCTCGTTTTGCAACTTCATCTCCTCGGAGGTAAAGCCCTCCTCCTTGACGCCGCCAATCTGCGGAATCAGGTTGCTCGCGAGCTGGGCGGCAAACGCGCGCGGCTCGGGAATCTCCTCGCCACGGCCCAGGGCGGCCAGCTGAGCCTCGAGCTCGGCCATACCGGGGGCGCCAGCACCCGAAGCCGCCTGGTACGTCGAGACGATCATGCGCTTCACGCCAGCGAGCTGATGCAGCGGCCACGTGGGAACCAGGCCGATAATGGTCGCGCAGTTGGGGTTGGCGATAAGGCCGTGATGCCACTTGATGTCGTCGGCATTGATCTCGGGCACAACCAGCGGCACCTCGGGATCCATGCGGAAGGCATGGCTGTTGTCGACCACGACGGCGCCGCGCTTGACGGCCTCGGGCAGTAGCTCCTTCGCGATGTCGTCGCCGGCAGCTCCAAGCACAATGTCACAGCCCTCAAAGGCCTCGGGACAAGCCTCTTCGATCACGATCTGCTCGCCACGGAACTCGACGGTCTTGCCCACAGAACGCGCGCTCGCCAGCAGCTTGAGCTTGCCAACCGGGAACTCCTGCTCGTTGAGGCACTCGAGCATCTGGGTGCCCACGGCTCCCGTCGCGCCCAAAATAGCAACCGTGTACTGTTTCATGCTTCCCCCTTTAAAGGTTGTGGCTTTTGCCCGCACGCCAAGCAGGCCGATTATTGTTGCCAGTGTATACAAGAACGGGGCGGGCACGAAACCCGCCCCGTCGAAACGAAACCGAAACGAAACGCCCCGCCATAGATTTTTGAGGCAAGTCCAAAAATCTACTGAGATAGCAGCTACTTGTGGAGCGCGACCAGAGCGGGATCGACCGGCGCGGGAGCCTCCAGATCGGAGACCTTCACAATGCCGTTCTCGTCGGAGAAGGCGCGGTAAATGGTCTGAATCGCCAGATCAAAGTCCTTCTCCTCCACACCGATGATGATATTGATCTCGTCGCAGCTCTGCGAAATCATACGCACGCTCACGCCAGCCTGGCCAAGCATGCCAAACAGGTGGCCCGAGATGCCGGCACGACCGCGCAGGTTACGGCCGACGGTCGCGATAAGTGCCAGACCCTCGACAACCTCGATCTCGAGCGGCTCGACCTCCTGCTGAATGTCGCCCACGAGCGAGTACAGTGAATCGTGAACGTCCCGCTCCTGCACCACGGCGCCAAAGCGGTCGACACCGGTGGGCATGTGCTCGACGGAAACGTCATAGCGCTCGAACACCGAAAGCGCACGGCGCATAAAGCCGACGCGGGGCTTGGTGCGGTCGCGGGCGACGTTGATGGCGACAAAACCGCGCTTGCCGGTCACGCCGGTAATGATGGGCTCTGCCTCGCCCTCATCAGCCGTCTCGCTAATGATGGTGCCAGGGTCCTGCGGCGCATTGGTGTTCTTGATGACCAGAGGAATGCCCGCCTCGCGCACGGGGAACACGGCCTCCTCGTGCAGGACGCTTGCGCCCATGTACGAAAGCTCGCGCAGCTCCTCGTAGGTAACACGCGCAATAGGCTGAGCCTCCGGAACAATACGCGGATCGGCAGAATAGAAACCCGAGACGTCGGTCCAGTTCTCGTACAGATCAGCGCCCAGGCACTTGGCCAGGATCGAGCCCGAGATATCGCCGCCGCCACGATCGAGTAACTTGATCTGACCCTCACGCGTCGCGCCGTAAAAACCGGGCATAACAAAGCCGCCCTGCTGACCGTACTCCTGCACCAGCTCGGAGGTGCGGTTCATGCTGAGCGTACCGTCGTGATGGAACGCGACAACCGTCGCGGCGTCCAGGAACGGCAGGCCCAGGTACTCGGCCATCAGGCGAGCGGTGAAGTACTCACCGCGGCTCACGAGCTCCTCGGTGGAGTAACCGCCCGAGCGGGCGCGCTCGGCAAAGGCCGCGAACTCCTCGCGGATGGGATAGGTAAGCTCCAGCTCGTCAGCAATATCAAAATAGCGCTGGCCAATGTCCTCGAGCAACTCCTCGCACGACACGTGATACTTAACGTGCGCGTTAACCAGGTAGAGCAGGTCGGTCACCTTGGTGTCGCCCTTAAAGCGGCGACCGCAGGCAGAAACCACCACAAAACGGCGGGCAGGGTCGGCATCGACGATGGCCTTGATCTTCTTGAAGTGTTCGGCGTCGGCGACCGACGAGCCGCCAAACTTGGCAATCTTAATCATGGGCTGGAGGTTACCTTTCTAAAAGCCTCTGCGAACCTATTTTGCGTGCTCTGATACCATGGTTTCACCGATTGGGACCAAGGCATCCGAGGAGCAGTGTTATATGGGAACTTATCATAGTACACGAGGACGCACTTTATCGTGCTCAAGTAAGGTGGCAATCCGTACCGGCATCGCTCCCGACGGGGGTTTGTTTGTCTCGGACGAGCTCGGCACCCAGCAGGTCGATATCAGCTCGCTTGCAGCTAAATCGTACTTTGAAATCGCTCAAGATGTGTTGGGAATGTTACTGAATGATTACACGGCCGAAGAAATTTCGGCGTGTGTCGACGAGGCATACCGCGGCACGTTCGCGAGTGAAGAGGTTACGCCGCTCGTCAAACTCGACGCTGCGCCGGGTGTTGACGCCCCTCAGACCTATGTGATGGAACTCTTTGGCGGCCCTACAAGCGCCTTCAAGGACGTCGCCCTGCAGATGCTCCCCCGTCTGATGGCCCGCACTTCCGCCAAGGACGGCGGCGCCGAGCGCATCATGATCGTCACCGCCACGTCGGGCGACACGGGCAAGGCTGCGCTCGCCGGTTTTGCCGACGCTCCGGGCACGGGCATCACCGTCTTTTATCCCGAGGGCAAGGTTAGCCGCGTCCAGAACCTGCAGATGTCCACGCAGGAGGGCGACAACGTCGCCGTCTGCGGCATCCGCGGCAACTTTGACGACGCCCAGAGCGCCGTCAAGCGCATCTTTGCCGATAAGGAGCTTGCCGAGCGCCTGGAAGCCGCCGGCACGGTGCTTTCGAGCGCCAACTCTATCAATGTCGGCCGTCTGGTACCGCAGGTCGTCTACTACTTTGCCGCCTATGCGCAGCTGCTGCGCGCCGGCGCTATCGAGGCTGGCGACGCCGTAGAGTTCTGTGTGCCCACCGGCAACTTTGGCGATATCTTGGCCGGCTACTACGCCAAGCGCATGGGCCTGCCCGTCGCCAAGCTCATCGTCGCGAGCGACAAGAACAACGTGCTTGCCGACTTCCTGACCACCGGCGTCTACGACCGTAACCGCCCGTTCTTCACGACCATCTCGCCGTCGATGGACATCCTCATCAGCTCTAACCTGGAGCGCATGCTGTACTTCCTGTCCGATGGCGACTGCGAACTCGTTGCCGGCCTTATGGAGCAGTTGGCACAGACCGGTCGCTACGAGGTACCCGCCGAGCTGCTGGCCAAGATTCAGAGCGTCTTTGGCTGCGGCTGGGCCAGCGAGGACGAGGTCCGCGCTGCCATCAAGAGTTGCTGGGACGCCAACGGCTACGTGATCGACCCGCACACCGCTTGCGGCTATCACGTCTTTGAAAAGGTCGCTCCCGCCGAGGGCGCCAAGGCTCGCGTGCTGCTTTCGACCGCCAGCCCCTACAAGTTCCCGCGCGCCTGCTGCGACGCCCTGGGCCTCGACGTTCCCGAGGATGATTTTGAGGCTATGCGTGTACTCGAGCAGGCCACCAACACGGTCGCCCCGGTCCAACTCGCCGAGCTTGAGTCCAAGCCTGTCCGCTTCGAAGACGTCTGCGACGTAGCCGACATGGCCAACTACGTCGAGTCTGCAGCAAAAAAGATGACTACCAACTAAAACCCCTTATAAGGCGCCGGCGAAAGCCGGCGCACCTTCTTTTTATTTAGCTTTCGGGATAATGACGAGCATGCGAGCGGGTCTGGCCGTTTAGTTCGTCGCGAGTTCCGCACGAGCCGGAAAGCACTTAATGTGCTTTCCGAGCGAGCCAGGACTGCCCGAGCAGCGAACTAAACGGCCAGACCCGCCCAGGAGGACCCACATGATCAAAATCACCGTCCCAGCCACGAGCGCAAACCTAGGCATCGGCTACGACACCCTCGGCATGGCCGTCAGCCTCTACTCGCACTTTACCTTTGAGCGCGCCGACAAGCTCACCATCACGGGCTGCCCCGAGGAATTCCAAAACGAGAACAACCTGGTCTACGTGAGCTTTGTCGATGCGCTGGCCGCATGGGGCGAGCCGGCTTTTCCCGTCGCTATCGACATCCAGACCGACGTGCCCGTCGCCCGCGGCCTGGGTTCCAGCTCCACCTGCGTCGTCGCTGGCATCATGGCGGCCGCCGCGCTGACGGGCCACACCGTCGACCGTGCCGAGCTTGTCCGCATTGCCACCGAGGTCGAGGGCCATCCCGATAACGTCGCCCCTGCCATCCTGGGCGGTGCCGTTTGCTCCTTTACGCCGACTGATTCGCTCCCCCAGTGCCTGCGCTACGAGGTGAGCGATCGCCTGCGTTTTATTACCGTGATTCCGCCCTACGAGGTACACACGAGCGAGGCGCGCAAGGTCGTGCCGCAGGAGATTCCGCTCTCCACCGCCGTGTGGCAGATGGGCCGCATCGCCGGCATGACGCGCGGCCTGGAGACCGGCGACCTTGACCTGATTGCCGCCGCCAACGACGACCGCATCCAGGAGCCCTATCGTCGCCGTCTGATTCCCGACTACAACGCCGTGCGCGACACCTGCCTTAACGGCGGCGCTAAGACCATCTGGATTAGCGGCTCGGGCTCGACCCTCATGGCTGTGACCGACGACACCATCGTGGCAAAGTTCCTGCAGGTCAAGCTGCGCGAGCAGTTCCCCAAGTGCGATACGCATATTCTGACGTGCGACACGGAAGGCGCCCAGATCGAATACCTGTAGTCGCCGTCCCGTATACTCGCCGGGGAGGCCAGGGGCTTTGCCCCCAAATCGTCCTCGGACATGGCAGGACCCCCGCTGCGCACTTCGTGCGGCGGGGGTCCTGCCGTCCTGCGGAAAGATTTGGGGGCAAAGCCCCTGGCCTCCCCTACGTTAGCTTCGCTGACGGCGGCTACAGGGACCTACGCTTTGTAAAAGCGCCGGGCTGATAGTTGCTTTTTATTGGTAGGGGCTCTTGCTAGGTAGGGGCACTTACTAGTGACAGGCTTCGCCTGTGCGCTTGGTTTACGCTGCGCTTGTTTCTTTGTATTCGAAGACTGGTTCTAGGAGGTCTTCGATGTTGCAGTGTAGGACTTTTGCAATATCCCTCACTGTCGTTACCGAGGCTTCGTTGATGTTTCGCTGGCGCTGTTCGTACATTTGGATTGAACGGAGCGATACACCCGATTCGTATGCCAGGTCTTGTTGGGTTTTTTTAATCCTCTTTCTTGCTAGCGCCAGTTTAGTCTGACGCGGCGCCTTCTTCGCCATATCACAGACAAGGCGCGCCACGCGCTCCTCCGAGGCCTCATGCCAGGGGTAGTACAGGTTTCGCAGCGCATCAAATGGAACAACATGAAGCAGATCTTCGAACGATCCCCCTAGGCGCCACTGCAAATATGCCAGTATCCAGCCCGTCCAATATTCTGGTGTCTTCTCAAATCGGTAGGTCCGATCTGGCATCGACCCTGTTTGGTAACCAGATCTTTCGGAGATGAGCGCAAATAGTTCAACGCCCGACTTTCCCGACACTACCCATGCGTTGCCGCGTTCGAACTCGCGAGCTACGCCGCTCAGGCAAAAGAGTTCAGCAACTTCCGATCCTTCTGCTCCGTAATCGTTAACGGCATAGTCGAAGCAATCCCCGAGGTTGTTCATTGCGTCCTCAAGGTAATAGACGGGATATGTCCTACTCGGCCCACGATCCGTTAACTCTTGGATCATTTAAATCAACCCTCCCTGCCATCAAATCCCTAATGTCGACACCATCAGAGTCAAATCCGTTTACCGTATCCAGGTACTTTCGTCGAGCGTTCTGTTCTCGCTCAAATCGTTTGGGATAAAACTCAGCTCCCGAAGCCTGCTTCCAATCGCGGAACTTAATCGCCGAGAACGCACGCTCACTCATAAGCGCATATTGAATGCCCAAATCCCCCAAAAACATAATGCGCTGCAATTGCCTGAGCGAGATCATGCCGTTGACAAACTGTCTTGCAAACGAGAAATAGGAATCGTCTGCACGATAGCCTCGAATAACGTCATAGGGAGAAATATCAATCAGGCAGTTATCCAGCAGATAACGAAGCCCCTCGCGTGCTACTGGCGTTGAAACATTGAACTCTCTGTTATTCGCCAGAATTGCAAGCCAGTTGAGAATCGAGAACTCACCTGATTCCAAATCCAAAATCGCAAGGCCATCTAAATCAAGCTCATATCGATTGGCAATGCCATCAGACTCGGTCCGACATGCCCACTCCATTGCCATTTCCTCATGCGGTGTGCAATAAAACCCGCGCCCATAGTCATTGAATTGCCTGCATTTATCCAACGATGGATGCTCGACAACAACCTCCGACCCGTGCCAAAGCTCCATATCGACCTCCTAAAAAATATCACCCCAGTGATAGTTTACCAATAACTATCACTGGGGTGATATGAACGGGGGCTTTTGACGGTTTAACCCTGACTAGAGGCAGGCCTCGGCGATGCGCTTTTTTAGTTCGTCGATACCCACGCCGGTCTGGGAGCTCGTGATGATTACATTCTCGGCCGGGACGTTGAGCTGCTTTTTGATGGCTGCTGCTTGGCGGGCCTGCTGGGTGCGGCTGAGTTTGTCGGCCTTGGTGAGGCAGACGATAAAGTTGAACTCGTTGCCCTGCAGGTAGTCGATCATGTCATGGTCGAGTTTACTGGGGTCGTGGCGAATGTCCACCAGCGACACAACCAGGTTAAAGCTGCGCTCGGAGTCGAAGAAGTCGCCAATGAGCTCGGCCCAACGGTCGCGCTCGGCCTTGGAACGGCGGGCGAAACCGTAGCCTGGCAGGTCCACAAAGTGCACGTCGTCGGCCTCGAAGAAGTTGATGTTGCTCGTCTTGCCCGGCGTACTCGAAACCTTCACCAGGTTCTTGCGGCCAAAGAGCTTGTTCATGATGGACGACTTGCCCACGTTGGAGCGGCCGACAAAGCTCACCTCGGGGCAGGTGGACTCGGGGATCTGCGAAACCTTGCCGTAGCTGGCGACGAACTTGGCAAGCTGATAGTTAATGGAATCGGCCATGGACACTCCTTGGTCGTAGGTTCTTACAAATAGACGCGCTATTGCGCAGCGGCAATGCGGCGGACGATATCGAGCGTGATGTCACTTGCGACACGCGCGTACTCGAACAGATCGAACTCGCGCTCGCAAATTGCATCGTACGCCTCGTCACAATTATCGCTGATAGCGCGCAACACCAGGCAATCGACACCATTTTTGGTTGCGACATGGGCAATTGCCGCGCCCTCCATGCCGACACAATCGGCATGCGTCGCCTCGATAGCGTCGTTGCGCATGGTAGCGCCCGTCACAAAGCGGTTACCCGTGGCAATCGTGCCGACCAGGAACTGCTTGGTGCCCTCGTTCGAAGCGACTGCATTTTTCGAAGCGTCAACAAACCCACGCTCAGCAAGCACGTCGGCGGCAATATCGACCAGCGCGGGCGTCGAGCCAAACTCCTCGAGCCCCGGTGCGGACTCGGCGATAAGCGCGGTATCGGTATCCAGATAGCGTAGGCGTTTGCCAATGACCACGTCGTCGATATGGAGCTTGGGGTTCAAACCGCCCGCAATGCCCGAAAACACAACAGCCTGCGGAGCATACTTGCTAATGAGGTGCTGTGTTGCAGCGGCGGCGTTCACCGTGCCCATGCCCGCCGTTGTGGCGACAACTGTCAGGCCGTCGAGCTCACCGCTCACAACGGTCAAGCCTGCCTCCCGTGCCTCGCAAACGTCGCTCAGCTCTTCCTTAATCTGCATGATCTCTTTTTCGAGCGCACCGATAATCGCAATGGTAGCCATGCCATTCCCCAAACCTATTCGAAATTCTCAACCACGGTATGGTACCAGCATTTTGTTTGACCTCGTCAAACGAACACGCTAAGCCAGTGCAGCTCGCGCATCAAACAGAGCCTTTGCAATCGCGGCCGTAACCTCGCTCGAGCGGTCGCTCCACGGCATCGATGTCATGATACCCATGACATAGGTACAGCCATCGATGTCGATAAGGCCCGCATCGCATGTCGAGTAGTAACCATCCTCGCTAATCCAGCCTGCCTTGTTGCGCACCAAAACCTGCTCGTCCGCAATGCCATCGCGAATAAACGAGCGCGATGTTGATGCCAGAAGGCCCGACAACCACTGTGAAGTCTCGGTATCCATGCTCAGATACTCGCTCATCTCACGCCATAACCTCGCAGAAGTGCGCGGGCAGTAGGTCGGAAAATCACTCATCGGATTCAGTGCCGTTTCGTCATCAACACCCAGATTGGCAATCCAATCCTCATAGCCATCATGGTCAAACGCCGCGCGTAACGCGATAAACGAATCGTTGTCTGAGTTGACGACGGCATTCTCGATAAGGTTGCGCACCGTCTGCCAGCCCATGCTGTAACCACCATACGTGGCTAAAGGCCCATCGAGCGACACCTGCCCCGATTCGACCAACGTCTCGCAAATATAGAGCGCATACAGCGCTTTGTAGCTGCTCGCTCCATACACCTCGACATCGGCGTTATACGTCACGCCCCTACCGCTCGATAGGTCGTAGAACACTACACCCACATCGCCCAGCTCCTGCGCCCGACACAGGGCATCCTGGAGCAAGGCAAGGCTCTCATCCTCCAAGGCAGGAGTCTTGTTATCCACCAACGAGAAGGTCCGAACGGTATCACCCGAAGGGATATCGTTGAAGTCCGCCTTCGAAAGTCTCGTCTTGAGATCTGCCGTCGACAGAGCTTGATCTGCCGACGCTTTGGACTTTGAAACCTTCTCGTTTTGCAGCTGTACCGTTGACGCATCTGGGCGCCCCGTTCGCTCCGAGGCGTAGGTTTTAACGGTAATTCCGAGGATAATAACCGCCGACGTTAGCATCCCAATAGCGGCAATCTTCCTCACGCGGATGCGAGCGCCGGCAAGGCCACGCGAAGACGTGCCCTTCGTCTTATATCTGCTGCCATGCTGCGGCACATACTCGTCCCGCGATGCGATGTTTCGCACGTGGTCTCCTGACTGCCACCGTTTATATACGAGCAGCATGATACCGAGCAGGCATTTCTTTCCAAAGATATTCAGCAGCGTTTAAGGTGTCTTTAAAGAAACCACAAGCGTATTTATCCAAATGGCACGATTCTGTTGCGCATCTCTACCCAAAACGAAGTTGCGGTGAAATGGTTCCTGTTTGGGCGACATGGGCCTAAAAACAAGAACTATTCCACCGCAACTCAGCTGGGAACGAGGGGATATGAGGGCTATGGCATGCTATCCGATAGCGTTTTTTAGCTCCGCACGGCGCTTTTTCATACCGGCCATAACGGCATTGCGCAGCTCGGGCATGCGCGCGGTATCCATCTGAGGTACGCCCTCAAGCTTATAGGGAATGCCCAGTTGCTCGTACTTGACGACACCCATCGTGTGATACGGCAGCATTTCCAGGCCCACCACGTTGTGCCATGGAGCGATGAGGCGACCGAGCTTCTCGCACTCCTCCACCGTGTCGGTAATGCCCGGCACCACCACGTGGCGGATAACGACCTTGATCTTGCGACGTGCAAGTTCATCGCCGAACGCCAAGATGCGTGCGGGATCGCAACCGGTCAGCTTTTTATGCTCGACCGGGTCGGCATGCTTAATATCGAGCAGTACCATGTCGGTCTCGTTGAGCACGGCATCGAACTTCTCGGGGTGGTTGGGGTCAAATGCATAGCCACAGCTATCTAGGCAGGTATGTACACGGCCATCGGGGTTGTTATGCATAGCACGAAACAGATCGGCCAAAAACTCGGGCTGCAGGAGCGGCTCGCCGCCGGACACCGTAATGCCACCGCTGCGATAGAACTCGTGGTTACTCTGGAACTCATCCATCAGGTGTTCGACGGTCACCATGGTGCCGCCGTTGACCGACCAGGTATCGGGATTGTGGCAATACGCGCAGCGCATGGGACAGCCCTGAACAAACACCACAAAGCGGATGCCGGGTCCGTCGACCGTTCCCATCGTCTCGATCGAATGCACGCGGCCAAGGGCAAACGCAGAGTCCTCGGGACGAGCGTCCACACCCTCAAGCGTCATTTCTGCCATTCGCGCTACCTTGCCTCTCCTTGGATGCAACCAATTAAAATGCCAGAGTCATTCTAGCCCATGCGTTTGCGTTTAAACGTCTCGGACTAGAACGGCACGTTTTAATCTATCCCCCATCACCATGGCTGGGGACTACGTCGAGATGTCAGGCTGAAGAACGCTCGCCTGCGGCCTTTACGCCTTAAGCGTCAGCACCGCACCGAAGGCGGTCGGGCCGCAATGGCTCGAGATGACGCCGCCGACCTGAGTCCAGGTAACGTCCTTAAAGCCCAGATCATGCGCATAGACCTCCATGTCATCGCGCAGCTCCTGGGAAAGGCCCACCGAATACGCCAGGCCAATGTGCGAGTAGTCAATCTCGCCCTTCGCAACCATGTGGTCAATAAAGGCGCGGGCGCACTTGAGCATAGAGCCGCGGAACTTCTTGGTCGCCACGAACTTGCCGCCCGTCACCTCAATGCAGGGCTTAATCTTGAGCAGATGGGCGCCAAGGAATGCGACGTTGGACAAGCGACCGCCCGCCTTAAGAAAGGCAAGATCGGTAGGAACAAAGCCCAGCAGCACGCGGTCCATGACGGAATTCGTAAATGCAAAGATCTCGTCGACGGTGGCATCGGGGTGAGCCTCGATGTATTTGGCGGTCTCGACGACAACGAGCGACTGGCCTACCGAGACAAAGCGCGTGTCCATAGAGAACACGTAGTCGCGACCCTTGGCGGCGATCTTCGATGATTGATGCGAGCAGGTCGTGGCCTCGGAATACGCGAGATGCAGAATAGTCGCATCGGGCTGCTCGGCATGGATACGGTCGTACACGTGAGCAAAATCCGCAGGCGCGCAGCCGCTGGTCTTGGGCATTACGCCAAACTCGTTGCAGCGTGAATAAATCTCGAGTGGATCGATCGAGCCGTCCTCGACGGTCTCGTCACCAATCGTGACATGCATGGGCACGCGCACGATGCCGTAGCGCTCGCAGAGCTCCGGCGTCACATCCGACCCAGACTCGACCACGATTACGTACTTGCCCATTATTATCACGACCCATCTCGACATTGGCTTTTCAATACATGGCACGCGCCGCCGCACTGTTGTACAACAGTGTCCAAGCACCAAAGAGACGCCGCCCCTTGCACACAACAAAGGACAGCGTCTCCTTGGAAAACTCCGTGCATCCTGAGATTCTACACGGTTTATTAAGGAGTGTTACTTATTCCGCAAACGGTCGCTATACGCGATAAACGGTAGCTGGCCGCGGTAACTGCGACACATTCCGCCCAGCAAGTCCAATCGTACTCCATGCACGGTTAATGCACGAGGCGGTAGAAATTCATCGATACCGCACCCTCGGCGTGCAGCTCCATCGCCGGAACCGCCGGCGAATAGGTCCGGCTCGTAAGTGCTGCCTCGCCGCCATTTGCAAAAATCTCGACCATCGTAGTGTCCGAAAGCACGCGCAGGTCGCGAAGCTCGCTGAGCTCGATCGACCTCTGGTCGCGCCCATAGCCTTCGTCACCCATGTCGAGGGTAAGCATCCCGTCTGCATAGCGCACAAAGACACCCTTGCGGATTTCGAGCTCGATCACCTGGGCGCCCTCACAGGAAACCACAAGATCAAACAGGCGGCCCGGCTCCTCAACGGTTTCACCGCCTGTCGCGCAAACGCAGTCGCCGCGCATCCTCTCAATCTCGTGCACCGGCTGCTGACAGAGCTTACCATCGCGCATGCTCAGTTCTCTCGGCACCGTCAACGCGCACTGCCACCCGCGTGCCACCGTCGGGCTTTTTGCCGTCGCATCGGGGCAACCCGACCACCCGATCATCAAACGCCGACCCGCAGCATCCTCAAAAGACTGCGGTGCGTAGAAATCAAAACCGGCATCGACCATCGGGGGCATGCCCTGCCCGGCGATCTTAAAACTCGGCGCCTCCCAATCGGCCTCGATGGGAAACCACACGCACTGGTGCGGATTGCGGTAATGCCATCCATCGGCGGACACACCCTGCGGACAGCAAACGAGAATAAGCTCACCATCGAGCTCAAACAGATCGGGGCACTCCCACATAAAGCCAAACTTCTCGCCCAACTCAATGCGCGTCGCATAGCTCCAGTCCTCTAGATCGCTCGAGGTATAGACAAGCACGCAGCCGCGGTCGTCTTTCGTACGAGCGCCCAGAACCATGTAGTAGATACCATCGTGTTCAAGGATTTTGGGATCACGCACGTGCGTACCGATATCGTCGGGGTAATCGACCGGCCCAACAGCCATGCGCTTCTCGCCCAATTCGTCGGGATTCTCGGCAACCATATGAATTTGGTTTTGCTCACGGCCCGTCAACACGTAGTCGTAATCATCGCGGTCAAAATGCTTGACGTTGCCGGTATAGAAGTAGTGAATCTTGCCGTCGTGTACAAAGGCAGAACCAGAATACGCTCCGCTCGAATCCAAATCGGAATCGGGGAACAGTACAGGGCCGCAATTCTCGTACGTCACAAAATCCTTTGTTGTCAGATGATTCCAAAGCACTGGACCGCCATGCGCAGCATCGAATGGATCGTATTGGTGATAGATGTGATACGTATCACCGATCTGCACCAAACCGTTGGGATCGTTGAGCCAGCCAAGCTCAGGCTCCACATGGAACAGGAGCCTATCGGGGTCGGACGCGATGCGAGCCGCCGTCTCGTCCTGTCCAGCTCGCCACTGCTCATAGTCCGCGCGTGTCACCTTATTTTTTTGATTAAACATCGCCGTTGACTTTCTCGTCTATGGGGAAGGACGCTCGACTCACACGAGTCGAACGCCCTTCCTCAAATGGACTTATCCTCAGATTACGCTGAACGGCTCAACTAGAAGCTAACGTCGAAGCCAGCGCCAGCGCCCTCTTCATCGGTGGTCGGCACGCCCTTTGCCTTGTTGTAGGCAAAGATCAAGACGATCGGCACGATAAAGGCGATGAGATTGCCGGCCACATACCACACGAGCGTCTCGGGCGTAACGATGAGCAGGCCAAGCACACCGGTCAGACCCTGACCGATAGCGCGCACCTCAAAGAGCTTCACGAAGGCACCGCCGCAGCCTGCACCGATGCAAGCGCAGACGAACGGGATGATCGAGTAGCGCATGTTTGCAGCAAAGATTGCGGGCTCGGAGATACCGACCAGCGTCGGGATAAAGGACGACATGCAGATGTTGCGCTCTTTGGAGTGCTTCTTGTGGATGAGATACATGCCGATGGCGCCGCCGCCCTGGGCGATGATGGAAACCGACCAGATGGCCTGGATGTAGTTGAAGCCGGTCGTGGCAACGAGGTTGGCCTCAATACCCTGGATGAACTGATGCGTACCGGTAACGACGAGCGGCTGCAGGAACGCGGCGAAGACAAAGGCGCCAAAGACGCCCATCCTGTTGTACAGGACATCGATTACGCCAGCGAGGACGTCGCCGATTAGGTTGCCGAGCGGGCCGAACACGGTGAACAGGGCAACGTTAGCAAGAATCAGGGTAACGGTCGGGACAAAGACAAACGAGACGACCTCGGGGATGTACTTCTGGGCAATCTTCTCGACCTTGGCCATAAACCAGGCAGTCAGGATTGCAGGGAACACGCCGCCCTGGAAAGCAACCATGGGGATGGAGAGCGGACCAAAGTTCCAGTACTCAGCACCCGACGGATCCATAACGAACGCGTTACGGTTCATAAGGCTCGGGTGAACCATGACGATACCGACGAGGATACCCAGGATCGGGTTGCCGCCAAAACGCTTGACCGCGCTATACATAACCAGGACAGGCAGGTAGTCAAAGGTGGTGGCAATAATGGCAAAGAAGCTTGCGAGGTTCTTGAGGAACTCGCTGTGGTCGGCGAGGCTGCCCTCCATGCCAAAGAGGCCGTTGGCAACGATCAGCGACTTAAGGCCGATGATGATAGCAGCGCCGACGAAAGCGGGAATGATGGGGATAAAGATGTCCGAGAATACCTTGAGGACCGAGAAGAACTTGCCCTTCTTGTCCGCCTCGGCGCCCTTGACCTCGGAAGCGCTGATCTCCTTAACGCCCGTCAGAGCCATAAACTCATCGTAGACCTTGTTGACGGTACCGGTACCGAAGATGATCATGAGCTGGCCGCTGTTGTACAGCACGCCCTTGACGCCATCGATGTTCTCGAGCTCGGCCTTGTTGTACTTGCTCGTATCCTTGAGCACCAGACGCAGACGCGTAACGCAATGCGTGGCGCCCTCGATGTTCTCCAGACCGCCGACGTTATCGACGACTTGCTGAGACACTACTTTGTAGTCCATGTTCCTCTCCATTCCCTTACGAAATCATAAAACGTTTTGATGCCATTACAGAGACGCGATCGTTGCATTTGCGCACTTGAGCGTACCGTCGGTGACCGTCAGCGCCACACCCTGGCCCTGCTTATTGCAGAAGCGCGCGTTAAGCGCAACATCATCGACAAAGATGGTCGCGATATCGTCGTCAACGACCAGGCGCACATGATGAGTGCCCTCGCCCTTAAAGAACAACGGACGCTCGAGGCCCATGTTGTTGACCTGGAACCACGGATACTGGGGGGCCGCCGTAAACTCGAGCTTGCCCTCACGCAGGTTGGCGCGGAACTCATAGGCCTGTCTCTTATACACATCTCCGAGCCCACGAGACCGTACTA
>CABSNR010000042.1:0-15664 GCA_902479145.1 uncultured Collinsella sp.
TCTCGGAAGGCACGTGCAGACCTTTCGTCATGGCCTCCTACCTTTCTTTCGGGCCTTTCGGCCGAATCTCTCAGCGCCCTTCCATAGCGGACGCTGCTTGCTGACAGCTCTAGTTATATCCAAATTCCACCCGCAATTCCACCTCGCCCCCGAACGGTCAACAAAATGCGATGAACGGTATATCGCATGAGATTCCCCCATAATGTACTTCGGCGTTCTAAAGTAACTTTTCTAAGGTAAACGCTCTTTTTTCCTAAAAACTATTTGCAATTGCATCTCTAAACTTTTGATTCAGAATTGCATAGCTAAATCGGTTTTATGTATATAAATGATGTTTGTTTACGTTTCCGCCTGCATTCAATGATATTCAGCTATCCATCATTCTTATTCACACTTACGTACCAGTTGAGTGAGGATATAGACCGCTTGCAGACGAGCAGGGCGTCAGTCCTATGACTTGTCAGCGTAAGAAGTAGGTAAAGATACCGTTCGCACAATACGTCCGTGCCACAAGTCGACTAAATTGAGACAATAGTGAATAGGGTTAGGCTACCGTCCCCTGCGGGGACTGAACGGACAGATGCATATGCCGAGCAAAATCGAAAAAAAGCAAGCCGCCGCAAAGCTGCGCAAACCGCCTCGCGACTTCTCGTACACGCAGAACCGAGAGCTCAGCTGGCTACGCTTTGACAACCGTGTGCTTGACGAAGCCTTCGATGAGACCGTTCCGCTGTTCGAGCGTCTAAAGTTCGTGTCGATTTTCGAGTCTAACCTCGACGAGTTTCTCATGGTGCGCGTGGGCGGCCTGTCCGATCTGGCAGAGCTCAAAAAGCAACCTGTCGACAACAAGAGCAATATGACCGCCTCCGAACAGGTCGATGCTGTCATGGCCGAAATGCCCGGGCTCCTTACCCGTTGGGAGTCCATCTTTAAGAGCATCGAGGGCAAGCTCGACACCTTGGGCGTTCACCGCGCCCGCATCGATTCGCTTACGCCCGAGGAGCGCACCTTTGTAACCCGCTACTTCCAGGCCTACGTGTCGCCGGTCATCTCGCCGCTGGTCATCGATCCTCGCCACCCCTTCCCCAACCTACGCAATGGCGCGCTCTATCTGGCCTGTGGTCTGGACGGCGCCACCGACGAGGAGAGCCTGCTGGGCCTTATCGAGATTCCCGCCTCGATGAACCGCGTGGTCGAGATCCCCTCGCCCACCGGCACCTACTCCTACATCTTGCTCGAGGACGTCATCCTCGCCTGCCTGGACAGCTGCTTTGGCTCCTATAAGCCGCTGGATCGTGCGCTGATCCGCGTCACCCGCAACGCCGACATCGATCCGGACGGCGAGGGCGTCGAAGAGGAAGAGGACTACCGCCAGCACATGAAGCGCATCCTCAAGAAGCGCCTGCGTCTGCAGCCGGTAGTGCTCGCGGTCTCGGGGTCGCTCGAGAAGGCAACGCTCAAGACCATCCGCAAGGCGCTCGAGCTTTCGCGCCGCTCTGTCTTTACCTGCGATATCCCGCTCGACCTGGGCTACGTCTTTGGCATTGAGGGCAAGATTCCCGAGCACCTGCGCAACGAGCTGCTCTTTACGCCGTTTAGGCCGCAGCCCAATCCCACCATCGACATGACCCGCTCCATCCGCGAGCAGGTGCTGCAGCACGACAAGCTGCTCTTTTATCCCTACGAGGCCATGAACCCCTTCCTGGATCTGGTGCACGAGGCCGCCTACGACCCCGAGTGCATCTCGCTGCGCATCACGCTCTACCGCGTGGCCAAGCAGAGCCGCCTGTGCGAGTCGCTGATCGATGCTGCCGAGAACGGCAAAGAGGTCACGGTGCTCATGGAACTTCGTGCCCGCTTTGACGAGCAGAACAACATCGAGTGGGCCGAGCGCCTGGAAGAGGCCGGCTGCACCGTCATCTATGGTTCCGAGGGCTTTAAATGCCACTCAAAGATCTGCCAGCTCACCTATCGCGAGGGCATGGCGCTAACGCGCCTCACGCTTTTGGGCACCGGCAACTTTAACGAGAAGACGGCCAAGCTCTACAGCGACTTTATGCTCATGACAGCCCATCCCGGCATCGGTGAAGACGCCAACCTGTTCTTCCGCAATCTGTCGCTGGGCAATCTGCGCGGCGATTACCGCTTCCTGGGTGTGGCGCCCGTAGGCCTCAAGCCGCTCATCATGCGCGGTCTGGATCGCGAGATTCAGCGCGCTCTCGCTGGCGAGCCCGCCCGCGTGTTCTTTAAACTCAACTCGCTCACCGACCGCGAGGTCATCGACAAGATCGCCGAGGCATCGTGCGCCGGAGTCCGCGTGGACATGATCATCCGAGGCATCTCGTGCCTCAAGCCCGGTGTTCCGGGCAAGACCGAGAACGTGCATGTCCGCTCCATCGTCGGACGCTTTTTGGAGCACGCGCGCGTCTATGCTTTCGGCGTGGACTCGGACATGATTTACCTGAGCTCGGCAGACATGATGACGCGCAACACCGAGCACCGCGTGGAGATTGCCTTCCCCGTGCTCGACCCCACCTGCCGCGCCCTGGTGCACGAGTACATGGGCATGCAGCTGCGCGACAACGTGAAGGCCCGCAGCCTCACGAGCGACGGCACCTGGGTCCCCGTGGAGCGTGCAGAGGGTGAGAAACCCTTCAACTCGCAGGAAGCTCTACTGGAGCGTGCCTACCGCAACGCCGAGGCCGCCGCGCAGCAGCGTGCGCAGGAGAAGGAACGTGTGGCCGAGGAGGCCATTCAGGCCAAGGTTGAACATGGGGCAGCTGCCAAACCGGAAGCGGTTGCCGCTCCCCCGGTGAATGAGCCCGAGGCTGCCGCAGAGCCCGCCGTGGAGAAAGCGCCCGAGCCCGCTACCGCGACTCCGGAGCCCGCCGCCGAGGCAAAGCCCGCCCCTGTTCCTGAGCCGCAGCCGGCCACACCCGAAGTTCAGAAGGTCCAGGCGACCGTCATTGAGCCCGAGCCCGCACCTGCACCTCAGCCCGATCCGCAGGTTACCAAGCCCGCACCCGAGACGAGCGCCCGTCGCGATAAGCCCGCTGGCAAGACCAAGGCCATCGAGCGCCATCGCCCCGGCCGCGTGCGCATGGGCCTGGGTCTGATCGGCCTGGGTCTTAAGACGCTCATTACCGGCAAGACGAAATAGTCGTTTGTAGAAGCAGTTTGTAGAAGCGCCCCGCATTTGAGGAAAGCCTCGGATGCGGGGCGCTTTTCCCTGCTACCATGGTGCGAACAACAACGCGAATGACAGGCAGGAATATGAAGCTCACTATAGAATCGATGACCTACGGCGCCGACGGGCTGGCGCACGCCGACAACGGCAAGGCCGTCTTTGTGCAGGGTGCCGTGGCAGGCGACACCGTCGAGGCCGAGGTCGTACAGGACGGCAAGTCGTTCATGCGCGCCCGCACCACCGAGATTCTGGAGCCAAGCCCCGATCGCATTCAGCCTCCCTGCCCCTTCGTGGGCATCTGCGGCGGCTGCTCGTGGGGCAATCTCTCACGCACGGCACAGCTCGCCGCCAAGGAGCAAAACCTGCGCTCCACGCTCGAGCGCATCGGCAAATTCGCTCCTGAGCAGGTCGATGAGTTGGTACAGCCCATCTGCCACACCAAGGACGACTGGGGCTACCGCAATAAAATCGAGCTCGAACCGACCGTCGTCAACGGTCGCGTGCGCCTTGGCATGCACGGTGTCGACCCCAGCAAAATCGTGACCGTCGATATGTGTCCGCTGTTCGATAAGCGTTTTCCCAAGGCGCTCAAGTCAGTCGTCGGCGCGCTCAACTATCTGAGCGGCAGCCACAACCTGGGTCTGGAGCGCGTGGGCATTCGCGCCTCGCGTCGCACCAAGGCACTCGAGGTGGCGCTCTGGACGCCTACGGGCTCTTTCCCGCGCTCGCAAGTCTCGCGCGTGTTGGCAGACGCCGCGCACCCCACAAGTGTCGTACGCGTGATGAGCAAGGGCGAAAAGAAGGCCCGCCGTGTTTCCAAGGTCGAAATGCTCGCCGGAGAAGGCTCATGGACCGAGAATATCGCCGAGGGTCAGATGCGCTTGTCTGCCCCGTCTTTTTTCCAGGTCAACACCAAGGGTGCCGAGATTTTGATCGAGCTTGTCATGGAAGCGCTCGATCCGCAGGAAGACGAGCTTGCCGTGGACCTGTACTGCGGTGCCGGCACCTTTACCCTGCCGCTCGCCCGCCGCTGCGACTTTGTCGCCGCCGTCGAGGCCTACGGCCCCGCCGTGCGCGACCTGCGCCGTAACCTGGAGATCAACAAGCTTGATAACGTCGACGTCATTGGCGGAGACGCGGTGCGCGAGTTCCCCGACCAGGATGCCAACGTCTTGGTGGTCGACCCGCCGCGCGCAGGCCTCGCCCCCGAAGCGATCGACCTTATCGCCAGCACGAGTGCCCGCGATGTCGCCTACGTGAGCTGCGACCCGGCCACCCTGGCGCGCGATCTCAAACGCTTTGTCGAAGAAGGCACCTTCTCCCCCGTAAAGATCACGCCAGTCGACCTGTTCCCACAAACCTTCCACTGCGAGACCGTCGTCCACCTTAGGCGCAACTAGCCACTTAATCATTGCTCAGAAAAATCATTGGGAAATCGAGCGTGGCAAGCGGAGGTCTTCGGGGTATAAGACGGCTAATTGTATGCCGCCTATGAAAGGAACCCTCATGCCCAGCGTTGCCGTTCTCGCCGCCGATGGCTTTGAAACTATTGAGTGCTTGACCATGGTCGATGTCATGCGTCGCGGCGGCGTGCGTGCCACGCTCGTCTCGATTATGCCCACGCGTGAGGTCGTAAGCTCGCTGCAGATCCCCGTGACCTGCGATGCGCTCTTTGATGAGATCAACTTTGACGAGTACGACTGCGTCGTGCTGCCCGGCGGCCTGCCCGGTGCCACCAACTTGCGCGCAGATCAGCGCGTCTGCGACGTGGTCTGCGAGTTCGCCGCGACCAAGCACGTCGCCGCCATCTGCGCCGCCCCGTTTATCCTGGGCGAGCTCGACCTGCTCGAGGGGCGCCATGCCACGTGCTTCCCTGGCTTTGAGAAAAGTTTCCCCGAGGGCGCCTATACCGGCGAGAAGGTTACGCAAGACGGCAACATCATCACCGCCAGCGGCATGGCCCAGTCGCTCCCCTTTGCGCTTGAACTGCTGCGCACGCTCGCCGGCGACAAGGCTGTCGAGAAGGTCGCCGAGGGCATCCAACTATGATTTTGGCTTCGCAATCACCGCGCCGCATCGAGTTGATGCGCGAGGCAGGGTATGACATTCGCGTGATTCCCGCAGATATCGACGAGACTCCCTTCGACGGCGAGGCCCCGCTCACGCTTGTCGAGCGCTTGGCACGCGCCAAGGCGGCTGCCGTTGCTGCCGAGTATGCCGAGCCCAATGAGCTGACGGTCGCGGCCGACACCATCGTCACCTTTGACGGCAAGATTCTGGGCAAGCCGGCAACCGAGGACGTGGCGCGCACCATGCTCCGTGAGCTTTCGGGCCGCACGCACCAGGTCGCAACCGGCGTCTGCATCGTTAAAGCCGGCGACGTTACAGCCCCGCATGCCGCCGAGAGCCTATCCTTTGTCGATGTGACCGACGTGACGTTCTACGAGCTCACCGACGAGCAGATCGAGCGCTACGTCGCCTCGGGTGAGCCCATGGACAAGGCCGGCGCCTACGGCATTCAGGGCACAGGCGGACGCATGCTCGTGCACGATATTTCGGGCGACTTCTATAACGTGGTGGGCCTACCCATCGCCCGCGTCGCGCGCGCGATTCAAAAACTCTCGTAATTGCATCTGGCGCTGGGTATTCCCCAGCGCCTACAATTTTGGCGTACCGTACGGATCCCGACCGGGCACAAGGCGCGGCGGAAAACCGATAGGAGTAAAACATGGATACACTGCTCGAGGCCATTGACGTCTGCGATGTCGATGGCTTTTGCTATGGCAACTATACGGACGAGGAGGCCGGCACCGGTTGCACCGTAATCGTGGCACCCGAGGGCGCCACCGGCGGTGTTGACGTTCGCGGCGGTGCTCCCGCTTCGCGCGAAACCGACCTGCTGCGACCTGAGAACACCGTCGACAAGGTCCACGCCGTCTGCCTTTCGGGCGGATCAGCCTTTGGCCTCGAGGCTGCAAGCGGCGTCGCTCGCGAGCTTGAGAGCCGCGGCATCGGCCTTCCCGTCGGCCCCACGCAGGTGCCTATCGTGTGCTCCAGCTGCATCTTCGACCTCGCCTTTGGTAACCCCACCGTTCGCCCCGACATTGAGGCCGGCATCGCCGCCGTGCGCGAAGCACTCGACAACACCCCCACCAAGCTCGAACAGGGCAACGTGGGCGCCGGCACGGGCGCTACCGTGGGTAAGCTCATGGGCCCCGCTACCTGCATGAAGGCCGGCCTTGGCGCTGCCGCTTTGGCTCTCGGCCCCATCAAGGTGGGCGCCGTGGTCTCGGTCAACGCCTGCGGCAACGTTGTCGACCCCTTCACCGACGAGTGGGTCGCCGGTATGCGCGCCGCAGCCGATAGCGACCAGATCGTCGACATGGAACTCGCAGCCTTTGCCGCCGCCGGATCCATGCAGATGCCGCTCGACCGCACCAACACCACCATCAGCTGCATCGTCACCAACGTGGAACTCACTAAGGCACAAGCCACCAAGGTCTCCCAGATGGCCGCAGACGCCTACGCACACGCCATCCGTCCCACGCACACCACCAACGACGGCGACACCATCTACACCCTCGCTAGCGGCAAACTGGGAGCCCAGGCAAGCGCCGCCGTTCCCCTGGACCTGTTGGGCATGCTCGCCGTAAGGGCTTTACAGACCGCCATCGTAAACGGAGCAAAAACCGCCAAAACCTCCCACGGCATCCCCGGCGCCGCGAAGTAGCCTAACCTGATTGGTTGCCCGGTGGGGCTTGGTTATGTTTGCTGCTCTACAGTCCTGCTCGCACGAAGAGCACATTAAGTGCTCTTCGGCTCGTGCGGAACTCGCGACAAACATAACCAAGCCCCACCGGGCAACCTACCAATCAGATTCTTTTCAGCCAAGGCCCCTGTGTACCGCGCGTCTAAGATCTTCAAATTCAGGCAGCCTGACAATCGATTCTTATAGCAGAAGCCCCTTGGCCTTTAGTTTGATACAAGTTCCGCACGAGCCGGAAAGCACTTAATGTGCTTTCCGTGCGAGCAGGACTGTTCGCAGTAGCAAACTAAAGGCCAAGGGGCCCAGTCAACCTATCAGCAACGATTACTCAGCAGCTAGTTGAATTTGAAGATCTTTGAGGCAAGACGGTATAGGCCGAGTGTGGTTTTGTCACCGGCACGACCGCGCAGATTGGTGAAGAACCCGACCACGCCGTAGCGGGCACGACGATACATGCGCTCGTCGTAGGCCTTCAAATCATTCCACAGCGTCTTTAGGCGCTCGTCGGCGCAATCTTCCTCGGAAAGCTTGGTGAGCACCGAGCAGATCGCCATCATCATGGTGAAATAGCCCATCATGTACGAGCGCAGACGCGACGACTCAACATCGCTGTACAGGTGGTACGACTCCATCATGATGCGCGTCACACGGAACTGCTGGTCCAGACGCTTGACCATCGTGGCCTCGTTGACACTCTGGCCCTCGCGACCGATAAAGTAGCGATAGAGGTCGATGTCGGCGTAGTACATGGTCTTGCAACGCGGCAGCGGCACGTAGGCGTAGATGTTGTCCACATAGAACGTGTGCGGCGGCATGGGAAGGTTGGACTCGCGCAGCACATCCGTGCGATAGCACAGGCTGTGCATGAGTAGGTTCTGGTCCAGGCGGAAATGACCGATCTGATCCCAGGAAAAGATCTTCTTGCGCGGCAGGGCAAATTTGTAGCCAATAGCGGTATGCGTGCCCTCGTAAACCTTCTCGTACACGTAGTTCGAGATAAACAGGTCAACGCGCTGGTCGCGCTCCTCAAAGCCACGCAGAATCGACAGCATGGTCGAAAGGGCAGCGCCGTCAAGCCAGTCGTCCGAATCAACAACCTTGTAGTAGGTGCCCTGTGCCTCGCGCAGACCCGAAAGGACGGCAATACCGTGGCCGCCGTTCTCCTGGTGTACCGCGCGAATGATACCGGGATAACGCGCCTCCCACTCATCGGCCTTATCGGCCGTCTCGTCCTTGGAGCCGTCGTCCACCACGATAATCTCGATATCGGTGGCGTAATTGCTCCCCTCCAAGATGGAGGTGATGCAATGGTCCATGTCCTTGGCGGCGTTATACGAGGGAATACCGAATGTTATGACTTTATGCATGGCAGGCGATAATCTCATCCGAAAGATCGAGGGCAGAATTGGTCACGGCGTCCATATCGTAGTAACGATACTCGGCCAGACGACCCACCGGGTGGAAGTTTGTCAGGTTCTGGACGCGTTCAAGATAGCGCTCATAGAGCTCACGGTTCTCGGGCTCAAGAATGGCGTAGTACGGCGTCTCGCCCGAGCCGGGCGTATAGGCCTTGGAGTACTCCTTCATGATGGTGGTCTTGCCGGGCAGGACCTGACCGGTCATGTTCTTGAACTCGGTGATACGCGTGTAGTCCTCGCTCGTGGTGTAGTTGACGGTGCCCACGGGCTGGAACTGGTCCGTATCGAGCGTCTCGAACTTCATATCGAGCGTGCGGTACGGCAACGCACCCAAGTCGAGGTTGAACAGCTCGTCGAGTGGACCGGTATAGACAATCTCGCCACCATAGACCTTGCCGTCGATCTTGACGGTGGTCTCGTCGATCTCAAAGAGATCGCGGGCGTCCACGTCGCAGAACACGTCGATCAGGTCGTGATCGAGCATATGCTCGAACAGCGCGGTATAGCCATCCTGCGGCATGCCCTGGAAAGGAGCCTGCGGGAAGTAGCGATCGTCATCGCCCACAAAGACGGGAACGCGGCCGGTGATCGAGGGATCGATCTGGTCGGGCGTCTGGCCCCACTGCTTCATGGTGTAATGCAAAAAGACGTTCTCGTAGACGTAATCGGCGACCTCGGCAAGATCCGGGTCGTTCTTCTTGCGCAGCTCCATAATGGGCACCTTGACGTCCTTGCCAAAGGTCTCCACGAGCTTCTGATACAGCTCCTCGCCGCGCTCGTCACCAAAGGCGAGCTTGAGACTCGCATGGTTGAAGGGCACGGGCATAAGGGTACCGTTGATGTTGGCGAGCACCTTGTGCTGGTAGTCCGTCCACTTGGTAAAGCGCGACAGGAAATTGTGGACGCGCTCGTTAAAGGTATGGTAGATGTGCGGACCATACTCGTGGACCAGGATTCCCGCCTCGTCAGTGCAGTCGAAGGCATTGCCCGCAATGTGGCTACGGCGCTCCAAAACGGCAACACGATAGCCGATGGTTTCGGCAAGACGGCGGGCGCAAACGGCACCGGCATATCCAGCACCGACGACAATCATGTCGTACGCGCCGGCGTTAAAGCCTTCAGGCAGGCCTGAGGTAATCTGCATCGATACTCCTTGTCAAAAGCCACGGGCTCGTTAGCTGGGCTTTTCTCGAACATTCTTCGAGACATATTTATCAGAGCGATTATAGCGCTAATGCGTCCTATAATGAGCTTGCCACACAAGGAAAGCTCAAGCACCGCGGCGTACGTTATTGAAAGGTAAACCCGCTAGCAGCGGGTTTATTCGTGAACAGCCGGGCGCCTGGAGCTTAGTGAAACGCTTGTAAGGAGTAACATGAGCGATTTCCTTAACCGTATGAAGTCTGCCGCCAAGGCCGACCTTAAGACGATCGTCCTGCCCGAGGGCGAGGACCCGCGCACCATCGTCGCGGCCACCAAGATCATCGAGGAGGGCCTGGCAAAGCTCGTCATCTTGGGCAACCCCGACGAGATCGACGTTCCCGGCGCTACCGTCATCGACCCGCGCAATGCCGAGAAGCACGAGGAGTACGCGCAGAAGTTTGCCGAGCTCCGCGCCAAGAAGGGCGTTACCATCGAGCAGGCTCGCGCCCAGGTGATGGACGCCACCTACTTTGGCACCATGATGGTCAAGATGGGCGACGCCGACGGCCTGGTCTCCGGTGCCTGCCACTCCACCGCCGACACCCTGCGCCCTGCGCTGCAGATCCTCAAGACCGCCCCGGGCACCAAACTGGTCTCGGCCTTCTTCGTGATGTGCACCGACACCCCGCAGTTCGGCACCGACGGCACGCTGATCTTCGCCGACTGCGGCCTCAACATCAACCCGTCCTCCGACGAGCTCTCCGAGATCGCCATCGCCTCGGCCCACTCCTGGTCCACCTTCATGGGCAACGTTGAGCCGCACGTGGCCATGCTCTCCTACTCCACCATGGGCTCCGCCGGTGGCGAGGTCGCCAAGAAGGTCCAGGAGGCCGTGAAGTTCTGCAAGGAGAAGGCTCCCGAGCTCGCCATCGACGGCGACCTGCAGCTCGATGCCGCTATCGTCCCCACCGTCGCCCAGCTCAAGGCTCCCGGCTCCTCCGTCGCCGGTAAGGCCAACGTGCTCGTGTTCCCCGACCTCGAGGCTGGCAACATCGGCTACAAGCTGGTCCAGCGCTTCGCTGGCGCTGACGCCTACGGCCCCATCCTGCAGGGCATCGCCAAGCCGGTCAACGACCTGTCGCGCGGCTGCTCTGCCGACGACATCGTGGGTGTCGTGGCCATCACCGCCGTCCAGGCTCAGATGGCTGAGTAGCGTACTGATCCGCTCGGGACCCTACAGGGTAAAGCTCTGAAAACGTCCTCAGGCATGCGAGAAGCCCCGCTGCGCACTACGTGCGGCGGGGCTTCTCGCGCCTTGCGGATTGTTTTCAGAGCTTTACCCTGTAGGGTCCCTGCCGCTACGTGGTGCTCAGGGAATCTGGAGTGGACGGCGGCTTGGCTACGAATTGGGGCTGAAAATCTGAACGGATGGGTGTCGTTGCTGGGAGCGCAGGCGTTGCTGGTGGCGATCACTTTGGGACTCGGATTTCCGCTTGCTAGCAAAAAGGCCTCCGGAGCTGTTGCTCTGGAGGCCTTTTTTCAATTACAGACGAATGCGTTAGCTGTTCTTGGTCAGACGCTCGACGTCGTGGGCGATCATGTATTCCTCGTCGGTGGGGATGACCATGACCGTGACGGAAGAGCCGGCGGCGCTGATGACCTGCGGGCCGTTGCCCACGGCCTCGCGGTTCTTGTTGTTGTCGATGCGTACGCCCAGCCACTCGAAGCAGTCGCAGAAAGCCTTGCGGATCGACCAGTCGTTCTCGCCGATGCCGGCGGTAAAGGTGATGGTGTCCACGCCCGCCATGGAAGCGATCATGGAACCGGCCTGCTGCATGGCCTTGTAGGCGAACATATCGAAGGCGAGCAGGCAGCGCTCGTCTCCCTCGGAGGCGCGCGTACGGATGTCGCGGGCATCGTTGGAGATGCCCGAGATGGCAAGCAGACCGGACTGCTTGTTCATCATGTCGTCGACTTCCTGGTAACTGTAGCCGCCCTCGCGCTGCAGGTAGCACACGGTGGCCGGGTCGATGGAACCGCAACGGGTGCCCATCATCAGGCCGTCAAGCGGCGTGAGGCCCATCGTGGTATCGCGGCACACACCGTCCTCAATGGCGGCAAGCGAAGCACCGTTGCCCAGATGGCACGAAAGCAGGCGATGGCAGCGCGAGCCCAGGATTTCCTTGGCCATCATCCACTCGTAACGGTGGCTCGTACCGTGCGCGCCGTACTTGCGCACGTGGTACTTGTCGCACACGTCCTTGGGCAGGGCGTAGGTGTAGGCGACCTCGGGCATGGTCATGTGGAACGAGGTGTCGAAGACGGCCACGTTGGGCAGCTCCGGATACTTCTCGCGGCAATATTCGATTGCCGCCGCCTCGCCGTAATTGTGCAGCGGAGCGAGCGGGGCCACCTCAAGGATCTTAGCCATGACCTCGTCGTCAACAACTGCGGAATCATCGAAGTGCCAGCCGCCCTGAACGATACGATGCCCAATGGCATCGATCGTAAAGTCGGTCTTCTCGAGCTCCTCGAGCACGCGAGCGATAGCAGAGCGATGATCGGGGAAGGGAACCTCCTCGGTCTGCTTGGCGCCACCGTTCTCGGAGTGGCCAAAGATACCCATGTCCGAGCCGATACGCTCGCAGTTGCCCTTGGCGAAAACCTCGCGGGTATCGGTATCCAGAAGCTGATATTTAAGGCTTGAGCTGCCGGCGTTGACAACAAGTACGTTCATGAGACTCCTTTGCAGTGCAATACGGTCGACGCAGACCTCTTAAGGCGACCGCATTTTAATAAGAAGTTATCACATCTTGATAAATAGCTATCAGGCATATCGCCCAACGAGCGCAAAAGAGGGGCTGAACGGCACTTGGTCGTCCAGCCCCTCCCCTCTTGCAATTACTTGCTGTTGACGATGCGCTCGACGTCGGAGGCGATCATGAACTCCTCATCCGTGGGGATGACGAAGATCTTGACCTTGGAATCCTTGGCGGACAGGCACCAAGCGCCGTCGCCACGCAGAGCGTTGCGGGCATGGTCCATCTTGACGCCCATAAAGGCCAGACGATCGGCCACGCCGGCGCGGACAGCCGGAGCGTGCTCGCCGATGCCGGCGGTAAAGACCAGGGTGTCCATGCCGCACATGGAAGTGGCCATCTCGGCAGCCTTGGCGGCAATCTTGTAAACGAACATATCGAAGGCGAGCTGGGCCTCGGGGTCACCAGCAGCGGCGAGCTCCTCGACGTTGCGGCAGTCGTTGGTCTTGCCGCCGGTCACAGCCAAAAGGCCGGACTTCTTGTTCATCATCTCGTCGACCTCGTCGAAGGTGTAGCCACCTTCGCGCTGCAGGTAGCACACGGTAGCAGGGTCGATGGAGCCGCAGCGGGTGCCCATCATGACACCGTCGAGCGGCGTCAAGCCCATGGTGGTGTCCATGCACTTGCCGTCCTCGATGGCGCACAGGGAAGCGCCGGAACCGATGTGGCACACGACGACCTTGCGGGCCTCGCCGTTGGTCATCTCGGCAACCTTCTTGGAGATGTAGCGGTAGCTGGTGCCGTGGGCGCCGTACTTACGGATGTGCAGCTTGTCGCAGACGTCCTTGGGCAGGGCGTAGGTCTTGGCGACCTCGGGCATATTGAAGTGGAAAGCGGTGTCATAGACCGTGACGTTGGGCAGGTCGGGATACTGCTCGAGGCAGTACTCGATAACGTTGGCCTCGGGGTTGTTGTGCAGCGGGGCGAGCGGAGCGACCTCGCGGATCTTAGCGAGGACGTCCTCGTCGACGAGGGAGGAATCGCCGAAGTACCAACCGCCCTGAACGATACGGTGGCCGATGCCCTCGATCTTGACGCCGTTGGCCTCGAGATCCTTCAGGACGACCTCGATGGCGACCTTGTGGTCGGGGAACTCGATGTTCTCGGTCACCTTCTTGGAACCGTTGGCAGCGTGGGTGAAGGTACCGCCGGTAAAGCAGACGCGCTCGCAGGAGCCCTTTGCGGACACCTTGTGGGACTTGGTATCGATGACCTGATACTTAAGGGTCGAAGATCCTGCGTTGACGACCAGAACGTTCATGTGTCTCCCTACTAACAGGCGGTGTGGCGCCGCCAGGTTACATACGCTTCAATAATAAACCCAAACGCCCTCGCGCTCGGGTTTATTGCGTTGATATATAAGTTATCGGTGCCTAAATACGCATGGCCTTTGACTTGTAAGACGAAATAGCGCGGGGATATACACCAAAGAAGAAATCCCGAGCGCGACAAGCAATATGACTCGAATGTCCGCGATGCTGCCCAACGCAGCATTGAACAGATAGAAAAGGATGGCACCCACCGCCACCATCTGACTTTGAACCGAAATCAGTGAACAGCGCATCGAAGAATCGGCGGCATTTTGAAAAATTGAGTATTTAATTGGAGCAAATAACGAGTAGGCGACCGTCTGCAACACATAGAACACGGGCAGCAAATAGATCGGAGTAAAGGGAATCAAAAATAGAGCAGTCAGGAAAAGGCGCACGATGCCGCAAATACGCGCAAAACGGCTCTTGTCGACATGAGCAATCACACTGGGCACAATAAGCCCCATGGAGGCCGAGGCAAGGAGCTGGACCGCAATGATCACACCCGAAGCGACGGCATTCATTCCGCGGCCCACAAGCAGCAGTGAGAAAAAGTCTTCCAGGGCGACAAAAGCAAATGCTTGAGAACAGTCCATGATGAACGCTGAACGAAGAATTCCGTTACACGCAATAGCGGCACCGATCATCTTCGGGCTAATTCCACGCTCAGGTGTCCCCGCAGTGCCCCCTCTTCGCATCTCTGGAATGCAGACAACAACAACCAACGTCAACACCATTGCGATGATATCTGCCGAAAGACCAATGAGATATGCACCGGCAGACGAAATGAAACCGCCCACGCAAGCGGAGATGGCATAAGAGGCATAGAAAACAAATCGCTCAACGACATTAAGTCTTACGAGCTGGTCCTGAGAGACGCTGTCAATGTAAATCGCTTCGATGGATCCGCTCACACATGCAACGGCAAAACCTTTGAGAGCAAACGCGCCGATTAAAAGCAGAGGAGAACGGACGAAAAGCAGGGCGGCGTAGTATCCAAGCATTCCCACGACGCCAACGAGACCGCTTGTCTTTCGTCCAAACCTATCAGCAATATAGCCAGTGGGAACTTCAAGGATGAACTTGCTCACTTGATATGCAATCATCATGCTAGAAATCGCTACCATCGAAAGCCCAACGAACTCAAGGTAGACAGTTAGGAAATACAAGATGGTGCTGAAGTTCGACAGGAAAACGAACATCATATAAAGCAAAATCGTACGATTTTTCATGCTCCGCCCTCCAAGAGTCAGCAATCTAAATCGAAATCTTGGAAAAGCATGAGGGCAAAGCTGTCAGCTATGTGTTGCAGGGCGTCAACATTCACTTGACGACACGAGGCCAAATGGCCTCACGAAGCGAGATGACGCAATAGGTGAAGAAATACCGTCTGGTGTCGATCGGTCCAGGCATTTTGTCGATAGCAAAAGTAGATGGGCAAGGCTACGTCATGTGAGGCTTCAATGGAGCACTCGCTCACTTCCGATCCATCCGATGCGAGAGAAGAGCCAGAAAAACTCAATATCAATCCCCCGGCTTGAAGAAACTCAGCCTGCGCCCTGTTTCCGTATTCGACATCGCGAAAGCGGAAATTAACCAGCTGAGCTTCGGGACATTGATTGATTGCATTGAGACAGGGTGACAAATTAATGGGAACAGCGAGCCTGCCGCCCAGTAACTCACGAATGGTCATAGCGTCAACAGATTGATGACCAGCTGGACATGAAAGAACCCTGAGCTCCTTTTCACCCATATATTTTGAAGAAAGGACGCTGTCCCGTGGTTCCTCAAACGAGATAGCCGCGTCCGAAATTCCAAGTATAAGTGATTCAAAGCATGTTGCCGTTGGCTGATGCCACACATCAAGATGAATCTGAGGGTGCGAGCTTTCAAACGAGTCGTACCAGTTTTCGGAAAAAAGGCGCCCCCGCCCATGAAGGTGAACTGCCTCCCATTTCTTGGACACGAGAAATGGGAGGCTTTTTATGCGTGTCGACTTGAGGGTGAAGCACGACATCGAG
>CABSNR010000043.1:0-15132 GCA_902479145.1 uncultured Collinsella sp.
CCTTTCAATCGCTTCAACCGCCCGCCCACCGCACGGCGCGGGCGGTTGAAGCGATTGAAAGGAACCCCTCCATGTTGAAGAAAACCCTCGCCTTCGCCCTGTCGGCGGCGCTTTTCGCGTTCTCGCTCGCCGGCTGCGGCGGAAATTCAATCGACAGCGCAAAGGCAAGCGATGCCGATTCCCAGGAAAAGACCGAACAGGCGGCCGATGCGCCCGAGGGCGCAAGCGCTGCCCCCATCACCGCCGACAAGGTGGCCGACGGCACCTATCCGATCACCGTAGATTCCAGCTCGAACATGTTCAGGATTGTGGACGCCCAGCTCATCGTGGAAAACGGCTCCATGCACTGCGTGATGACACTTTCCGGCACGGGCTACGGCAAGCTCTTCATGGGCACGGGCGACGAGGCTGCCGCCGCGAGCGAGGCCGACTTCATCCCCTATGTGGAAAACGCGGAAGGCAAGTACACCTACGACGTGCCCGTTGAAGCGCTCGACGAGGACACCGCCTGCGCCGCGTGGAGTATTAGAAAAGAGCGGTGGTACGACCGCACGCTCGTATTCGAATCCGCCGGCGTCGATCTGCGCGCCGACGCGCTGAAGTAACGCCATGCGGTCGATTCTTCCCAAGGGGGAAAGCAGAAAGCGCCGCAGCATCGCGGCGCGCGCGATCGCCTGCGTTCTCGTCGCCCTGCTCGCGCTTTCCTTCGCGGGGTGCAGTGCGAGCCCGAACGCGACCGGTGGCACGGCAGGCTCTCAGGAATACACTGTGAGCGTCTCGCTCTCCGGCGGGTCAGGGCGCGCAAGCATCGCCTCACCCACCACAATTGTGAAGGATGGCGACACCTACACCGCGACCATCACCTGGTCGAGTTCGAACTACGACAAAATGACCGTCAACGGCGTGGACTACGCGCCCGTAAACGACGGCGGCAACTCCACGTTCGAGATACCCGTCACGCTCGACGAGGATATCGCCGTGTCGGCCGAGACCGTCGCCATGTCGACGCCGCACACCATCGACTACACGCTCTACTTCGACTCATCCACCATGAAGGAGAAATCGGGCGACGATGCAAGCGGCGGCTCCCCTGCGGAAACTGCTTCAAGCGCCGCGGCCGACTTCCACAACGCCGATTTGGGCTGCGGCTGGGAGCCGACGGGGACGCTTCAGCTTGAATACGCCGAGCACTTCACTGTCGACGAGTTCGAAGGCGGCCTGCGGCTTATCTGCGTTTCGAACGGGGAGCGCTTCCTCGTGGTGCCACAAGATGCGAAGGTACCTGATGGGTTGAGCTCCGACATCGCGGTCATAAGGCGCCCCGCCGACAAGGTGTACCTCGTGTCGTCGGCGACGATGTGCCTGGTCGACGCGCTCGATGCGAACGACAATATCCTCATGTCGGGCACGAAGGCCGACGATTGCTCGGTCGCGGGCTTCAAAAGCGCGCTCGAAAGTGGGGCGATCGCCTACGGCGGCAAGTACAGCGCGCCCGACTACGAGCGAATATCGGCCTCGGGCTGCACGCTCGCCATCGAGAACACCATGATCAACCACACGCCCGATGTGAAGGAAAAGCTGCAGAAGCTCGGGCTCGTCGTGCTCACCGAACAGTCGTCGAGCGAGCCCGAAGCACTCGGGCGCCTCGAGTGGATTAAGCTTTTCGGCGTCCTGTTCGACAAGGAAGACGAGGCCGCGCACCTGTTCAACGAGCAGAAGGCCCGCGTCGAGCAAACGTCGGGGCTCGCGTCGTCAGGTAAAACCGTGGCGTATTTCTACATTAACTCGAACGGGGCCGCCGTCACGCGGCGGGCGGGCGACTACGTGGCGCAGATGATCGAGCTTGCAGGCGGCAGCTACGCACTCGATGACGCGCAGACGGCGTCGACGTCAGGTTCGTCAGTAACGCTCGAAATGGAGCGCTTCTACGCGACGGCGAAGGATGCCGACATCATCGTCTACAACGGCACCATCGACGAATCGGTTGCCACCTTGAAAGACTTCGTAGGCAAAAACGCGCTATTGTCGCAGTTCAAAGCTGTAAAGAACGGCAACGTCTGGGTCACAAGCGCCGACATGTACCAGCAGATGACTTCTACCGCCGACATTATCGACGAGCTGCACGGGGCGTTCACCGGCGATGACGCGAGCGACTTCCATTATCTGAGGAAGCTCGGCTAGCGTCATGAGAAGCCGGCTTTCCATGACATACGACGAATCGGGGCGCGCCGCGCGGTGTCGCGTCGTGACAGCGCTGCTCGCTGTTGTCCTCATCGTGCTCGTCGGGGCCAACCTGTGCATCGGGAGCGTGCTCGTGCCCGCAGACCACATCCCCGGCATCCTTTCGGGCGGCGCGGCCAATTCCATGGAAAGCCAAGTCATCTGGGAGATTCGCCTGCCGCGCGTGCTTTCAGCCGTGCTTCTCGGCGGGGCACTTTCGCTCTCCGGGTTCCTGCTGCAGACTTTTTTCAACAACCCCATCGCCGACCCGTTCATCTTGGGCGTCTCCTCGGGCGCAAAGTTCGTCGTCGCGCTTACGATGATCGTGCTTCTGGGCGCGAACCAGGCCATGTCCTCGCCGGCCATGGTGGCCGCAGCGTTTCTGGGATCGCTTATCACCATCGGCTTCGTGCTCCTCATCGCACAGCGCATAAGTTCCATGGCCATGCTCATCGTGGCGGGCGTCATGGTGGGATACATCTGCTCGGCGGCGACGAACTTTCTCATCGCCTTCGCCGACGACCAGTCCATCGTGAACCTGCACAACTGGTCTTTGGGTAGCTTCTCGGGTTCGAGCTGGGACGACATCGCGGTCATCGCGGTCGTGGTGATCACCGTGAGCGCATGCGTATTCGCGATATCGAAGCCCCTTTCCGCCTTCCAGCTGGGAGAAGCCTACGCGAAAAGCGTCGGCGTGAACGTCGCACGCTTCCGCGTGGTGCTCGTCCTTCTAGCGAGCATGCTCTCCGCCTGCGTGACCGCGTTCGCTGGTCCGGTGTCGTTCGTAGGCATCGCGGTTCCGCATCTCGTGAAGTCGGCGCTGAAGTCGTCGAAGCCCATCCGCGTGATTCCTGCGTGCTTCTTGGGAGGCGCCATCTTCTGCGCGGGTTGCGATTTGATCGCGCGCACGCTGTTCTCTCCCGTCGAGCTTTCCATCAGCGCCGTCACCGCCATCTTCGGCGCGCCGGTAGTTATCGCGCTCATGCTGAAGAAGCGGGTGAGGTAGATGGGGGAATTCGTGCCGCGGCCCAAAACGCTCGGAGGGGACATTCCATGCTTAGACAGTCCTAAGCTCGCACGAAAGCGCCAGAAGACACTTTCGGCTCGTGCGGAACTGCGCGCGGAACGCCTCCTTCGAGCGGAGTCGAACCTCGAAACCCCGGTCGAAACGCAGGCTGACGGAGCGCCGCTTTTCCGCATAAGCGACCTGTCGACGGGCTACGACAAGAAGGTCGTAGTCGAAGGCGTCGATCTGGAGGTTCGCGCGGGCGACGTCGTGGCGCTCATCGGGCCGAACGGCTCGGGCAAGTCGACCATCTTGAAAACCATCACACGCCATCTGGCACCGCTTGCCGGCGCGGTCGAGCTCGACGGGCGGGAGATTTCCCGATGGAAGACGGCGGAGTTCGCAAGGAACCTTGCCGTTATGCTGACAGATCGCCCCCGGACCGAGCTCCTCACCTGCCGCGATATCGTAGAGGCGGGAAGGCATCCCTACACCGGGCGAATGGGCACACTCTCGCCCGACGACCATAGTCGGGTCGATGAGGCCATGAAAACCGCACATGTGGAAGAGCTCGCCGAGCGCGACTTCATGCAGATAAGCGACGGGCAACGCCAGCGCGTCATGCTCGCACGCGCCATCGCGCAGGATCCGCGTGTGCTCGTGCTCGACGAGCCCACGTCGTATCTCGATATCCGCTACCAGATCGACCTGCTGCGAATACTTCGCCACCTTGCGAAATCGCGGAATGTGGCTGTCATCATGTCCATCCACGAACTCGAGCTCGCGCAGAAAAGCGCCGACAAGGTGATTTGCGTGAAGGACGGCCGGGTCTTCCGCGCCGGCGCACCCGAGGACATATTCACGCGCGAGACGATTGGCGAGCTCTACGGCCTTCAACATGGCACCTTCAACGAGCGCTTCGGCAGCGTGGAAATTGGGCGCCCACACGGCGATGCGCACACGTTCGTCATCGCCGGCGCAGGTACGGGGTCGGCTGTGTTTCGCCAGCTCATCCGGCAGGGCAAGGCGTTCTACGCGGGCGTTCTGCACGAAGGGGACATCGACTGCGAGCTCGCGCGCGACCTGGCGACGGAATGCGTGGCCGAGCGCGCCTTCGAGCCGATCGGGGATAAAACCATAGCCCGCGCCAAAGAGCTCCTCGTCCACTGCGTGCGTCTTATCGTGTGCCCCACCGCCTTCGGCACCATAAACGCCCGCAACGCAGAGCTCGTCGAGTTCGCACGCTCGCATGGTATCGAGGTCATGCAAGCGTGCGAAGGCGCATCGGAGGATTCCAATGGATACGCCTAGGCGCGGCCCAAGAAATCGTCCGCATCCCCATCTGACACTATTTCACCGCAACTTAGAAGGTGTCGGCGTATAACGCTTCACCCCAAATTAAATTGATTCGTTGAATAGACACATTCAAAATCTTTAGACTTCGTTTAATCTACAAGTGGGTATTATCACACATTAAGCACACGTGAAAGGATATACCCATGTCGCTTACACAGTCAGCAGAGCGTGCAGCGCTTAACAAGCTCATCGATTATCTCGACGACAACCCGCAAGAAAACATCGACAAAATCATGGACCTCGTGAACAAGCTGGTCCCCAATCGCGTATTTCCTGTACAGCGAGAGGCATTCACCAATGTCATCAAGGGCCGCGGCAATTGGTATGACCTGATCATGCGTGTGTTCAGCCTTAATCCCCAGATGCGAACCAAACTGCTTAAGACCCTCATTGTCGACGCCAACCTGCTTGCTTGGCCAGAGCAGGAAAAGAACCGCGAAAAGTACCAGTGCAACGTTCCGTGGGCCATCTTGCTCGATCCCACGAGCGCCTGCAACCTGCATTGCACGGGCTGCTGGGCCGCCGAGTACGGCTACAAGCAGAATCTCTCGTTCGAAGACATCGACTCTATCGTTACGCAGGGCAAAGCTCTGGGTACCCACATCTACATCTACACTGGTGGCGAGCCATTGGTGCGCAAGCGGGACCTCATCCGAATTTGCGAGAAGCACCAGGACTGCGCATTCCTGTGCTTTACCAACTCCACGCTGATCGACGAGGCCTTCTGCGACGATATGATTCGCGTAGGTAATTTTGTCCCCGCCATCAGCGCCGAGGGCAATGAGCACACCACCGACGCCCGTCGCGGCGAGGGTACCTACGCAAAGATCGAGCAGGCAATGAAACTCCTGCGCGAGCGCGACTTGCCATTTGGTATCTCCACCTGTTGGACCAGCGCCAATGCCGATACGGTTGCTACCGAGGAGAACATGGACTGGATGATCGACGAGGGAGCACTCTTCTGCTGGTACTTCCACTTTATGCCGGTTGGCCGCAATGCAACCTCCGAGCTCATGCCCACGCCCGAGCAGCGCGAGCACATGTATCACTTTATCCGCGAAATGCGTGAGAAGAAGCCGCTGTTTACGCTCGACTTCCAAAACGACGGCGAGTTTGTAGGCGGATGCATCGCCGGCGGCCGCCGCTACCTGCACATCAACGCCGCCGGAGACGTGGAGCCGTGCGTGTTCATCCACTACTCAAACGCCAACATCCACGATGTGAGCTTACTCGACGCGCTGCGCTCTCCCCTCTTTATGAAGTACTACGAAAACATGCCGTTCAACGACAACTACCTCAAACCATGCCCCATGCTCGAGAATCCCGACGTGCTGCCCAAAATGGTTGCCGAGAGTGGCGCAACGAGCACCGATCTTATCGAGAAGGAGTCACCCGAGCAGCTGCGCGAAAAGACCCAGGCTGCCGCCGAGGCATGGTCACCTGTCGCCGACCGCATCTGGAACGACTCCGACGATCCGCTATACACCAAGCGTCACGAGGATAAGTCACAAGGTATGGCCGATAGCGACATGCACAAGTTCGAAAAACAGGGCCGCACACTCAAAAACGGCGATTAATGCCGCTTCACACGACAAACGCTCTGAAATGAAGCGGAGCAGCCTCGAAGCTCATCTTCGAGGCTGCTCCGCCTTACCATCAAAACAATTTTCCTAAGTTGCGGTGAAATAGGGACTAGATCGGCCTTCCAATAGCCAAAACGATCCCTATTCCACCGCAACTTCTTTAAGTTGTTGAATTATCAATGCTATTCCAAGCGAGATTCCAGACTCGACAGGCCATTAAGAGTCAGGTCGTTGGCGACCTCAGAGACGCGCTCGATAGGAACCGAGCCGTCAGACAGTGCCCACGTGCGATAGATACCGATAATACCCGACAGCAAAAACGCCAGATAGTAGTCGAACATCTCGTCCTTGAGACCTTGGGGCAGCAGATCGCGTTCGGCAATCTCGTGCTCGAGCGGCGCACGAAGACGAGCCATAAAATCATCGAGCGGAATGTTCTCGATCAGCTGACGATTGAGCACCAAGTTGTTGCACAGTGCCTCGTTAACGGTTTTAAAGAAGGTCGCCGCCGCGCCCAGGGCGCGCTCGTTGGTGTCGCCGTCCATGGAAGCAAGCGTTTTCTCGACCGAGTCGACAATCATCTCCACCACATCGACGGCAATGGCATCGAGCAGGCCGTCAACCGTGCCAAAGTGAACGTAAAAGGTCTTGCGGTCGACATTGGCCTCGCGCGCGATGGCACTCACCGTAATGTCTGCCAGCGGCTTTTCCATGAGCAGGCGCTCGAAAGCGGAAAGGATGGCATTGCGGCTGCGAACGATGCGGCGGTCAAGACGCGGTTTGCTGGTTGCCATGGGCATGTCCCTTCGATATGCGAGCATTCATCAACAGATGAGAGATAATCTACGTAAGAGGATTATCCCCCATACAGTACAAATATGCCCCGCATCATGAAGAACGCACGACTGCCCTACTGCGACTTAGGGTGCTTCTTCTTATTGAGTGCCGACGGAGATACGCGAATACCATCGCCTGTCTGGCGCACATAGGCCTTATGAGCCGGCTTAGCGGTCCCAGAAGCCTTCTGAGCGTGCTTCTTGGGATCAACGGTAACAGCATTAGTGGGGTGCGGCTTAGTGGGCGCAGAGGGCGTCTGAGGCGTGCGGCCGAGCTTGCGCATCACGCGATCCCAGCGCGCATGGATGCTCTCGTTGTGGGCGCTCTTAAGTCCCAACAGGGGCGCAGCCAAAATGGTCGGCGCAATAAACGTAATGAGACGCCACAGCAGATAGCCGGCAGTAGAGGCCGTGCCAAAAAAGTGACCCAAAAACAGTGCGAAGCCACCCTCGGCGCCACCAGTGCCGCCGGGCAGCGGAACGGCGGAGCTCAGCAGCTGGACAAAGGCGCTCGCGGCCATGACCGAGAAAAAGTCGACCTCGTGGTAGCCAAAGGCAAGCATCAGGAAATACGGAACCAGATAGAAAAACGCGAGCTGCAGCATGGTGATAAACACGGTGAGCAGCATGGAAGAAAAATGTCCGGCCGAAAGCTTGAACTTCTCGGAGAAGGAGTAGATCTCGCCATCGACAAACGTGCGCCAACTCTCGATCTTAGTGGCCGAGACACCAATGCGCTCAAGCCAATTGATGATGCAATGGGCGACGCGCGTGACGGTCTTAGGCATGAGCGCGACGGCGAAGATGCCAAGCAAGATGCAGCAGTGTCCACCAAAGCTAAAGACGCACAGCAGCGTCATGTCGCCGTAGCGTTCGGCAAAAAACGGCATACGGGCGAGCAGCAGGATAGCGCCCCAGGCGACCAGGCCAAACTGGTACACGATAAAACGCGTGAATTGCGTGGCGCCGGCCTCGCCCACGTTTTGGCCGGCCTTGGTCAGGCGATAGATCTGAGCCGGGGTGGAGCCCATCATCATGGGCGTCAGGTTGCCAAAGAAGATGCCACTCGCCTCGACCGAGATCAGGTCGCGGATGCCGACGGGAGAATTGGGATCGAGCCAGACGGCGATCGCATAGGCCACAATGCCAAAGAACAGGTACATGAACATGCAAAGACACGCGACAACGAGCCATGACGCCTGGACGCTCGACATAGCGGCCCAAAACTGCCCCATCTGCCCGGTTACCACCAGATAGAGGATATAACCTACCAGCACGACGCCGATAAAGATGGCGCCGCGGCGTGCGCTCTTATTGTCATCGCCGCCCGAGGCCTCAACCTCGACCTGGGGCTTAGACGTATGCTGAGAGGACTCCGTCATGAGACTCCTTCTAACAGTCAAAATATCTTGGATATTGTACCCGCAAGGACCATAGACAGAACGCAAAGCTCTGGTTCAAACGGGAATTGCAGACGGTTGTTTGAAAATAAAAAACCCGGCCTTCCATGGGAAGCCCGGGTATCAAATGCGTGGTAGCCCGTACCAGATTCGAACTGGTGATCTCCGCCTTGAGAGGGCGGCGTCCTAAACCGCTAGACGAACGGGCCATAAGCCTCAGCAGAAAAGAAGTGGTAGCCCGTACCAGATTCGAACTGGTGATCTCCGCCTTGAGAGGGCGGCGTCCTAAACCGCTAGACGAACGGGCCACATGACATCTGAACTGCCGTGCTGCGTTGAAATATATTACGGGACAAAAAACGTCAGCGCAAGAAGAAATTCCAAATTGCCGAAAAATTGTCGGCAGGTTATGGAACACGCAGGTAAACTGGGTAGCTAATTCAAGTTGAGATGGACCAAAAGAGCTTCGCGATCGTTGGGAATGTTGTCTTCGATCACGGCGTCGAGGGCGGAGTTGAGAAGCTGCCCCAGTTCCGGCCCGGGCTTGACTCCAGCACGGATCAGGTCGCCGCCGTTGATGGCGAGCATCTTGAGCGTATAGGGCTCCCCCGCCCTCAGCAGCTCGTGCGCCATCGCGCGCATCTCCTCAATCGTCTCAACGTAATAGAAGCACGACGGGGCCTTGCCAAGTGTGTCGGCACGCTTAAGGTCCATGAGCTCGTCAATCAGGCGGGCCGTGTCGACGCCCTCACCCGAAAGCGCGCGCATCATATTGAGCAGACAGGAGCGCTCGGGGCGCAGCGGCTTGTCATGGTATTTGATGAGCAGACACACGTCGCGCACCAAGTCGTGCGAGAGCGCCAGGCGATCCATAATGACGCGCGCCTTCTTGGCGCCGAGCTCGGGATGACCGTAGAAGTGTCCGCTACCGGCATGGTCGACCGTGAAACACTCGGGCTTGGACACATCGTGCAAAAACGCCGCCCACATAAGGCTCGACGAGGGCGCGACGCCGTCACACAGCGCGAGCTCCCCCGCCACCGTCAGCACACGGGCAATATGCACGTAGACGTTAAACGCATGATAGACACTGCGCTGATCAAACCCGCGACCCGCTGCCAACTCGGGCACGGCGGCGCAGATGAGCTCGGGATAGCGGAGCATCGCGTCTCCCCCATGACCGGTCGAAAGAATGCCCTCGAGCTCAATACCCACACGCTCACGCGCCACGGCATCAAGCAGCGGCGCGCACTCGGCAAGCGCACGCTTGGTCTCGGGCTCAATCATAAAGTCCAGACGGCAGGCAAAGCGCACCGCACGCAGCATGCGCAGGGCGTCCTCGTTAAAGCGACGCTTGGGATCGCCGACAGCGCGAATCAGCTTGCGCTCCAGATCACCCTGGCCGTCGTAGCGGTCGACAAGCCCGCGCTCGGGATGCCAGGCCATGGCATTGACGGTAAAGTCGCGGCGCGCCAGATCGTCCTCGAGCGAGGCGGCACGCTCCACACTCTGGGGATGACGACCATCGGTGTAAAAGCCATCCAGACGGTACGTGGTGACCTCGATACGCTCGCCATCGGAAATAGCCGTGATTCCGCCAAATTTAATGCCCGACTCCACAACCGCGATGCCGGCGGCCTCGAGCGCCGCTTTGGACTCCTGCCACAGGCCGCTACAGCACATATCAACATCGTGGCTGGGGTACCCCATCAGGGCGTCGCGCACCCAACCGCCCACGTACCAAGCCTCAAGACCAGCCGCCTCAAGCGCGCGCAGGACGCGCAGGGACGCATCGGACGGTTGCGTACCGTTGAGCGAAACATTGCACATGCCTATGGCCTCCTGCACTTGTGAGCGTTAATCGATGGTTCTCAAGAAGTCTAACAAGAAACGAGAAAGCGCGCACATGCAATCGCGTCATCGATTCGATAAAACGAGACAGCAGACGCCATATGCGTTCAGTGCATAAAAAACACCCGCATCGGAGATCCAAAGCGGGTGTTCGGCAGCGATTTTTCGATGCGGCTAGCAGACCTGACGAACTTCGATGTTCTTCTTGTATTCGTCCACCTTGGCAAAGTCGCCCAGGCCCGGGCACTCGACCACGTTGGCGCCGGTGGCCATCGACAGACGGAGGGCATCCTCGACGCGCTCGGGAGCGTCGTGCCATACGGACAGGAAGGCAGCGAGCGAGGAATCGCCGGCGCACACCGTCGACAGCAGCTTGACATCGAAGGTGCGATTGGCAAACCAGATGTGCTCGCCGTTGGAGAAGTACGCACCGGCGCCACCGAGGGTCAGCAGCACGTTCTTGGCGCCCTTGGCGTGCAGCTCGGCCATAGCGCCCTTGACGGACTCATCGTCGCCACCGCTCACCTTAATGCCAAAGATGTCGAGCAGCTCGTCGTCATTGGGCTTGATCAGCAGCGGCTCCATGGCAATGAGGTCTGCCAGCTGATGGCTCGAGATGTCGAGGACGAACTCGGCCCCCTTGGCCTTGACGCGGCGCAGGACCTCGGCCAGGAAGCCCTCGGAAGTGTTGGGAGGCAGCGAGCCGCTGATGACCAGGCAGGTCATGTCATCGAGCGAATCGATGAGCTCAAACATCTCCTGCTCGTTGGCCTCGTTGATGGCGGCACCGGCGTTGACCATGTTGTACTCGGTGTCGGGTCCGGCATTGAGGAACACGTTGACGCGCGTGATGCCGTCGGTCCACACGGGCTTGACGGGCACGCCCAGGGCCTCGGCGCCCTTAACGATAAACTCGCCCGAGAAGCCGGCGAAGAAACCCAGGATCGTGGTGTCGACACCATAGTGGTCAAGCGTAAACGAGACGTTGAGGCCCTTGCCGTTGGGCGTGTAGACGGCGTTGCGGGTACGCGTGACGGTGTTGGCAGCAAGACCGTCACAGGCGATGTTGTAGTCAATGGCGGGATTTGCAGTGAGCGTGTAAATCATGAATGTTCCTTTCACGAAGCAACGTGTTGATGAAAGTATATTCCACGCATCGACAAAAGGCTAGGACAACTCGGTGAACGGTGTGGAAGCGATGGAGCACGGCAGGACACCTCTCCCCCATGGCGGAACAAAAAAGGCGCCCCGGCCGAAACCGGGGCGCCGCATGCGCACGAATATGTCGCGTTTCGATTACTGACGATCGAGCTTGCGGACAGCAACGCGCTTGCTGTACTCATCGACGTGACCGAAGTCGCCGATGCCGACGGACTCGGCAACGTTGGCGCCGGTGGCCATAGCGAGCTTCATGGCCTCCTCGACGTTGTCGCGATCCCTGTACCACTTGTGCAGGAACGCAGCAAGGGTGCAGTCGCCGGCGCAGACGGAAGAAACCAGCTTGATGTTGAACTCACGCTTGGCGTACCAGATGTCCTCGCCGTTGGAGAAGTAAGCGTCGCCGCGGCTACCACGGGTGAGCAGCACGTTCTGAACGCCAGCGTCGTGAGCCATCTTCATGGCAACGCGGACCTCGTCGTCGGTGTCAACCGGCACGCCGAAGATGGCCTTCATCTCGTGATGGTTCGGCTTGATGAGCAGCGGCTTCTTGTGAGCGAGCTCCTTGAGCTTATCGGAGGACAGGTCCAGGACGACGTCGGCGCCACGAGCCTGAGCGTGTTCCATGACCTGAGCCAGGAAGTCGGGCGTAGCTTTGGGAGGCACGGAGCCGGAGACGATCAGGCACTCGAGATCGCCCGCGGTGTCCAGGATGTTGTAGAGCTCCTCCTGGTGCTGCGGCGTAATAGGAGCACCCGGGTTCAGGATGCCGTACTCGTGCTGGCCATCGTTGACGTAGGTGTTAATGCGCGTGATACCGTCGGTCCAGACCGGGCGGCAGAGGCAACCCAGGTTCATGACCTCCTCGACGATGAACTTGCCTGTGAAGCCAGCGAAGAAGCCGAGCGCGACGGTGTCGACGCCCATCTTCTTAAAGGCGAAGGACACGTCGAGGCCCTTGCCGTTAGCCGTGTAGCTGGCCGAGCCGGTGCGGACGTTCTCGTCGGGCTCGAGCGGAGAGCTCGAAACCGTCATGTCGACAGCCGGGTTAGCGGTTAGCGTGTAGAACATTTACAGTACCCCCTGTATATGTGAGGGCCGCGTGGCCGGCCCATTCCAACCACGCGGTTACCTCTGATACCAAATTAGCGAGCTGCGGACTCGAGCAGTGCCTTGACCTCGGCGGCGGTGTTGCAGGCGAGCGCCTTCTCGGCGAGCTCGTCGCACTCGGCCTTGGTCCACTGGCTGATGGTCTTGCGGGCACGCAGGATCGACGGAGCGCTCATCGAGAACTCCTCCAGGCCCCAGCTGATCAGCAGCGGCTCGAGCAGCGGATCGGCAGCGGCCTCGCCGCACATACCGACCATGATGCCGGCCTTCACGCCGCTCTCGATGATGTTCTTGAGCGAACGGAGCACGGCGGGATAGTAAACCTGGTACAGGTTGGAGATGGTGTCGTTGCCACGGTCGGCGCACATGGTGTAGCCGATCAGGTCGTTGGTGCCGATGGAGAAGAAGTCGGCAACCTCGGCAAGACGGTCTGCGAGCAGCGAAGCGGCAGGCGTCTCAACCATGATGCCGACCTCGATGTTCTCGTTGAACTTGCGACCCTCTTCGGTCAGCTCGGCCTTGCACTGCTCGACGAGCTCCTTGACAGCCAAGACCTCCTCGACGCAGGTGACGAGCGGGATCATGATCTTGACGTCACCGAAGGCGCTAGCGCGCAGCAGAGCGCGGAGCTGGACCTTGTACTGGTCGGGATTGGCCAGGCAGTAACGCACAGCGCGGAAGCCCATGAAGGGGTTGTCTTCCTTGACCATGTGCAGATACGGAATCTCCTTGTCGCCACCCACATCGAGCGTACGGATGATGACAGGAGCACCCTTGAGCGCGCTGGCGACCTTACGGTAGGCGTTGAACTGCTCCTCCTCGGAAGGAAGCTCAGCGGAGTCCATGAACAGGAACTCGGAGCGGAACAGACCGATGGCCTCGGCGTCGTGATCGAGCGCATTGGGCACGTCATCGGGGTTACCGATGTTGCAGGCGATGATCTTCTTGATGCCATCGGCAGTCACGGACGGCTTGCCACGGAAGGCCTCGAGGGCTGCCTTCTCGGCAGCGAAGGCCTCGGCCTTGGCGGTGTAGGCAGCGAGCGTCTCCTCGTCGGGATCGGCCTCGACGATACCCTTGCCACCGTCGACGACAACGGTCATACCGTTGCGCAGCGCGGTGCAGCTGTTGGAAACCGAAAGGACAGCCGGGATCTCAAGGGCGCGCGCAATAATCGCGGAGTGCGACGTGCGGCCACCGGTCTCGGTGACGATACCGGCAACGTGGGCCTTATCGATCGTGGCGGTCATGGACGGCGTGAGGTCGTGCACGACAACGACGGTGTTCTCGGGCAGGACGGAGAGGTCGACGACCTCCTTGCCCAGCAGCTCGGCCAGAATACCGGTGCGGATGTCGGCGATGTCGGCCGCGCGCAGACGGAACATCTCGTCGTCCATGGACAGGAACATGTTCTCGAACATGGTCGAGGTGTCCATGAGCGCCTGCTCGGCGCAGGTACCGCCGTCAATGGCGGCGTTGATGGCGTCGGTCATGCCCGGGTCCTGAGCCAGGACAATGTGTCCGCTCATGATCTCGGCCTCGGCCTCGCCCACCGTCTCCTTCATGTGGTCGGCCTGAGCCTGGGTCTTCTCGCAGAAGACCGAAAGAGCGGACTGATAGCGCTCCTTCTCTGCTGCCGAATCAGCAACCTCGTGCGGCTCAAACGTCAAGTCGGGATCGACGGCGACCATGACGGTGCCGATACCGATGCCCTCGGAAGCGTTGACTCCCTGATACATTCCCATTCCTCTCTCCGTGTCATGTGATAAAGCGTTTTGCCATATCCATGACAAAAGAGCGCAGCTACCTTAGAACAGGTCACTGCGCCCCCAAATATGAACTTAGTTGTTCAACATGCGACCCGTTTGAGTTCTACTCGCCAAGACCGCTCTTGATGAGCTCGATGGCAGCAGCCAGAGCCTCGGCCTCGTCAGCGCCGTCGCACTTGACCTCGACCTCGGTGCCGCAGGGGATACCAGCAGCCATGAGGGCCATCGGGGACTTGCCGTTGACCTCCTTCTCGGGGGTGACGACCGTCACGTCACAGGCGTACTTGCCCATGGTGGAGGCGAACAGACCAGCCGGACGCATGTGCAGACCCTGAGGATTAACGAGGGTAGCCTTCTCAGAAACCATAATTGACTCCTTTTTGTGTTTAACCCCTGTCATGCATGTGGCAGGAGTCAGATTCACGACGTTGTTTATATTAACTCACATCAAACGGTTTTTCATTGTGTTTCAGACGAATTATTGGACAGATGTGTTTGTCGTCCGCTTGCTCGCCCACAGGGGCCCGTGCGCGGCCTGTGAGATTTCCTGCTCTACAGTCCTGCTCGCACGAAGAGCACATTAAGTGCTCTTCGGCTCGTGCGGAACTCGCGATAAATCTCACAGGCCGCGCACGGGCCCCTGTGGGCGAGCAAGCTGCGGAAACCCAGTCGGACCAGAGTAATGTCGGCTGAAAGGAATTCTGGCTGATGAACTGTTCGCGACAAAGACTCGATAGGCAGCCCCCTCTATGCCCTTTTATAAGTTGCGGTGAAATAGGGACTGAATTGGGGGTGCGGACAGAAAGTTGGACCGCGGGGCGGTCCGGACTGGAGGTTCGCATG
>CABSNR010000044.1:0-14861 GCA_902479145.1 uncultured Collinsella sp.
GGTCGGCGGGGCCATTGTGGCTCTTGACAGCGGATTGGGTCATATGAGCGAAAACGCCCCTAAGCGAGCAATGTGCCTTGAAAGAGGAGGGCATAGGCCTTCTGGCCATGCCCGACGATTGAAAGGCAGATTGCCGCTTAGGGGCGTTTGCAGCGTCGAGCCGTTACGCGGTTTGGTAAAACCGCGTAACTAACAGACCTGGGTTTTGCCGATCATGATGTTGAGGATCTCGATGTCGGTGTCCTTCATGCCCACGCGGCCCACGTAGCCCATGCTGGCAATCGTCTGCTCGACGGTATCCTGAATGAGACCCTCGCCGGCGCGGAAGCCGCGGCCCTGCATGGCCATATCGTGGCCCAGAATCGCAGCATCAACGGCAGCGGAAATCTTAGCCGCGCAACTCGCCTTGGCGCCATCGCACACGATGCCGCCCACGTTGCCGAGCGTGTTCGAAACCGTCGCGCCAATCTGCTCGCGCGTGCCACCGCACAGCCATGTAATGGCAGCACCGGCACCGCACGCAGCGCAAATAGCGCCACAAAACGCCGAGAGCGCACCAATATAGCTCTTGATATGCACGGCAATCAGATCGGACAGCATCACGGCGCGAACCAGGCGCTCATGGTCGCAGCGTAGGTACTCGGCATACTCCATAACGGGCAAGGCGCAGGTAATGCCCTGATTGCCCGAGCCGCACACGATGGCGACCGGCAGCGCACAGCCGTTCATGCGGGCGTCGGACCCGGCGGCTGCACGGGCACGGGCACGGCAGGCGACGTCATCGGCGCGAGCGCCCAACAGCGTACGGCCAACCTCAGCGCCCCAAGCGTGCGCAAGGCCCTCGGCACTGATTGCGCCATTCAGCTCAATCTGACGCTCAACGGCAGCGCGGGCGTCCTCAATGTCACCGTCCTCGATAAAGTCGATGATGGACTCAATCGACATGGGCGTATCGGCGTTATCTGCCGCCCGCTCGGCCACGACGCGCTCGGCGCAGGCGGCACACTCCCCCGCCGACTTGCCGCACACCGGAATACCGTCGAGGGTATGGCAAGTGACATTGGTGTGGTGGTCGGTAATCTCGACGACCGCGGTATGGCCCCCGGCCGTCGCAGTCACCTTGATGTAGAGGTTGGGCACACCCTCGACAAGCGACACATCGCAGTAGTCCGCATCGGCAAGCAGCTCGGCCACGCGGGCGCGGTCCGCGTCATCGACGCTCTCGAGCACCTCGAGCGCGCTCTTAGCGTCGCCGCCCACGGCACCCAGCACGGCCGCCGCTTCAATACCGTGCATGCCACCCGAGTTGGGCACGGTCACGCTCTTAACGTTCTTGATGATATTGCCCGAGCAAGCAACATCCATATGATCGGGTTCGCAACCGAGCGTCTGGCTCGCCAGCGCCGCTGCATAGGCAACGGCAATGGGCTCGGTGCAGCCGAGTGCACAGACAAGTTCGCGGTTCAGAACATCGCAAAACGCGGCATCACGGATGGAATCGGTAGGCATAGGTATCTCCTGCTTGCATAACGGGCTGGGCTCTCAAGAATGGTTAGTTCCTTTATTTGATAACAATGCATCAAAAACCGCAACCATGGTTCCGGCGGACGGCGCTCGAGCACAAATTGGTGGCATTATTCATGAGAAGCCGGTCTTGTTGCATGCTAAAGCGTTTGACCAAAAAACGCCCGAGCGTTTAAGCAAAAGTCGCGCTATCATGCAGTCGAACGCGGTAAACACCTTTAGCATTTGTGCCGCACAGACCAGAGAGGAACCACTCATGAAGATCGGTATCGGTAACGACCACGCCGCCGTCGAGCTCAAGAACATCATTTCCGAGCACCTGAAGGAGCGCGGCTGCGAGGTCGTGAACTTTGGCACCGACACCTCCGAGAGCTTTGACTACCCCATCGCCGGCTACAAGGTGGGTAAGGCCGTTGCCAACGGCGACGTCGACCTGGGCATCCTCATCTGTGGCACCGGTGTCGGGATTAGCCTGGCTGCCAACAAGGTCGAGGGCGTACGCGCCGTTGTGTGCTCCGAGCCCTTCAGCGCCAAGCTCTCCCGCATGCACAACAATACCAACGTGCTCGCCTTTGGCGCCCGCGTCGTGGGCTCCGAACTCGCCAAGATGATTGTCGACGAGTGGCTCGACGCCGAGTTTGAGGGTGGTCGTCACGAGCGTCGCGTTAACCTCCTCAACGAGATCGATCACACGCGCGGCCTTAAGATCGTCGACGAAGCCTAAACTATTCAGTGCCACAAGCTAACAGCAGGGGCCCGCTCGGAACACATGTCCGAGCGGGCCCCTTCATAGATTTTGGAATAAAAGGGCGTCGCGGTTGGAATTCCGCGGCGCCCAAGCCACACGCTAACAGCTTTAAGGAGTCAAAGCTGGTTTAGCCAAAGAAACGCTTGATCTCGATCTCGGCGTTCTCCAGGCAGTCGGAGCCATGGATCACGTTGGCGTTGACATCGACGGCAAAGTCGCCGCGGATGGTGCCGGGGGCAGCATCAAGCGGGTTGGTAGCGCCCATGAGGGTGCGCATCTTAGCAACAGCGGAGAGACCGGAAACGACCATCTTGACGACCGGACCGCTCGTCATAAAGTCGCAGAGACCGCCAAAGAAGGGCTTGTCGGCCAGATGGGCGTAGTGCTCCTCGACGGTAGCGCGCTCGAGCGTGGTCATCTCCATGCGCTCGATGACAAGGCCGCTGCGCTCAATGCGAGCAACGATCTCGCCGATCTTGCGGTCGCGCACGGCGTCGGGCTTAATCATGATGAAGGTCTTCTCGATAGCCATAAAAGTAGCCTTTCAAGTAGGTTCGCGCGTGCCCAAGTCCCATTCCGGCACCCGCCTGGACTGCATCGTAACAGAGTTTTAGCTGCAGTTAAACAAAAAGCTGTTTATTGAAACGTTGCAATTTATTAAAGCGCTCCATATGTGTCACTTCTGTTTCGAAGCCCGATTAGAGTACCATCCGACCGCCCATCAAACGCATCGAACAGAGCAGGCGGTCGGTTGCCGCCCGCGAACGTAACCCCTTCACAACCTGCCCAAAGGTCCTACAGAACTTCTCGACAAGCCCCTCCCCCATAGCAACAAAATACGGGCGCCCACATCAGCAGACGCCCGTAAAGTGAAAACGATTTATCAATAAATGGCCAAAACAGCTTCAGCCAAATCCCTACTTTACCCCGTGGCCCATCTCGACGACCTTGGTCAGCGATCCAAACACGCCCTCGTCGGCCACGAGCTGCGCCTCGGCACGCTGCAGCTGCACGGCAACGGCGGCAGGGGCGGTGCCGCCCTCGGTCGTGCGCGCGGCGACAATCGACGGGATGTCGAGCGCCTCGGTAATGTCGTGCTCAAAGAGCGGGCTTGCCTCCTGGAACACCTCAAACGGCAGGTCCTCAAGATTGCAGCCGCGCTTCTCACACATCAGTACCAGATGCCCCACCACGGCATGTGCCTCACGGAACGGCAGGCCACGCTTAGCCAGGTAATCGGCAACATCGGTAGCGGCAAGGTGCCCCACGCCGCACTCGCGCGCCATGGCATCCTCGTTGACGGTCCAAGTCGATATCATTCCGGCCATAACCGATAGGCACTGCATGAGCGTGTGAGCGGTATCGAGCGCGCCCCCCTTGTCCTCCTGCAAGTCCTTGTTATAAGCAAGCGGCAGGCCCTTCATGGTCACGAGCAGCTGCACCAGGTTGCCATACACACGGCCGCTCTTGCCGCGAATAAGCTCGGCAAAGTCGGGATTCTTCTTCTGCGGCATGATGGACGAGCCGGTGGAGTACGAGTCGGAAAGCGTGATAAAGCCAAATTCGGAGCTCGACCACAGCACAATCTCCTCGGAAAGACGCGACAGGTGCATGGCCATGACGGAACCGGCGTAATGCAGATCGAGCAGGAAATCACGGTCGGAAACAGCATCGAGCGAATTGGGGATCACGCCCGCAAAGCCAAGTTCGGCAGCCGTCATCTGACGATCGAGCGGATAGCTCGTACCGGCAAGCGCGGCAGCACCCAGCGGGCAGTTGTCGGCGGCATCAAAGGCGGCCTTCAGGCGTGTAAAGTCGCGCGCGAACATCCAGGAATACGCCAGCAGATGATGCGACAGCAGCACGGGCTGAGCGTGCTGCATGTGCGTGTAGCCCGGCAAAATCACCTTGTCGTACTTCTTAGCCGCATCCACCAGCACATGGCGCAGCTCTAGATTGGCCTCCATGAGCTCCTTGGCCAGCGCCTTGACGCCCAGGCGCGTGTCGGTCGCCACCTGGTCGTTGCGCGAACGTCCGGTATGCAAGCGCTTGCCAGCCTCGCCGATACGACGCGTCAGCTCGCTCTCGATGGACATATGAATGTCCTCGTCGTTGATGTCGAAGGTGAAGCTGCCGGCATCGATATCCTGTTCGATTCCGGTCAGGCCCTTGGCAATCGCCTGCTCGTCCTCGGCACTGATGATGCCTTGGGTCGCCAGCATTTTGGCATGCGCCTTAGAGCCGGCGATATCCTGTTTATAGAGATGTTTGTCGACTGGCAGCGACGCGCCAAACTCCTGCGTGACCTCGGCCACGCCTGCCTCAAAACGACCACCCCAAAGAGCCATGGAACCGTCCCCTTTCTCCAAATACCAAAACAAGCGCCCAAAGCAATACGCCATATCGCTAAAGCGATTTTTCAACCGCTAGTTTTACACATTCCCCACCATGCGCGAGGCCATATAGCTAATTTGCAAAGAAGTGACGCGCCATGCACTTGGCGCCCAACGTCTCCCTCCGGATGTTGCCCTGCGAACCATCGATCCAGGCCTTCAGGCTCATAGGGACGTCCTCGACCCTTGCGGCATCGAACTCGGGCGCGAGGGCAAGTAAAGCATGCGCGATAGCATTGAACATAATGGATACTCCTCATATATATAGGCGCAGAGCCGCCAAATTGATAGAAGGAGCCCCGCCGGACAACCCCGGCGAGGCTCGGGCTCAGCCGCAGGCGCGGCATCATATATGCGGGCGGAACGTAGGGGCCACCGATGTTAAGAAGTGTCAGCAAGCATAACGAAAGGTAGGGACCCCGTGCGCCCGTTATGTATCACGCGGATGGGCCGCGCGGATACCAAGGGAAGGAGGCGCTAGGCCTGGGCGGCAGCAGAGCTGGGTCCCTGGACCTTTGCCCACGTCTTGAGCGACAGCGTATCGATCTCGATAAAGCCGGCGCTGGCCTTCTCGTCAAACGTGGTGTCGCGGTCGTAGGTAGCCAGACCGTAGTCGTAGAGGCTGAAGGGGCTCTTGCGGCCGACGACATGGCAGTTGCCCTTAAAGAACTTCAGACGGACGGTGCCGGTCACGAACTTCTGGGTATCGGCCATAAAGGCATCGAGCGCGTTTTTGAGCGGGCTGTACCACTGGCCGTTGTACACGGCGGTGGCCCAATCCTGCTCGAGCTTGATCTTGGTCTTGAGCAGGTCGCCCTCGACGCAGATGTCCTCGAGCGCCTTGTGGGCGGTGATGAGCGTCAGGGCGCCGGGAACCTCGTAGCACTCGCGGCTCTTAAGGCCCACCAGGCGATCCTCGACCAGATCGAGACGGCCAAAGCCATTGTCGCCGGAGATCTTGTTGAGGGCGATGACGATCTCGGAGAGTTTCATCTTCTTGCCGTCGACGGCGACGGGCTTGCCGGCCTCAAACTCAATCTCGGCGTAGGTCGGGGTATCCGGCGTGTCCTCGGGGTTCTTGGTCATAACCCAAGCGTCGTCGAGCGGCTCGTTCCAGGGATCCTCCAGGTGACCGCACTCAATGGCACGACCCCACAGGTTGTCGTCGATAGAGTAGGGGTTGTCGTTGGCACCCTCGGGAACCGGCACGTTGTGGGCGTGGGCATAGGCGACCTCGTCGGGACGGCACTTCAGGTCCCACTCGCGAACCGGGGCGATAACCTTGAGCTCGGGGTCGAGGGCCTTGACGGCGGCCTCAAAACGGACCTGGTCGTTACCCTTGCCGGTGCAGCCGTGGGCGACGTAGGTCGCGCCAAACTCGTGAGCGACCTCGACGAGCTTCTTGGCGAGCAGCGGGCGAGAAAGAGCCGAGAGCAGCGGATACTTGTTCTCGTACATGGAGTTTGCGGCGATGGCCTTAGTCAGGAACTCATCAGAGAACTCGTCGCGCAGGTCGAGCACCTGGCAATCGAGAACGCCCAGGTCGAGTGCCTTCTGCTTCTTGGCATCCAGTCCGGTCTCTTCCTGGCCCACGTTGCCGCAGACGCAAACGACATCGAGATTCTTCTCGTCCTGGAGCCACTTGACACATACGGATGTATCAAGACCACCGGAATATGCGAGAACGACTTTTTCCTTGCTCATGGCTGTTTCCTTTCGCCCTTGGTAGCTAGTTAGAACATCGGTCAGTTGCAAGTCATTTCGAGGTCAAAAACCGTGCAATATCAGGTTAAATAGCAAAAAGCAGCACATACATGCCCTAGAAACATGCAGCAATGTCGTGCTAAAACCCAACGACCTCAAAATGACTCTGTTGAGGCATTGCGCCCCATGCGGACAGAGACGATTGTTATCGTCGTCGGGAAATTGCGCGCTGGCGTCGGATGGCATTGTCTGCAGTGGTGATGATCTTTACGAACTGCATCTGCCTCTCCTTTCACCTATCGCCGGGCGCAATTCTAATATCGTAAACGGTACCTTTTCCTCGGTAAGCGGTTGTTTTTCCGTCTCCGTTTTCGATGGTCGCTATATTACGCTAAAGTGCCCGCAGCACAAGCGACAAATTCAAATTTCTGAAAAGTTTTTTCAGTACTTTGTGAAGCGTGGTGCAAATACGCTCCGTTCCTGCGAAAATACGCTCGACTACGAGTTGATGGTTATAACGTCTGAAACAATCTCGAAACGAAAGGCTCGCTTTTATGCAAACTTACGAATCGGACGCCAACATCGGCAACATTAAGATTCTCGCCGTCGATATGGACAAGACGCTGCTGACCGACGAGCGTGTGCTGCCCCAGGGTCTTGATGAGCGCCTGGACAAGCTCGCCGACGCCGACATCGTATTCTGCCCCGCCAGCGGACGTCCCGCCCCCAAGCTCGAGGAGATGTTCGAGGGCGTCAAGAACCGCCTCGCCTTTTGTCCCGACAACGGAGCGTGCGTGATCTATCGCGGCAGCTATATCTATAAGAGCACTATTGACGTGGAGCTGTATCAGCAGGTCTTGAGCCGTGCCTCGGAGGATCCGCGCGCTGTCCCCGTCCTTTGCTGCTTCGACGAGTTCTACGTGCTTGCCCGCGACCATCAATACCACGACGAGATCAGCGTCTACTACAACACAATCAACTACGTCGACAGCTTTGAGGGCATTGATTTCGAGTCCAACAAGATTTCGGTCTTCTTCCCCGGCTACGACGCCGAGCCCGCTTTCCGCGAGACCTATAGCCCCGAGTTCTCGGACAAGCTCTACGTCACCAACGCCGGGCGCGAGTGGATCGACTTTATGAACCTGGGCGTCGACAAGGGCGCCGGCGTCGCGCACCTGTGCGAGCACCTGAGCATCGATATTGCCGATGCTGCCGCCGTGGGCGACACCTACAACGATATCCCCATGCTGGAGCGCGTCGGGCACAGCTTTATCGTGGACAATGCCGAGGAGCATATGAACGCGCATGCCAAGTGGCGCATTCCGAGCAACAACGACGGGGGCGTACTGACGCTCATCGACGCCATCCTGGCGGCTCGGTAATCTATCTCGTCGCCATGACCGGGCCGGCCGTTTGATTTTTGCTCGGTCAGGTCCTGGGCTCGCTCGAAGGCCACATTAAGTGGCCTTCGGCTCGTGCGGAATCTACAAAAATCAAACGGCCGGCCCCGGGCATGGCTACGTTGACTTACTTGCCGCCTAGATGGCGTCTTGGCGTCTAGATACTTGGCTGATTTTTTGGAATGAAGGGGGCTCCTTGTTGGCAAGGAGCCCCCTTCTGGTTTGGTTACTTTAGGGTTGTGGGCACTTCCCTATTTGGCGTCGGCCCAGGTTATGCCGGTACTGGCTTCGGCGATTAGGGGTACGCGTAGGTCTACGACATGTTCCATGACGTCTTGGACCATGGTGGTTAGGCGCTCGACTTCATCGACGGGGCACTCAAAGTCCAGTTCGTCGTGTACCTGCAAGATCATGTGGGCGGCAAAGCCTTCCTCTTCCAGGCGGCGGCTTACGCGGGCCATGGCGATCTTGATGATGTCTGCTGCGGTGCCCTGCATGGGATGGTTCATGGCCGTGCGCTCGCCAAAGCCGCGGAGTTGCGGGTTTTTGGCCTTGAGCTCCGGAATATGGCGTCTGCGGCCATACATGGTCTCGGCGTAGCCCGTCTGCTTGGCGCGCGCCACCACGTTGTCGAGGAACGTACGCACGCCCGGGTAGGCCTCGTAGTAGCGGTCGATCATGTCGCGCGCCTCGGCCATCGAGATATGCAGCGACTGCGACAGGCCATAGGCCTGCTGACCGTACACGATGCCAAAGTTCACGGCCTTGGCGCGACTGCGCAGGTCGGGCGTTACCTCGGACACCGGCACACCAAACACGCGCGCCGCCGTCTCGGCATGGAAGTCCTCGCCCTCGTTAAAGGCGCGCACCAAGTGCTCGTCACCCGAGAGATGCGCCAGCAGACGCAGCTCGATCTGCGAGTAGTCCACCGCCAAAAAGACGCTGCCCTCGCCCGCCGAGAACGCCGTCTTGACGGTACGACCCAGCTCCGAGCGCGTCGGGATGTTCTGCAGGTTCGGTTCGCTCGAGGACAGACGCCCCGTTGCCGTGATGGTCTGGTTGTACGTGGTGTGCACGCGACCGTCACCACGGCGCAGCGGGCCCAGGGTGTCCAGATAGGTGGACTTGATCTTAGACTTCTCACGCCAATCCAAGATCAGACGCACGATTTCGTGGTCACGGGCAAGGTCGCTCAGTACCTTGGCGTTGGTCGAATAGTAGCCGCGCTTAGTCTTCTTGAGGCCCTTGGTCGGAAGCCCCATCACATCAAAGAGCACATGCGACAGCTGCATGGGACTGCCAATATTAAAGGTCTCGTCACCCGCTAGGTCGCGAATGCTGCGCTCGACCTCGGTGATCTGGGTCGCCAGGCCCTCGGACAGACTGTGCAGACGGTCGGGATCCACGAGCATGCCCGCGCGCTCCATCTTGGCAAGCACCGGCACGAGCGGCATCTCGATGCCATCGAACACGTTGGCGGCGTTCTCGCGGGCCATGCGGTCGCGCAGCGGTGCGACCAGCGCCAGCGTCAAGGCCGCCGTGCGAGCGGCGGGCGCCGGAGCGTCCTCACCGGCACCCTCTGCACCGCGCGCCGCAGGCAGCGCCATCTGAAGATACGTATCGGCAAGATATGCCTCATCGAACTCGGAGCGATCGGAATCCAGCAGATAGGCAGCGACCACGGTATCGAAGATACGCGTGGAATCGGCAGCGAGCGGATCCATGAGCTCGGGCTCAGAAGAATCGATGGGCGAAAGCTCGTGCAACAGCGCCTTCATATCCGGGCTCGCCACGCGACCCTCCATAAACAGACGCGCGAGCACGCCGGCAATCACGCCGTGGGCGAAGTTGAAGCCCTCAATCTCAGTCACCGCACAGCCGTCGCCCTCCTCGAGCGCGAACAGGCCCTTGGACGTCGCCAACCACAGCGTTCGCGTCAGGCCAAAAAGTGCGCCCTCCTCCTTGTCATCGTCCACCACGGCGGCGACCCACTCGCCCGCCTCGATCGCACGCGAAACCTCGGACGCCACGGCAGCAAGCGCCTCGGCATCGCCGGCAGCGGTGCGCTCAATCGTGGGCATCTCAAACGTTCTAGCAGCGGCAGCAGCCCCGCCCTCGCCGCCGATCAGCGCCAAGAAACGGTTCTGCATGGCGGTGATACCAAGCGTACCCAGCGCCGCGGAAACCTCATCGGCAGAAAACGCCGGGAAGGACGTCGCCTCAAAGTCGAGCTCGACGGGCGCATCGGTGCGAATTGTCGCCACCTTACGGCTCAGCAGGGCGTCGTCGATGTGTGCGCGCAGGTTCTCGCCCATCTTGCCCTTGACCTCGTCGACATGCGCGATGACCTCGTCCAGGCTACCGTACTGCGCAATGAGCGCGCTCGCCTTTTTGGGGCCGATGCCCGGCACGCCGGGGATGTTATCGGACGTATCGCCCTTCAGACCGTAAAAATCGGGCACGAGCGCCGGCGTAATGCCGTGATACAGGTCATCCACGCTCTCGGGCGTCATGATCGCCACGTCAGACAGGCCCTTGCGGGTCGAGACCACGTTGACGTGCTCGGTCACGAGTTGATACATGTCGCGGTCGCCGGTCACCAGTAGCATGTCGCAGCCGGCCTGCTCGCCCAGGCGCGCCATGGTTCCCAGGATATCGTCGCCTTCCCAGCCCTCGGACTGCAGAATCGGCACGTTGAGCGCGGTGAGCAGCTCCTTAATCATAGGGAACTGCGCATGCAGATCGGGGTCCATGGGCGGGCGTTGCGCCTTATACTGCGGCAGCATCTCCATGCGCACGCGCGGCTTACCCTTGTCAAACGCCACGACCACACCGTCGGGGTTAAAGGCATCAATCATCTTAAGAAACATGTTCAGAAAGCCAAAGATCGCGTTGGTGGGGCGACCGTCCGGCGCGTTCATGGTCGGCGGCACGGCGTGGAAGGCGCGGTGCATGAGCGAGTTGCCGTCGATAACGGCAAAGGTGCGGCGCTTGTCAGACATATTGAATACCTCGCTTTGGGCTGGGCACGGTTTGCTCACTCCAGTTTACACGCTCCCCGCCCCGCGGCCACCTCACATCAAGCTCCCCCGCCACCGTGAGCCCGCGCGTGATACGATGGCTCACGGTACATCAACCAGCACGATCGATCCGAAAGGAGCCTGCGTCATGGAGCGTCCCTGCGCATGGAAAAAGTACACGCCACAGCAAATCGAGGAGCTCGAGGAGCTTTGCCGCGGCTATAAGCAGTTTTTGAGTGAGAACAAGACCGAGCGCCTGTGCGTCAAGGCCGGCATCAAGATGGCCGAGGAGGCGGGCTACGTCAACCTGGAGACCGTAATCGCCGAAGGCCGCGAGCTCAAGGCAGGCGACAAGGTGTATGCCGCTAACCACGGCAAGGACCTTATGCTCGTCAACCTGGGCACCGCCCCGCTCGAGCAGGGCTTTAACATCCTGGGCGCGCACGTGGACTCGCCGCGCCTGGACCTTAAGCAGAACCCCGCCTTCGAGGCCGGCGACATGGCCTATCTCGACACGCACTACTATGGCGGCGTCAAGAGCTACCACTGGGTCGCTTCCCCGCTCGCGCTCGTAGGCGTCATCTGCAAAAAGGACGGCACCACCGTCGACATCAACATCGGTGACAAGGCCGACGACCCGGTCTTTACCATCTCCGACCTGCTGATTCACCTCTCGAGCGAGCAGATGTCCAAGCCCGCCAAGGACGCCGTCGACGCCGAGATCCTCGACGTGATCGTAGGCGGCCGCCCCGTCAAGTTCGATGAGGACGACAAGGACGCCCCCAAGGAGCCCGTCAAGCAGATGTTCCTGGATATCCTCAAGGAGCAGTACGGCGTCGAGGAGGAGGACTTCCTCTCCGCCGAGATCGAGGTCGTGCCCGCCGGCCCCGCCCGCGACATGGGCCTCGACCGCTCCATGATTCTGGGCTATGGCCACGACGATCGCGTCTGCGCCTATCCGTCCATGCTCGCCCAGATCAACGTCGCCAACGTGAAGCGCACGAGCATCACGCTCATCGTCGACAAGGAGGAAATCGGTTCCGTGGGTGCCACCGGCATGACAAGTCGCTTCTTCGAGAACACCGTCGCCGAGATCATGACGCTCGCCGGCGAGGATAGCCCGCTGGCCCTGCGCCGCGCGCTCGCCCGCAGCCGTATGCTCTCCTCCGACGTGTCCGCCGGCTTCGACCCGGGCTACGCCGGCAAGTTCGAGACCAAGAACGCGGCCTTTATGGGTCGCGGCCTGTGCTTCAACAAGTACACGGGCAGCCGCGGCAAGGGCGGCTCCAACGACGCCGACGCCGAGTATGTGGCCCTCATCCGCGACATCATGGACAAGGCAGGCGTGGACTTCCAGACCTGCGAGCTCGGTCGCGTCAACGCGGGCGGCGGCGGCACCATCGCCTACATCATGGCCAAGTACGGTATGAACGTCATCGACTCCGGCGTTGCCGTCCTGTCCATGCACGCCCTGTGGGAGGTCGCCAACAAGGCCGACATCTACGAGGCCTATCGCGGCTACAAGGCCTTCCTCGAGCGCGCCTAACCAGCCCTCGTAAAACGAGCCCAATCAGCCCTTCATAACTTGCGGTGAAATACGGATTCATTAGGCCTTCCAACAGGGAAAGCAGTCTGCATTTCACCGCAACTTTTTTAGCGGGAGGAGGATTCCGTGCTACAGGTCGTCATTTCGCCCGCCAAACAGATGCGGACAGCTCAAGATGCCTTTGACGTTTGGGGCATACCGCCTTTTGCACATCATACGGCCCGGCTCCATCAGGCACTGCTGGGCATCGAACACGAGGACGGCGCGGCAGGCCTTCAGGCCCTTTGGAACGTGAGCGACAGGCTGCTTACAACGTGCCTGGATACGCTTCACGAATTTATGCCCGTCCTGAGCGATGCCGACCTCGCCGATTCCGGTATCGCACGTCGCCTCTCCCCCGCCGTCATGTCCTATCACGGTATTCAATACCAGAGCATGGCGCCCGAGGTGATGGATTCCACGCAGCTCGCATGGCTGCAAGACCATCTATGGATCCTCTCGGGCCTTTACGGATGCGTACGCCCCTTTCATGCCGTTGAACCGTATCGGCTGGAAATGGGCGCAAAGCTTGCCGTCGACGATGCCCGAGACCTCTACGCGTTTTGGGGCGACAAGCTCGCACGGACCATCGCTCCGGCGAGCTCCAACGCTACGATCGTCAATCTCGCCAGCGCGGAATACGCCAAAGCCGTTCTGCCCCGCCTCACCACCGATGTCACGGTCGTCACATGCCTCTTTGGTGAAGGCATCCGCAACGGCAAGCCCATCCAGCGCTCGACCGCCAGCAAAAAGGCGCGCGGCTCCATGGTGCGCTGGATGGCAGAAAACAAGCTCGAGGATGTAAGCGGGCTCACCGCGTTCGACGTTGGCTATCGTCACCTTCCCGAGCTTTCAAATAAAAACACTTTGGTCTTCCTGAACGAACAGGCCTTGTAGGACCACCGCTACTCTTGAATGTGCTGCCTAGGCACGACGTCTATTCCGCCAAGCCGTCGGCTTTGGCAATTCCATTTGTCGTGCCGTCCTGATAGGTAATCTTGACATGCTCCACCTCGGACACCTTGACGCCCGACGGAGGCTCCAGACGCCATTCCGTCAGGGCGATATCCATGGTCGTGAGCACATCTCCTTGATCTTTGAGCTTCACCGTCAGCGTTTTGAGCGCCGCGTCAAACGTCACGCGCTCGATTTCTTCGCCTGGAATGGACCCACCACTCAGCTGCAACTGCACAAACTCATCGCGCGGGTACCAATAATCGCCCGGAATGGCGAGCGTATTGGCATTACCGCCAGTACTCCTCACCGTCATAATCGGTAGGCTATCATCGGCCTCAAACTCCCAGGCAGCGCCGCCGCGACCGCCAAACGTCCAAATACAAAGGGCAATCACCAGCACGGCAAGCACCGCGAAGCCAATCGCGACCAACCCATGGTGCGCACGGCCCTCCTCGGCCGATATGTCCCATTGTGTCTCTCGATATAGATGCTTGTCTTCCATGTACGCCTCCCCACAGGCACGCTCGTTAGGCCAATCGTACCCATTCAGGCTATACTTGAGCCCACTACATAAACGGGGAGCTTGCAGGACAGGACGGCAGGCTGAGATTGGGCGCGCCCGCCCTGACCCGCAAACCTGATATGGGTAATGCCAACGAAGGGAGCCGTGCTTATGAGCACACAGACCGAGTCCAAGCTTGTCACGCAAATCGACTTCGCCCGCGCCGGACAGATCACGCCGCAGATGAAGGAAGTCGCCGAGCGCGAGCATCGCGACCCCGAGTACATCCGCGAGCGCGTGGCCGACGGCCGCATCGCCATTCCCGCCAACATCGTGCACATCAAAAAGGGCATGCGCGCCTTTGGTGTCGGCGAGGGCCTGTCCACCAAGGTCAACGTGAACTTGGGCATCTCGGGCGACAAGGCCGATGCCGCCGAGGAATGGAAGAAAGTCAAGATCGCCGAGGACTTTGGCGCCGACGCCATCATGGACCTCTCCAACTCGGGCAAGACGCGCCAGTTCCGCCAGCAGCTCATCGACGAGACGCCGCTCATGGTAGGCACCGTCCCCATGTACGACGCCATCGGCTACATGGAAAAGCCGCTGGTCAAGCTCACCAAGGACGACCTGTTCGAAGTCGTGCGCGCGCATGCCGAGGACGGCGTGGACTTTATGACCATTCACTGCGGCATCAACAAGTCGGTCACCAAGACCTTTAAGGAGACCGGCCGCCTGATGAACATCGTGAGCCGCGGCGGCTCACTGCTGTTTGGCTGGATGGAGGTCACCGGTAACGAGAACCCGTTCTATGAGTTCTACGACGAGTTGCTCGAGATTTGCCACGAGTACGACGTGACGATTTCGCTCGGCGACTCCTGCCGCCCGGGCTGCCTCTACGACTCCAACGACGCCACCGAGACCGCTGAGATGATCGAGCTGGGCAAGCTGTGCAAGCGCGCTTGGGCCGCCGGCGTCCAGGTCCTGTCTCTTATACACATCTCCGAGCCCACGAGACCGTACTAGATCTC
>CABSNR010000045.1:0-14142 GCA_902479145.1 uncultured Collinsella sp.
AAAGGGAAGAGGCGGGGTATGCCCCGCCTCTTACACCACATCTCTGCGCGCTACCACTGGCACGGTGGAGAGCTTGCCGTTTCGGCGAACAATAAGGGCGGTTCGAGCAAAAAGGTCGAAGGAAAATGCATTGCGCCCTTGTTTGAAAGCGCCCGCGACAGCAATGTTCCCCGCAATAAATGGGGCCGCGAAATACTCCCAAGTTGCATGTATTCAACCATCATGGATGTCCACGAGCGCTATGACGCGCCCCGCATCTTTATTACGGAAAACGGACATGGCGCCTATGAGCAACCAGACGCAGACGGAATGATCCACGATGATGACCGCATTGAGCTTCTGGGCCAGTTCATCGAGCACATGATGAGGGCTAAGCGCGACGGCGCGCGCGTTGAGGGCTACTACCTCTGGTCGACGATGGATCTGTATAGCTGGATCAACGGCTACGAAAAACGATACGGACTTGTCCATATCGACTTCGAGAACAATCTGGAGCGCACCCCCAAAAAGAGCTGGTATTGGTACCGAGACCTTATCTCGAAGTATCAGGAGCAGGAAGGTTAGGAGAAAGAGATGAAATATCAGGCAATGTCCGAAACAGTCCTAAAGGCTGTTGGCGGCAAAGAGAACATTACATCGGTAACTCATTGTGCGACGCGCCTTCGCATCGACGCACGAGACACCTCGATCATCGATCTCCAGCTCGCCAAATCGGCTGACCAGGCGCTCGGGGCAGTAGTCAGCGGTGGCCAGCTTCAGGTGATCATCGGCCCCAACGTCACCGAGGCCTACAACGACTTCCTCGACTTCGCGGGAATCGAAGTCGGCGGTGGTACGGTTGCCGACGATGCCCAAACCGCCAAAGACCTTGCAGAAGGCATTAAAAGCGGTAACACCGCCATGGGCTTGATTGAGAAATTCGGGAACGTCTCTGCACAGGTATTCATGCCCATCGTCCCGGCGCTCATCGTTGGCGGACTCATTCTTTCGATCAAGAATCTCCTGGTCAATTATTGTGGATTGAGCACCGATAGCGGAACCGCCCAGGTTCTGCTGGCGATCTTCAGCGCCTCATTTAGCTTCCTGCCCGTTTACCTCGGCTATCAGCTCGCCGCCGTCATGAAGATGCAGCCTATCATGGGCGCACTGCTGGGCGCAATCATGATTAGCTCGTCTATTAGCGGTGCTGAGGGTCTCGACTTTCTTGGCATCCCCATCCCGACGAATGACTACTCGAGCACGGTGGTGCCAATCGTACTGGGCGTTGTGTTCATGTACTTTGTTGACCGCGGTCTTCAGAAAATCATCCCCGACATTACCAAACTGTTCTTGAAGCCGCTGCTCACCATGTTCATCGTCGTGCCTGTTGAGCTGATTATCCTCGGCCCCGCCGGCAGCATGATGGGCTACGCGCTGAGTGATGCCGCCACGTGGCTCATGGATAACGTGGCATTTATCGCTACTCCAATCCTTGCAGCCCTTAACCCCTATTTTGTCATGCTCGGTCTTGATAAGGCCTACATCGCGATCGAAGTTACGAGCTTGGCGCAGCTCGGCTGGGCGCCCATCATCTTTGGCTTCATCTCAAACCTCTGCATTGGCGGCACGAGTCTCGCCTTGGCAACTGCAATGAAAGGCAACAAGGAGAAGAGAGGTATGGTCACCACGGTTGCCGTCACCGCACTCTGTGGCGTAACTGAGCCCGCATTTTACGGCTGCCTCATCGAGCGTCCCCGCCTGCTTGTCGGCACAGCAATCGGCGCCCTCTGCGCGGGACTCCCTGCAGGCATCTTCGTCCTGAAGGAGTATGTTGCGGGAGCATGCCCCGGTCTTCTTTCTGCGCTGATCTTTATCGCTCCCGATGGATCCATGGGCAACTTCGTGCTGGCATGCGTTGTCGCCGTCATCGCCATCGTTGTCTCGTTCATCGCTGCACGCGTGATCATCAAGAAGAATCCCAACTATATTGAGTAGATGCCCGCTGCTTGCATTGGGGACATCCTCGGCAGACCATTAGCAAGAACCCAAGAAGTCCCTTAGGAGCTCGATTAATCCATTCGGATTCCTCAGGCACAAACGACCCCGATTCCACAATGAAATCGGGGTCGTTGTTTCTAAAGCCTTCGATAGACAATCGGTGTTTACCTTAGCTCCCTATCCAAGTTAATTATCCACGCTCGTTCTCCGGTCGGAAGATTTTCTTCTCTCGCGTGTCCAGAAATCCACGCTCGAGCAGAACATCCAGGTCCGCACCCGCCCTTGTCTCGATCTGTAACAGCAAGAGGCCTATTCCGCTTCTACATGTTACAGATCAAGATATTCCTAAAACACCCTAAGTTTCATCTCAATCTGTAACAGTTAGATGCCAAATATCGGTCTTGGTGTTACAGATTTAGACAAACTGGAGGACGAGACAAACCAAAAACGGGATGGGCGCTAACCCGATGGCGCACCACCTAAATAGAAACGGGCTCTGTCCCATATAGAGACAGAGCCCGAAACTCTCATGGAGCCAGTGACAGGAATCGAACCTGCAACCCACTGATTACAAATCAGTTGCGCTACCGTTGCGCCACACTGGCACACTTGGCGCTTTCACGCGAAGCCTGTTAAGAATAATGGAATTGCGGACGAGGCGCAACAGGCCACACGGCGTTATACAAATATGCAAAATCCAGCAACAACAGGTACCAGGCCCGTTCATTTCTGTCGGTTCGCCCTCAATCTCAAAACCATTCGTCAGAACGAATAGTTTTAATTACAATTACTATATATAAAACTATTCGTTCTAACGAAGGGTTTCGCGATGCTTACTACCAAAGAAGCCGCCGAGCTGCTCGGCATCACTCCGCGCAGGGTGCAGGAGCTCATAAAAAACGGAGCACTTGAGGCCCGCAAGGCTTCTGGTGTATGGCTCATCGACAAAGACAGCGTCGACACGCGACTCCGCTCTGTGACCAAAACGGGGGGACGTCCCCGCCGCGGCCACGGTAAGAGCGAGATCGCGTTCACCCTCATGAACCGCACGTACGAAGTCGCTCAGCTGGTCTACAGCACATCGCGAAAAGACTTTACCCACATCGGTGCCGACATCGATTACGCCCACGCCCCTATTGGAGTATTTGGCCCTAATAGCCCCATATCGCTAGACTCCTTCCGCATCTGGTGGCGCGGCCGCGGTATCCCGCTCGCACGCATTGGGCTAGCCTCCCTGCTTGCAGAAGCCGCAGTCGATGTTCCCGATGAGCTCGTCCAGCGAAATCTCGGTCTCTCCTTATCCGACCAGTATTGGATTAGGCCCCAAGGTTCCGGTCTCACCTGGGAGGATATCAACTTCTTCAATAACGCCTTTGATGACGTCTCGCTAACCATTGCGCCCTTCGCCCCAGAGGGCAAAGCAGCCGCCGCAAAGCCCGACAACACCTCGGACGGCAATCTTCAAAAGTACTGGACGTGCGAGGGCGGGCGTCGAATTCTGCATAAGGCAGGAGCGCACCTGAACCAGGAACCTTATAACGAGCTGGTGGCGACCGCGCTTCACCGTCGCATCCTAAACGCTTGCGATTATGTACCCTATTCGCTCGAAGGCGTGGGTACTTCCGCCTTGAGCACATGCAATGTCTTCTTAACTGACGAAGAAGAATATGTCCCTGCGTTTTATGTAAACCAGCATGCAAACGCAGATGAAAGACTAACCGACTACGAGCGATATGTAGCAAACTGCGAGAAGCTCGGGGTAACAGGCGTCAAGGATGCCCTTGGCCGCATGATCGTGTGCGACGACATCATCGCCAACTATGACCGTCATTGGCGTAACTTTGGCCTTGTGCGAAACGTCAACACGCTAGCCTGCAGACCTGCCCCCATCTTCGATTCAGGCTCATCGCTCTGGTGCAACGTTTCTCTAGAGGAGCTTAAGGCAGGAGAGCACAGTTTTACCAGCGCGCAGTTTTATTCAAGCCCCGCGAAACAAATGCTGCTTGTTGAGGATATGAGCTGGTTTGACGACGACAAGCTCGAGGGTTTCGTTGACGAGGCAATCGAAATCCTATCCAAAAACGACGCTCTTACAGCGAGACTACCTTATCTAAAAGAGGCGCTAACATGGCGCCTCGAAAGAATGATCGACATCGCTGAATGGAGTTAGCGAGACAGCATCGCCCCGCCAGCTCCCCTACCTCCCGCGCAGGGCCTTGAGCTTGGCCAGGGCATCGGGGCTCAGGCGACTGCCCAGAGTCATCTTGATCTGCGGAGCTTCCTCTGCCTCGTGAACGTCGTTATCGATCTGTTTGATCTCGTCCACCAGCATACGGCTCGAGATGCGCGTGACGCCCTTGCCCATGACGACAGCCTGGATCGTGCCGTCACTCGATACCACGGAGCACGCGCGGCCTTCCTCGCGTGCCTCGATGCAGAGCTTCTGCACCACGGTATCGGCAGAGACGCCCGTCGGCGAAAACTCGATGCGCACACCGCGGGCCGGCAGGTTGGGGCGCTCGCTGGAGATATTGCCCGCGCCGTCAAATACGATCACAGCCTCGTAGCGGCCCTGGGCAAACGCAGCTACGTCATTAATGAGAGCGGTACGCGCCATATCGTGAACGTCGCTGGAATACGGATCGTCAGAATGGTCGTACACGAGCTTTTCGTAGCGCGGCGTGCAGTGGATCACGTTGTAACCGTCGACCACCAGCAGCTCGGGCTTGTTGGAGTGCACCGTCGAGACCGGGTCGGCGATGGCCTGCGCAAACGCATTGCCGCCCACGCCATAGGTCGCGGCCGAAACAATCGGCTTGGCCGAACCCTCGCCAAAGCGCTTGGCCTTAGACTTGGCACGGTTCTTCTTGGACATGCGCTACTCCTCCCCCATGAGCTCGCCAGCGTTGCGGCGCAGCCACTCAAAGCACAGCGCCGTGGTCGCCTGGGCAACATTGAGGCTCTCGGTCATGCCGCGCTGGGGAAGCTTGGTCAAAAAGTCGCATTTCTCGAGCACCAGGCGCGAGATGCCGTCGCCCTCGGAGCCCATGACGAGCGCCACGCGGCCCTCGAAGGGAGCATCCCAGCAACTGCCTTCGGCGTGCTCGGAGGCACCGCCCACCCAAAAGCCAGCGGCCTTAAGATCGTCGAGCGCACGGGCGATGTTGGGCACCTGCGCGATAGGCAGATGCATGACGGCGCCGGCTGAAGTCTTGTAGCTGCCCACGGTCACGCCGGCGGCGCGCTTGTTGGCAATGATGACGCCGGCCGCGCCCACAACCTCGGCGGAACGCACGATGGCACCAAAGTTGCCGTCGTCAGTCACATGGTCGAGCACGACGACGAGCGCCGGTCCGTCACCCGCGCGGTCGAGGATGTCGGCGACATCGGCGTAAGGGAAGTTGCCAACCTCGAGCGCGATGCCCTGGTGAGCGCCATGGCTCGACAGTGCGTCGAGCTGCGCGCGCGGCACATACTTAATGCGGACGCCCGCAGCGTTGAGGTCGTCGACCAGGCGCGACAAGGCGGCATCGCGCTCCCCGCCCTCGGCAATGAGCGCGCACTTGATGGGAAAACCGGTGCGCAGCGCCTCGGCAGCAGCACGACGACCTTCGATAAACTCACCCTTGGGAGCCTGGGCAGCGTCGCGGCTGCGATCGCGCTGCGGACGTGCGGCCTGGGTACGATCGCGCTGGCCCTTGGGAGCGGCAGCGCGGTCATTGCGGCGAATCGGACGCGAGCCAGAAGCGGCCTGCTTGCCTCCACGCGATGCACGCTTGCGATTGTCGGCCATAAAGCGGCCTCCTTTAAATACTTTTCAAACAGGACAAAAGAAGCGACCGCTTAAGACGAATAGCTCAAGCGGTCGGTACGGGTTTTCCAAGTGCCCGAGATTGCCGTGAAAGAGGAGCGACGCGTACTTGAGTACGCGAGCGACGGTTTGAACGGCAAGGTCGGGTGCTTGGGAAACCCGCGGGGATTAGAGAGATTTGATACGGGTGCCGGCGGCGGTATCCTCAATGGTGAGGCCCAGGTCCTTGAGCTGGTCGCGGATGGCGTCGGCCAGATCCCAGTTCTTGGCGGCACGGGCCTCGGCGCGGGCCTCGAGAATCTTGGCAGCGGCCTCGTCCACGTCGTCGCCCGTGTAGGCGACCAGGCCGGCGGCAACGCCCAGCAGACCCAGCGGCAGCTCGACCTTGGGCTCGGGAAGCTCAACGCCAAACGTATCGAGCAGCTCGGCCAGCGTATCGGCGGCAGCCAGGACTGCGGCCTTGTCGGCAGCATCGCCCGCCTGCTCCAGGTACTGGTTGCACTCGGTCACAAAGCCAAAGACAGCACCCATGGCACCGGCGGTGTTAAAGTCGTCGTCCATGCACTCCTTAAAGGTGGCACGGGTCTCGGCGGCCTTGGCGGCAAACGCCTCGGATGCTGCCTCATCGGCATCGGCCGTCGCATGGTTCGCGGCCCAGCGCAGGTTCTCGACCGTACCGGCAATACGCGTGAGCGAATTCTCGGCACCCTCCAGGCGCTCCCAGGAGAAGTCGAGCGGCGAGCGATAGCTCGTCTGCAGCATCAGCAGGCGCAGGGCGGCAGCGGAGTGCTGCTCGAGCACCTCGGCCAGCGTAAAGAAGTTGCCGAGCGACTTGGACATCTTCTCGCCGTCTACCAGCAGCATGCCCGTGTGCATCCAGGTGTTGGAGAAGCCCTGGTGCCAGGCGCAGGTGGCCTGGGCGCACTCGTTCTCGTGATGCGGGAAGGCAAGGTCGGAGCCGCCGCCGTGAATGTCGATCGGAGTGCCCAAGTAGCGATGCACCATGGCGGCGCACTCGGTGTGCCAACCGGGACGGCCCTCGCCCCAGGGGCTCGGCCAGCTGGGCTCGCCGGGCTTGGCGGCCTTCCACAGGGCAAAGTCGAGCGGGTCGTTCTTGTCCTCGTTCTCCTCGATGCGCGCACCCACCATGAGGTCATCGATATTGCGGCCCGAGACTTGGCCGTAGTTGGGATCGCTGCGCACGGCAAAGTACACATCGCCGTTATCGGCTGCGTAAGCGTGGCCCTGCTCGATAAGCGTCTTGATCATGGCGATCATGGGGCCGATCTCCTTGGTGGCGCGGGGGCGCACATCGGGATCGAGCACGTTGGCGGCGCGCATGACGCCGATGAACTTGTCCGAGAACTCCGTCGCGACCTCGGCGGCAGTGCGGCCCTGCTCGTTGGCGCGCTTGATGATCTTGTCATCGACATCGGTGAGGTTCTGGGCGAACGTGACCTCGTAGCCGCTCGCGATGAGCCAGCGACGAATCACGTCAAAGCTGATGAACGTGCGGGCATTGCCGATGTGGATGTTGTCGTAGACCGTGGGGCCGCACACGTACATGCGGACCTTGCCGGACTCGATGGGCTGGAACTCTTCCTTTTTATGGGTAGCGCTGTTGTAGATACGCATTCGTTACTCCTTAACGGTTTTCTGTAGCAGGCAGACGGCCCAGGCGCCGATTCCCTCGCCCTGGCCTTCCCAACCGAGCTTTTCGGTCGTGGTGGCGGCGACGCCCACGTTTTCGACGTTGACGCCCAGGGCATGGGCAAGGTTGGCGCGCATGGCATCGCGGTGCGGAGTGATCTTGGGTTGCTGACAGGCAATGGTGCAATCGGCATCGACAAACTCAAAGCCCAGCTCGCGCGCATAGTCCATCACGCGAGCGAGCAGCACCATCGAATCGGCACCCTCGTAGGCGGGATCGGTGTCGGGGAATAGCTTGCCGATGTCTCCCCCGCGGCAGGCGCCCAGAATGGCGTCGGCCAAGGCGTGCGCGAGCACATCGGCATCCGAGTGGCCCAGCAGGCCGCGCTCGTAGGGGATGTCGACCCCGCCGATGATACATCGACGCCCCTCCACCAAACGGTGGACGTCGTAGCCGTGGCCAATGCGCAGGTTACTGAACATGGGGAAGGTCCTCTCCCTCGGCCATGCGACCGAGCAGAATCGCGGTTACGGGACGCAGGTCCTCGGGCACCGTCACCTTAAGGTTATCGCGCGGGCTCTGGACACAGCGGACGCGCCCGCCCATGCGCTCGACCAGCGATGAATCGTCGGTACCGATAAAGCCCTCGGCGATAGCAGCGGCGTGAGCGCGCTTCATGGCGTCGACGCTAAAGATCTGCGGCGTCTGCGCGGCCCAATAGAGCTCGCGCGGCGGCGTCTCGACGATATTATCGCCGTCGACAATCTTGAGCGTGTCGATCGCGGGCTGACCGCACACGACACCGTCGAGCGAGCGGTCGCCCACAAGCACGTCGATCGCATGATCGATGGCCTCGGTCGTAATGAGCGGACGGGCGCCGTCATGGATAGCGACATATTCGAAACCCGCCGGAGCCGCATGCACGCCGGCACGGGTGGAATCCTGGCGGGTATCGCCGGCATCGGCAAAACTGATGGGCGTGTCATAGTCAAACGGGTCGATGGCCAGGCGGCGCATCTCGGCACGGCGCTCGGCAGGACACACCACCACAATGTGGCCGACCTTGTCGCTACGATCGAACGCGCGGATGGACCAGCTCATGAGCGGACGGCCCGCCACGTTAACGAGCTGCTTGCCGCCGGGATTTCCAAAGCGCTGGCCGCTGCCGCCGGCAACGACCACGGCGCATACGGGCGCCATTATGCGTTCCCCTGTTTGGTACCCTTCATGCGGTACAGGGAGTCCGCAAGAATGGCAGGGTTGTTGACGCCAAAGTCGCCCAGGCGCTCCGGGTCCTCGCTGATGTCATCCATGAGCTCCTGCAGCGAGCCGTACTCGTCGACGATCTTCTCGGCCACGCCGTCGCGCACGACGGACACACGCGAAAGCGTGCGCAGGCCCAGCGGCGTCATGACGGAGTCCTCGTCCAAGTCGTCATAGCCCAGAACTGCCGCCACGTGCTGCGGGTCGGACAGGTCCTTAGGCGTCATACGGGCAAGCTCGGCGCGGATCTTCTCGGCGTTTGCCTCGGAGGAATCGCTTGCGTAGTCGCGGATCATCAGGTCGTATTCGGTATCCATGCTGGAGCCCGCGAGCTGCTCGAGCTGCATCTGCACGAGCTTGCCCTGGTTACCCAGCTTGACGATGCAATCCTTAAGCTCGGTCTTTGCCTGCTGCATGATCTCGAAGCTCGAGAAAATACCGGTAATGTCGGCGAGCGTGACGTAGTCGTCGAGCTCGAGGGCCGTCAGGCGCAGCAGGGAGCGATCGAGCGACTGACGGGTAGTCTGGAGCGTGGCGACGAGCTGGTTGACCGAGCTCATGATGGTGGTGACGGGCTGGATCTCGTAGCTCTTGCCGTGAACGTACACGTTGACGACGGCACGACGAGCCGAAACCGAGATCACGATGGCATCGGTGAGCACCGACATGCGAGCGGCAGTACGGTGACGCATGCCCGTCTCACTCGTGGCGAGCGAGGGATCGGGATTGAGGTGGAAGTTGGCGCGCAGGATCTGGGTGAGGTCGCCATCGATAACGATGGCGCCGTCCATCTTGGAAAGCTCGAACAGGCGGTTCGAGGTAAACGAAATGTTGAGCGGGAAGCCGTCGTTACCGGCGGCGAGCACGTTTTCGGTGTCGCCGACGCAGATAAGGGCGCCAAGGTGACCGGCAATGATCATGTCGAGGGCGGTGCGGATCGGCTGGCCGGGGGCAGTCAGGCGAATAGCCTGTTCCATACGTTTTTGCAGCTCGTTCTTATCCAAGGCATCGCTCCCATCGTATACGCTCCATAAACGTCAATAAGTTTCTCACGGTTTGCCCCTGTGACGCCCGCAAAATCCGATGCTTACAGAATGAGCGAACACAGCTGAGAGCCCCAATCCAAATGAGCTGCTTATGTGGTAGCATCGGGATTCGCATAAATGAGGGAGTAGTCGCGTGATCGGGTTCGCCTCCGGTGGCGCGGCAAGTCAACACACTGGCCGGTGCGGCCTGGCTTGCCTTAATGAACGAGACTCGTGGCTGTGCGCGCAACGCGTACGCCACGGGTCTTTTTTGTTACTCCCCCAAGAGGTACACGCGGGCCCGCCCGCAGAGAGGGAGCCAGACTATGGGACTCGCAGAGCTCGTGTTGCTCGCCGTTGGCCTTTCGATGGACGCCTTTGCCGTTTCCATCTGCAAGGGCCTTGGCATGAAGAGGATCAACCTTAAAGTCGCCGTGGTGCTCGGCCTGTTCTTTGGCGGCTTTCAGGCCGGCATGCCCGTAATCGGATGGGCACTCGGCAGTCAATTCATGGGCATCATCGGACCCATCGACCATTGGATCGCCTTTATCCTTTTGGCCTTCATCGGCAGCAAAATGCTGTGGGAAGCCTTTACCGAAGACGAGGATGAAGACGAGAGCGATGGCAAGGATGCCGAAAAGATCGACCTGGGCGAGTACCTGATCCTCGCCATCGCCACCTCAATCGACGCCCTGGCCGTGGGTATTTCGTTCGCCGCGCTTTCGGTCGACATCGTCCCTGCCGTGTCGCTCATCGGAGTCACGACCTTCATCTTCTCTGTTGCCGGCGTGGCAATCGGTCATGCCTTTGGTGCGCGCTACGAAAAAACTGCCACCATCGTGGGCGGCGTCGTGCTCATCCTCATCGGGCTTAAGATCTTGCTTGAGCATCTGGGGATTTTGGCGCTGTAGTGCCAAACACAATCGCTCAAAACTCAACGCCAGCACAAGGCCTCATGCAGAGTTTTGCACGAGGCCTTTTCATGCAGACTTTTGCATGTCATACTGATATGCAAAAGTCTGCACGTTAGGAGATCGCCGTGGATACCCTTCCCATCACCACACCGCGCCAAGCTGGCATCTACGTGCGCCAGGCACGCGAGGCTCAGGGTCTCACCCGTGCCGCCCTCGCTAATAAGGCCGGTGTTTCGGAGCGCCTGCTCGCATCGCTCGAGCTGGGAGATGCCACGGGCATTCGGCTCGACAAGCTGTTGACCGTCTTTAACGCACTCGGCATAGGTCTCTTTGCGCAAAGCGATAACGACTCCATCGCATCACCCTCCGAACATCCGATGACGATAGCGGACCTCCCTATCGCGAACTCGAATGCCCTGCCAAAGCCAAGCGTAGGCAGACGACCCGCTCGACAAGGAACGCCAGCTTTCTATGGTGCCTTGCTGGCCCAAATCGCAGCCGAGCAAGGCCTTTCCGGCACTTCAGACCTCTCCTTTGGCTGTAAGGTTGTGAAATAAATGGCAGAAATGGAGCTTGCGACCCTCATTTGTGGCGAAATCGCCGGCACTCTCCGGCAAGACGAGCATGGACTCTGCAGCTTTGTATACGCCCCAACCTATCGCGGAGCACCGCTATCGTTAACAATGCCGCTTTCCAATCGCACATATGGCCATAACATCGTCCGTCCGTTCCTATTTGGCCTTTTGCCCGACAGCCAAGAGCAGCGTCGCGCTATTGCCGCCGAGCATGACGTTGCATCCAACAACCCCGTCGCCCTCTTGTGCCATATCGGTCTTGACTGCGCGGGGGCCGTTCAGTTTTGTCGAGCCGATCAATTAGATGCCGCCCACGGCAGGGTCTCAGCATACCGCCCGCTTACCAATTCTCAAATCGCTCACAAGCTCAAAGCAATTCGCGATGACGAAAGAGAGACATGGATGGGCTCCAACGAAAGCTGGTCCCTGGGCGGCAACCAAGGCAAATTTGCACTAGCTTGGCATGATGGACAATGGTGCGAATGTCTAGGGTCATCCCCCACTACCCATATCTTCAAAAATGGTGTCGTTGGGTTCAAACATCAGGCCTTAAACGAATTCGTCTGCATGAAAACAGCTCGGCGTGTTGGCATTCCAACTGCCAACGTCTCCTATTGCACATTTGAAGACGAAGCTACGCTCGTCGTTGAACGGTACGACAGAATGGTCAATAGCAGCGGAAATATCGAAAGGCTGCATCAGGAGGACTTTTGCCAGGCACTCGGTGTATTGCCAACCCAGAAATACACCGCCGACGGAGGACCAGCTACACGAGACATCCAAGAACGACTGATTAACACAGTCCCCCACCACATGAATCTTGTGCTTTTTACCTATATGTTGTTCTATAACGCCATTATCGGAGCGCCTGACGCACACGCTAAAAACTACTCGCTCATCCTAGGCAAAGGCACAAACGCGGCGCTCGCACCCATGTACGATGTCGCATCGGGCTTAGCATACGAACGTATGCGGCGAAAAGCGCGCCTCGCCATGAGCGTTGGCGGCGAAAATCGTGTGGGGCGAATCGGTCCAGGCGCTATCCGCCGATACCACGGTATGGGCGATCCCGCGCTGGAGGCGGCGCTTACCGATGCCGGGCTATCCGAGAAGTTTTGCTTTGCGACCATGATGGACCTCGCCTACGAGGTACCCATTTGCATGGAAGAGGTCATGGACGAATACGCCGACCTGCCCGGCATGGCGGACCTGCGCGAGCATATGCTCGGCCCCGTCCGCGAAAACTGCCAGCGCACCCTCGACCTCATCAGGGCAGAAATGGACTAGGTGACCGTAATTTCGCAATTATCAAACAAAAGAGGGGGGCACCCGTCGCAAACGCTCGAATGCCCCCTCTCGTAATGTCATTTGCAATCCGCTAGCACGTGGCTCGGACTGCTGCTAGCGCAACCTTTACGCAGCGAGGCGCTTGAGCACGTCGATGAGCAGCTCGTAGAAGCGCTCGGCAGAAGCGAGCTCCATGCTCTCGTCCGGGGTGTGGACATCGGAGAGCGTCGGACCCACGGCGATGGCGTCCAGGCCGTGCAGGGCCTCGGCAAACAGGCCGCACTCAAGGCCGGCGTGAATGGACTCGATGCGCAGCTCGGAGCCAAAGAGCTCGCGATAGCTCTCGACAAAGATGTCGCGGACCGGCGAATGCTCGGCATAGCTCCAGCCGGGATACTCGAACTCAAACTTGGCGTCGAAGCCCAGGACATCGGCAAGCGTCTGCAGGCGGTCCTTGAACTCGTTCTGCAGCGAGGTGATCGAGGAGCGCGGGGACAGCATGATCTTGACCTGGTCGTCAGAGGTGGCAACCACACCGATGTTGGAGGAAACCTCGACGGAGCCGTCGGTGGCGACGTTGCGGCGAATCACGCCGTTAGGGGCAAGACGCAGGGCACGGATGAGGGCAAGCGCGGACTTCTCGTCCATGGCCTCGACCTCGGCGTCGTCGGCAATCTCGACGGTGCAGGTAAAGCCGGGGTCAAAGACCTCGAGCTCGGCAGTAACGTCGGCGATGATGCCCTTTGCGATCTGGGCCGAGGCCTCGGCGGCAGCGTGGTCGGCGTAGACCAGAACAGCTTTGCACTCACGGTTGATGGCGTTGTCCTTGGTGCCGCCGTTAAAGCTAACGATGGCGGGCTCGCCGGCGACCATCAGGCGGTCGATGATGCGGGCCATGATGAGGTTGCCGTTGCCGCGCTCCAGGTGGATATCGCTGCCGGAGTGGCCGCCCAGCAGGCCGGAGATGTCGAGCGTGAGGGTGCTACCGGTCTTGTGCTCGCGCGCAATCGGGCAGGTGTAGGTAACGACGACGCCGCCGGCGCAGCTGACGGTGGCAACGCCCTCTTCCTCGGAGTCAAGGTTAATCATGGTGCGGGCGCTAATCTGGGACTTGTCGAGCGTCTCGGCGCCAACCAGGCCAGTCTCCTCGTCGGTGGTGAACACGCACTCGAGGGCCGGATGAGCAATCGAATCGTCGTTGAGCACAGTGAGCATCAGAGCGACGGCAATACCGTTGTCGGCGCCCAGAGTGGTGCCGTTAGCGGTGAGGACGCCGTCCTTGACGACCAGGTCGATACCATCAGTCGTAAAGTCGTGCTCAACGGAGCCCAGCTTGTCGCACACCATGTCGATGTGGCCCTGCAGCATCACGGTCGGGGCATTCTCGGCGCCGGCAGATGCGGGCTTGCGAATGATGACGTTGTAGACCTCGTCCTGATACACATCGAGACCGCGCTCCTTGGCAAACGCGACCAGGAAATCGCTGATGCCCTTCTCGTTGCCAGACCCACGGGGGATCGCGCTGACCTCCTCAAAGAAATGGAACAGCTGGGCGGGCTCGTAGCCGGTAATCTTGTAGTCCATGGTGCCTCCTTGGCGCAACTGGTTAGACAATAAGACATGCGCCTTGTATATTCCC
>CABSNR010000046.1:0-13766 GCA_902479145.1 uncultured Collinsella sp.
CATGGGTGGGGCCCCACCGGGGGCGGGCCTTATTTGGAAAGAGGCAGTTACAAGACCGTAGATTGCTCTTGGTCGAATTGGCCTGAAATGAGATTCGGGTCGCTACGCCCATTATCTAAAATGGTGACATCTGAGCCGTAGCAAAGGCGCCGCTATATGAATACGGTCTACGATGCTCTTGACCCTATCGTTAACGGGTTGGTATCGAACAATCTGGCGCGATGTTGGGGATGAGCTGCGGCAGTACGACGCTTTTGGCCGACCGGCTGATAAGTGGGCTGATAGGCCCTCTCGTCTCTACGCTATCTGCCACGAGTTTTCGGGAGCGCGCGAGATGCCGATGACGTTCGAGGAGGCCGAGGAGGAGCAGGAGCGCGAGCCTTGGGAAGATGAGCTCATCAGTTTCGTCTTCACGGACAGCGACATAATCGCCGCGGCGTTGACGAACGGCACCTGATAGCGCCTCTCCGCGGATCGAGTGGTTCGTTTTTCAAGGGAAGGCAAACCGCATGACTAAGAAGAGATATATTTTGCTATTCGTGTACCCGTGCGAGCTGAAGGACGTCGACGAACGTCGTGGGCTCCTGCTACGGTCGTTTGATGGCGAGAGGCTCTACAATGGGGCCAGATTATCGGTCGAGAGGGTGACGGATGAAGACCTATAACCTGGACACCATCAAGAAGGTCCCCTTGCGCGAGGTGTGGCCGCATGAGGCCCACGACTTCACCAAGTGGCTGGCCGAGGAGCAGAATCTCGCAACCCTCGGGACGGCGGTCGGAATCGAGCTCGAGCTCATAGAGACGGAGTCCTCGGTCGGATCCTTCAACGTGGACATCTACGCGCAGGAGTCCGGTACGGGCCGCAAGGTGATCATCGAGAACCAGCTCGAGGACACCAACCACGACCACCTCGGCAAGGTGATCACGTATGCCGCCGGCAAGGGCGCCGAGGTCGTCATCTGGGTCGTGGCGCACGCCCGCGACGAGCACCGCCAGGCCATCGAGTGGCTCAACCAGCACACCGACAGCGATTTCGGGTTCTTCCTGGTCGAGGTCGAGCTCTGGAAGATCGGGGGCTCCCTGCCCGCCCCGCGCTTCGGCGTGGTCGAGCAGCCGAACGAGTGGACCAAGACCGTGAAGCTCTCCGAGGGGCTCAGCGAGACCGAAAAGGTCAAGCTGGCGTACTGGACGGCCTACCGCGAGGTGGCGGGCGGCCATCCGGAGTTCCTCAAGGAGTTCAGCCCACAGAAGCCCAGCAAGGACCATTGGTCGATGCTTCGCCTGGGGGTCTCGGCATACCATCTCGCCCTGCTCATCGATACGCACAAGGGCCGCACGGGCATCGAGTTGTACGTGGACGACGACAAGGAGATCGGGCACCGCGCCATCGCCAACAGCGGGATCTTCGAGGAGCACCTCGGGCTGACGGCGGCACCCTTCGATGCGAAAAAGGCCTCGGGACTGCGCTTCTACAAGGCGGGCCACCCCATCAAGGGCCACCAGGACGCATGGCCGGGGTACATCGAGGAACAGCTCGGATGGGCCCTCGAGATGAAAAAAATAATCGCGGAGATTGGGCTCTAAAAACGCCCAGGCAGTAATTGCCAGTGCGTTTTGATTGCCGCTTTTCCTTTGAAGGGATCTTGACTCTTTTTGTTATATGAAGCGGATGGGCCATCGATAATCACGGACCGGATGGTTTGCCTTGTCGACCGATAGACTCCAATTAGCAGGAGTTGTGACAATCCTTAACTAAAATGGTGACGTCTGAATAGACTGTAAAGGAGCCGCTAGACATAGTCCGTCTTATGATGCCTTTGGCTTACACTTCTTTATGGAGCCATATAAGGAGGCGACAATGCAACAACCTATCGCGACAAACGATGTGAATCTATTTTCTACCCTCGGGGAGAATCAATACTTCGATCGAAAGAGCGCCCGCAAGGATGACAAGGAGATCGCGAAGCATATCAGCGCATTCGCCAACTCGGCGGGAGGCAAGCTTGTTATCGGTATCGAGGATAACGGTGAGGTAACGGGCTTCAAGCGTAATGGCGCGCGCGACATTGAGAATTTTGAGCGCGCTGCACTTACGACCTGCGCGCCGACCCCTATTGTCCATAAAGACCGAATCCCCGTGGTCAATTCCTCGGGCGAGGACGATTTCATTCTCGTTTTGGACGTCGATGCCTCGACCAATCACTCTGTTGCTCGCATGAGTGACGGCGAGGTGTTCTTGCGGCAGGACGACAAGAGCGTGAAGCTCAGCCGTGAACAGGTCTACGCCCTCGAGTACGACAAGGGGCAGAGAATCTTCGAGGACGAGCTTATCGAGGATTCCTCCCTAGATGACGTGGACCACGAGGTGCTTGATCGCTACAAAAAGATTCTTGGAACCGAAGTTTCCGACGACCAGGTTCTTAGAAGTCGCCGTTTCATGCGTGACGGAAAGCTGACTGTTGCCGGAGCCCTGCTATTCGCGCGGGATCCGTCCGCAATAATGCCGCAGGCCCGAGTCCGTGTCCTGCGCTATGATGGCGTCAAGATGGAGACGGGTGAGCGTCTCAACATCACGAAAGAACGAAGCTTCTGTGGGCCGCTGCCCAAGGTTATCCAAGACGCCTACGAACTCATTTCGAGCATGCTCCGCGAATTTCAGTTCCTGGGGGCCGACGGGAAATTCCAGACCGTCCCCGAGTATCCTGAGTTCGCTTGGTTCGAGGGTCTGGTCAACGCGGTGACGCATCGCGACTACTCGTTCCGCGGCGACTATATTCGGGTCTCGATGTTCGACGACCGTTTGGAAATTGTCAGCCCGGGTGCGCTTCCCAATATCGTGACGCTCGACAACATGAGGACCACTCGTTACTCGCGCAACCCACGCATCGCACGCACGCTGGTCGAGTTCGGTTGGGTCCGAGAGCTAAATGAGGGTGTCAAGCGCATTTATACCGAGATGCAAAACTTCCTACTCAACGACCCGGTCTACACGGAGCCTGATGGGGCGAGGGTCCAGCTAACGCTTGAGAACAATATCGTTGCCAGAACTGTTAGGAGAAGCGAGGCTCTTGAGGACAAAGTGTCGCCCGAGGTAATCGCCTCGTTGGGAGAGTATGAGCTCGCCGCCGTCAGGTTGGCCTTCGCAAACGGAAGGGTAACAGCAAGGGAACTTGCGACGTACATCGGGAGAAATCGCCGCACAGCAAGCCGAGTGCTTGGCAAGCTAATCGAGGAGGATGGGCTGCTCGAATGGCATGGCTCCTCTCCCAACGACCCAAAACAGTTCTACACGATAAGATAGGGTGATCGCTCTATGTCGCACCTCTGTCGCAGTAATGTCGCACCTCTGTCGCAGTAATGTCGCACCTCTGTCGCAGCGGCGTTAATGGCCCGAGGGGCTGTTCTTCTGTCGCTTTCCCGCGGGCGGCTTATTTGGTGTGCGTCAGTAAGGCGTGAACTAGGGAGCTGTCGCTGACCAAATCTCATCTCGGACATGACGGTCCTTTTCCGGACATTCGCGGACAATGTCCGGAAACGGGCTGAAATGTCCGGAATGGCGAGGCTGTCCTACGCTCGGGTTGCCGCGGTGTGGCCCTCGGTATGACGGCGGGGCGATGTCATCGGACCGGCCGCGTTGACGGATGGGAAGTTAAGGAAAGTTAGGGCGGTCTTGAGGGGATGCGTATCCGCAGCCCGAAGCCCTGTCCATCAGTAATAGAGAGCTGCTTGTCCTCTTTTGGAAAGTTACGGAAAGTTGGGCTACCCCTTACCTTGGGCCCAGTATGGGGAGTAGCGCATGTGGCGCGGTGCCGTATCGGCATCGAAGGGCTTTGCGCCCACGGCGTCTCGAATGATCTTGCTCGCTTGGGAACTCTTCGATGTCTCGAGACCGAATACACGCCGTACGGTAAGCCGAGTGCTTGGCAAGCTGATCAAGGAAGACGGGCTGCTCGAATGACACGGCTTCTCCCCCAACGATTCAAAACGGTTCTACACGATAAGATAGGGCGGTCGCTCTATGTCGCACCTTTGTCGCAGTAATGTCGCACCTCTGTCGCAGTAATGTCGCACCTCTGTCGCAGTAATGCCGCACCTTGGCCGCGGCGGCTTCGATGGCCCAAAGGGCTGCCCCTTTGTCACTTCCTCGCGGGTAAGTAATGTTGGCGTGCGCCGTCGTGGCGCGAACCGGGGCGCTCTACTGGGGAGCTGGGGCTTTACTAGGGAACTGCCGTTGGCCAAATCCCATCTCGGACATGACGATCCCGTTTCCGGACATTCGCGGACAATGTCCGGAAACGGGCTAAAAATGTCCGGAAAGGGGCTGAAATGTCCGGAATGGCGGGGCCGCCCCACGCTCGGGTTGCCGGGCGTGGCCTCCGATATGACGGCGGGGCGATGTCATTGACCCGTTTGCTTTTCCGCTCGGGTTCTGCTCTCAGCCTCTCAAACAAAATCTCAATCTGTAACATCTAGACCCGATTTGGGCGGCTAGGTGTTACAGATCGAGATATACCGGTGGGTTGGGTCCCGTTTGTCTAAATCTGTAACACGAGGGACGGATTTTGCCGAGTTATTGTTACAGATTGAGATTTTCTGGCAGGCGGGTTTGGTTTGTCTCGATCTGTAACAGGGAGGGGTCAAAAGTGGGCCTAGCTGTTACAGATCTAGACTGTTGAGGATGGGTTGAGAGGAATGTCTCGATCTGTAACAGTAAGACCCGGGTTTGCCGCGTAACTGTTACAGATTGAGATAAACCGACGGGCCGTCCCACCCCCATCCACCTGCTGCCACCTGATATTCGCCGATTTCCGTTGCGCCGCTGTGCCCCCATGCCATATCCTCTAGACAACTACGCGGCACCATCGCCGCCGCGCCTACAAGAGAGGAATGTCCATGACCGCACCTGCATCCAAGCTGCTCCAGCCCATTACGGTTGGCCCCCTTGAGCTCAAGAACCGCATTATGTTCCCGCCGCTGACCACCGGCTACGAGGAGCGCGACGGTTCCATCGGCGAGCGCAGCCTGGCCTTTTATGAGCGTCTGGCCCGTGGCGGCGTGAGCTACATCGTCATCGGCGACGTCGCTCCCGTTATGACCGCAAGCCCCACGCCCAAGCTGGCGACCGACGCCCAGATCCCCACGTTTAAGGCACTGGCCGACGCCGTCCACAAGCACAGCGCCAAGGTCGCGCTGCAGCTGTTCCACCCCGAGTATGACGTGCCCGGTGTCGGCCGCATGGTCATGGGATCCATGGCCGCTGCCAAGGCCGCGCAGGAGGCCAAGGCCGCCGGCGACGAGGAGACCTTTGCCGCCAAGATGGCCGAGTCCAACGAGATCCGCAATCAGGCCTACGCCAAGCTGCACCACGACATGCAGCACTTTGTGAACGAGGCAAGCGTAGAACAGCTCACCCAGATCAAGGAAGCCATCGCTGCCTCGGCCGCCCGTGCGCAGCAGGCCGGCATCGACGCCATCGAGGTCCACGGCGATCGCCTGGTGGGTTCGCTGTGCTCGGCCATCCTCAACCAGCGCACCGACGAGTACGGTGGCTCGTTCGAGAACCGCGTTCGCTACGCGCTCGAGGTCGTCGCTGCCATTAAGGAAGCCGCGCCGCAGCTGATGGTGGAGTACAAGCTCCCCGTGATCATGGAGAACCCCGACGGCACGCCGCGCGGCAAGGGCGGCCTGCAGCCTGACGAGGCCTGCGAGTTCGCCAAGCTGCTCGAGGGCGCGGGCATCGACATGATCCAGGTTGCACAGGCCAACCACACCGGCAACATGGGCGACACCATTCCGCCCATGGGCGCCATGCCCTACAACTGGACGCTGCCCGTGGCCGAGCGCGTCAAGGCCCTGGTCTCCGTGCCGGTGGCAACCGTGGGCCGTGTCATCTCGGTCGAGGCCGGCGAGAAGATTCTGGAAGACGGCGCGGCCGACATCATCGCCTATGGCCGCTCGCTCATGTGCGACCCCGACATTGCGCTGAAGGCTGCCACGGGTGAGCCCATCCGCGAGTGCCTCAACTGCAACAAGGGCTGCGTCGATGCGATTCAAAACCGCAAGTACATCTCGTGCGTGCTCAACGCCGAGAACGGCGACGAGGCGACCGTCGCCATCAAGCCGGGCGAGGGCGACAAGAAGATCGCCGTGGTGGGCGGCGGTATTGCCGGCCTGGAGGCCGCACGCGTGACGGCCAAGCGCGGCTACGATGTGACCGTCTACGAGGCGAGCGATCATCTGGGCGGCCAGATTGTGCTGGCGGCCGCGCCTCCGCGCAAGGACGAGATCATGCGCTCGGTCGAGTATTACGAGAAGATTCTGCCCGGCCTGGGCGTGAAGGTTGAGCTCAACCATGCCGCTACTGCTGAGGACCTCAACGCCGCCGACGCCGCGATTGTGGCCGTGGGCGCGCACGACGTGGTTATCCCCGTTCCGGGTGCCGACTCGGAGAAGGTCGTCTCGAGCTGGGACGTGCTGGCCGGCAAGGCGGAGCTTACGGGCCGCGTCGCTGTCATTGGCGGCGGCCTGGTGGGCACCGAGACTGCCGAGTACCTGCTGCAGCACGGCTGCGAGGTGGCGATCGTGGAGATGCTCGACAAGATTGCCGCGGGCGAGTCCGAGACCATTCTGCCGCTGATTATGAGCGACTTTGCAGAGCACAACGTGGAGCAGCACGTGAAGACCCGCCTGACCGCCATTACCGACGAGGGCGTGGAGGCCATTCGCACCACCGAGGACGGCGCCGAGGAGCCGGTGAAGATCGCCTGCGATTACGTGGTGATGGCCGTGGGCTCCAAGGCCAACGCGTTTGACCTGGACGGCGTGACGGTGCCCGTGACCTGCGTGGGCGACTGCTCGGGCGAGCGCACTGCCGACATTGCGAGCGCCATTCGCACGGCGTATCACGCGGCCAACGAGCTGTAGTTGAACATCGCGGCCAGGCGGGGCGGCAGCACGGACCTGCCTCGCCCGACTGCGTCCCATCGGGTGTCAACCGGGGCGGGGTCTGCAAGCGCAGCAGGTCCCGTCCTTTTTGTTTTGCTCGGGTGGATGGCAATGCGCGGTAATCATGAGGAGTGAGGCGTCACTGCCCTGCAGGCCGCTCAAAATTATTGGGGGAGGGGTTAATAATTATTCCCTCTAGACCAAAGGACATAAAGAGATGTCAATTTTGTTGGCAAACGAATGACGATTAGCTGCGAGCTAGCTACCAGCGTAAATAATCGATAAAGAAATGTCGTAAATAGGTGTCAAATGCCCAGATAACGCCGCGTCTATTTTAATTAACTACTTTGAGCAAACAGCAAAATGCTACTATCTAGCGTGCACGTAAGAAAGCAGATTAACGGTTAAGGCTAAGAAGTGGCAGGTATGTCGGAAGCAACTAGGACTCGCACGCATGCGCCCGAGGTTAGGCAGCGCGCCGTCGAGATCCTCCAAGAGGGGGTCGGTCACCGCGCCCTCGCCGCAAAGCTTGGCATTCCCCAGGCCACGGCTCGCCAGTGGGCCCGCGCATATGCCGTGGGCGGTGCCGACGTTGTGCTCAACGCGGGCGCTCGCCATCACACCTATTCGTACGACGTAAAGCTCGCCGTGGTTAAGGACAGTTTGGAAAACGGCCTGACGGTTCGCGAGGCCATGATCAAGCACAAGATTCCCAGCGAGTCTTCGGTCAAGGCTTGGTGCCGCCAGTATCGCGATGGCGGCGCCGACGCGCTTATCGATAAGCCGCGCGGTCGCAAGCCGCGCGTTAAAAAGGCGGAATAGCGAACGAGATGGTGCGTCCACAGGGGCGCATTTTTCTTACCGCCCCACTGCTCCAAAGCGGACAGACTCCTTACCCCGTACGCCTAAAACTCCCCAGTTGACCGAAAACCTGCCGCCGCTACTCCTCAATTGAGCTATAACGTTAAACAATTGCAGCGTTTTTGCATGGGGGAGTGATGGTATGACGCTACTGTATTTCCTTACCCTGTTTCCGCTGGTACCGGCGCTGGGCATGCTACTCGCGCGCGGTGACCGCGCCCGTGATGCGGTGGGGCTCATAGGCTCCGGCATTATTATGGCGGTGACAGTTGTAGTCGCCGTCATGTTTTTTGGCATGGGTCCGCAGAGCTTTGAGGTTGCCCCCGGCACCTCGCATGTGCTCTCGATCATCAGCTCCGCCATCGATGTCATCCTGTGCGCCGTCATCCTGTATAACGCATACAAATATAGGAACGCGCTCACCACGGTGCTCGGCATAGTCCAGCTGGTGGGCTCGCTCGCCTTTGCGACCATGACGTTGCCCGCGACCGAAGCCGTCGCGGCAACGCCGCTCTACCTAGACTACATGAGCGTGATCATGGTCCTCGCCGTCGGCATCGTCGGCAGCCTCATCTGCGTGTATGCCCTGGGCTACATGAAGGACTTCCAGGCCCATGACGAGCACGAGGCCGCGCTGCGCGGGCAGACCGCGCCCGACCGTCGCCCGCAGTTCCTGGCGCTTATGTTCCTGTTCCTCTCGGCCATGTTCGTCATCGTGACGAGCGACAACCTTGAGTGGCTGTTCTGCGGCTGGGAAATCACCACCGTGTGCTCGTTCCTTATGATTGGCTACACGCGTACGCCCGAGGCCATTAAAAACGCCTTCACCCAGATCATCCTCAACATGCTGGGCGGCATCGCGTTTTTGGCCGGACTCATGTACCTGCACGTTAACGGCATGCCGCTGACCATCTCGGGCATGATCGAGCTTTCCGGCGCCGGAACCGCGCAATCCGCGCTGCTGGTGATGCCGGTCGTCCTGCTGTCGCTCGCCGCGCTCACCAAGGCCGCACAGATGCCGTTCCACACTTGGCTGCTCGGCGCCATGGTTGCCCCTACGCCCACGAGCGCCCTGCTGCACTCGTCAACCATGGTCAAAGCCGGCGTGTTCCTGATGGTCAAGCTGAGCCCGCTCTATGCTATCTATCCCGTGACCGGCTTTATGGTCACGAGTGTGGGTGCCATCACGTTTCTGCTCGCTGCCCTCATGGCCATCTCGCAGAGCAATGCCAAACGCGTGCTCGCGTACTCCACCATTTCCAACTTGGGCCTCATCAGTGCCTGCCTGGGTGTCGGCGCGCCCGAGGCCGTGTGGGCGGCCATCTTCCTGATCCTGTTCCACACGGTGGCAAAGTCGCTGCTGTTCCTGTGCGTGGGCACGGCCGAGCATCATATCGGCAGCCGCAATATCGAGGACATGGATGGCATGTTCAGCCGCATGCCGCACCTGACGCGCCTGATGATGCTGGGCATCATGGGCATGTTTGTGGCGCCGTTTGGCATGCTCGTGTCCAAGTGGGGCGCCCTGGTGGCGTTTGCGCAGACCGGCAACGTGCTCATGATCATGGTGCTGGCCTTTGGCTCGGCCGCGACGTTCTTCTTCTGGGGCAAGTGGCTCGCCAAGCTTTCGGGCGTCGATCCCACGGCTCAAAACGTTGAGGTCAATGTCCATAAGACCGAATGGATGGCCCTCAACACCATCGCCGCGCTGCTGATTCTGTGCTGCGTGGCGTTTCCGCTCATCTCGAGCGGTCTGGTGTCGCCTTACTTGGCCATGGTGTTTGGCCGCGTGCCGTACGTTATTGGCAAGGACGCCATGTATCTGATGGTGGTTATCGTGGCGTTTATCGCCGTGGTGCTGCTGACTTCATTCCGCGTGAGCAACAAACCGCATGTAAACGTATATCTTTCGGGTGTGGGAACCGATAAATATCGCCATTTCCGCGGCTCGATGGGACGCGAGGTGAAGGCCGAAAAGCGTAATTGGTACTCGGAGGACGCCCTTGGCGAGAAGCGTATTGGCCCCGCGGGTAGCGTCGTGTGCTGCAGCATTATCTTGTTTGCGCTGCTGTGTTGCGCGTGGATTGGACCCGAGCGACTTGCCATGAGCGCGCCCTCGGTGTTGCGCGGCAAGTATTTCGAAGGCTCGGGCGTCGTGGGCATTTTTATTGGCACTGTGGCGTTTGCCTTGCTGGCGCCGCTTGTGGGCGGCCTGATCGACGGCGTTGACCGCAAACTTTCGGCCCGCATGCAGGGCCGCGTGGGCCCGCGCTTGCTGCAGCCCTTCTACGACGTTGCCAAGCTGCTGCGCAAGGCCCCTGCCAGCGTAAACACCATGGACGACACCTATATGGCATGCGCGCTCATCTTTACCGTGGTGGGCGGCGGCATCTTTGTGTCGGGTTCCAACACGCTGTTGTGCGCCTTTATGGTGACGCTCGCCGCGATCTTTGTGGTGCTGGCGTCCGCCTCGACGCAAAGCCCGTTTGCTCAGGTCGGCGCCGACCGCGAGCTGCTGCAGGTCATGAGCTACGAGCCCGCCGTTTTGCTGATGAGCGTGGGCCTGTACCTTGCCACCGATAGCTTCGATTCCATCGCCGTGACGGGGCAGTCGGCCCCCATCATCGTGTACAGCGCGCCCATTTTCCTCGCGCTGCTCGCGGTGCTTACCATCAAGCTGCGCAAGTCGCCGTTTGACCTTTCGTACTCGCATCACGCGCATCAGGAGATCGTCCAGGGCGTCGCCACCGAGATGAGCGGCGGCACGCTGGCCAAGATGACCCTTATGCACTGGTGTGAGACCGTGCTGTTTTTGATGTGGGTGGGCATGTTCTTTGTCTGGGACAACCCGGTCAGCTGGGTGGTTGCCCTGGTCGTGATGGCTGCGACGTATTTTGTCGAGGTGCTTATCGACAACACCTTCGCACGCAGCACCTGGCGCAGCTGCTTTAAGCTCGGCTGGGGTGTGGCGCTTGTGTTTGGCCTGCTCAACCTTATGCCCATCCTCGTCGATGTGTTTATTTAGGAGGCGGCATCCATGGATCATAAAATGTCGCGCTCGCCGTGGGTTATTCATTACGACGGCTCGAGCTGCAACGGATGCGATATCGAGGTGCTGGCCTCGCTCACGCCGCTGTTCGATGCGGAGCGCTTTGGCGTGGTCAACACCGGCAACCCCAAGCATGCGGATATCTTTTTGGTGACGGGGTCGGTCAATGCCCAGAACCTGCCCGTCGTGCGTCAGATTTACAACCAGATGCTCGAGCCCAAGTGCGTGGTGGCCTGCGGTATCTGCGCGTGTTCGGGCGGCGTATTCCGCGATGCCTACAACGTGATCGGCGGCGTGGACCGCGCGATTCCCGTGGACGTGTACGCGCCCGGGTGCGCCATTCGCCCCGAGACGGTGATCGATGCCATCGTGGAGGCGTGCGGCATCCTGGACCAGAAGGAGGCCGTGATGCGCGCCGGCGGCGATCCGCTCACCGTGGGCGGTGCCGCTACCTGGGACGGTGGCGTTGAGCTGGGCGAGGACGGGTTTGTGGCTGCGGGGGCCGGTGACACGGCCGCCGCCGGTGACGCGCCTGCCGAGAAGCCTGCCGCGCCCGCCGCTGCAAAGGAGGCCGAGTAATGCAAAAGGCTATCTATACCATCGTTGGGATCGACGAGCTGTTACCGAATGTGCAGGCGCTCAAGGGTGCCGGCGCGCGCTTTGTGCAGATGCATGCCGAGCGCTGTGTGGACGACGGATCGTATCGCCTGGTCTATACGTTTATCAACGTCCGCGCTGCGCAAGAGCAGATCGCGCGGGACGGAAACTATGCGATCGAGAACCTGGTGGTTGAGGGCATCGATCAGTGCCAGGAGATTCCGTCCATCAGCTCGTATTACCCCGCGGTGTTCCCGTTTGAAAATGAGGCCCACGACCTATTTGGTCTTGCCATCACCGACATGCAGATCGACTTTAAGGGCTTTTTCTACCAGGTCTCGACTGCCGAACCCATGAGCGTTATCACGCCCGAGGTGAAGGCCGCGCGAGAGAAAGCCATGAAGGTCCGTGCCGCCGCCGAGGCCAAGGCACGCAAGGCCGCAGCCGAGAAGGCCGCCGCGGCTGCTGCAGGGGAGGGCGCTGCGAGCACCGGCGATGCCGCGGGCGCTGCCGTCGCTCAGCCCGCTGCGGCTGCCGGCTCCGATGCTCAGCACGATGAAGCTGCCGCCAAGGCCGCGCTCAAAGCCGCCGAGCTGGAAGCAAAGCTCGCCGCCATGGATCCCGAGAAAGCGGCCAAGGTCCGCGCGGCGCTTGCCGCCAAGGCCGCCCGCGACAAGCAGAAAAAGGAGGCGTAAGGTCCATGGCGCATCGCTCCGTTATTCCGTTTGGCCCGCAGCACCCGGTGCTGCCCGAGCCGCTTCATCTGGACCTGGTGATCGAGGACGACCGCGTTGTCGAGGCAATTCCGCAGATCGGCTTTGTGCACCGCGGACTCGAGAAGCTCACCGAAAAGCGCGATATGCATCAGTTTGGCTACATCGCCGAGCGCATCTGCGGCATTTGCGCCGTGGGCCATAGCTGCGGCTATGCCAGCGCCTGCGAGCGCATGCTCGACATTGAGGTGTCCGGCCGCGTGCAGTATATCCGCACCATTTTGCACGAGCTTTCGCGCATTCACTCGCACCTGCTGTGGCTGGGCCTGCTCGCCGATGCCTTTGGCTTCGAGGCGCTGTTCTATCGTTCGTGGACGCTGCGCGAGCAGATTCTCAAGATTTTTGAGAGCACCTGCGGCGGCCGCGTGATCCTTTCGATTAACGAGATCGGCGGCCTTAAGCACGATATCGAGGACTCCGAGCTGGCCGGCATTGTCCAGACGCTTGACGCCACGCGCTCCGACTACGAGGCCCTGGTGCATACGTTTTTGGACGACAATAGCTGCGGCGAGCGCCTGCATGGCGTGGGCGTGATCAGCAAGAAGGACGCGCTGGAGCTTTCGATGGTCGGCCCGTTTGGGCGCGCCTCGGGCGTGGATTACGACGTGCGCATGTTCGGCGACGGCGCCTATGCGGATCTGGCTGCGTTTGAGCCGATTGTTGCCACCGATGGCGATTGCTATGCCCGCTGCCAGGTGCGTTGTGCCGAGGTCACGCAGGCCATGGACATCATCAAGGAGCTTGTCGGCAAGATTCCGCACGACGGCATCGGCGGGCGCACCAAGCTCACGCCGGCCGACGGCGCGCGTGGCGAGGTTGTGATTGAGCAACCGCGTGGCGAGGCGTATTACTATGTGCGCGGCAACGGCACCAAGAACCTGGACCGCTTCCGCGTGCGCACGCCGACGTCGCAAAACCTGGCGGGTCTGACGCATGCGCTGCAGGGCGTGCTCCTTGCCAACGTGCCCATGATTATCCTGACCATCGACCCCTGCATTAGCTGCACGGAAAGGTAGGCGCGGCATGAGTTTACTGACATTTGCCAAGACGGCCTTGGGTTCTATGGTCAAACAGCTGGTCACGGTGTGCTATCCGCAGGAGAAGCTCGCGGCCCCCGAACGCCTGCGCGGGCATATCGTCAATGACATGGACGTGTGCATTTGCTGCGGCATGTGCGCGCGGCGTTGCCCGGCGGGCGCGCTCGCGGTCGATCGCAAAGGCGGTACCTGGTCGATCGACCCGTATGCCTGCGTGGTGTGCGGCGAGTGCATCGAGAGCTGCCCCAAACACTGCCTGACTATGGACACCGCTCGCACCCCAGTTGCAGCGGACAAGACTCCCACGGTAGAAACCAAACCGGAATAGCGCTGGTATAGAGCTGGTATAGAGCTGGAATAGGGGCCGGTGGGGCAAAATTGCCCCACCGGCCCCGCGCTTAAACGCGCGGTTGTACCGCCACGAACAAAACTATGCCGGATTACGGGGCGATCGCGTCGGAAATGTTGGTGTAAGCGCGCCGACGGCTGACCGCCAAACGCAAG
>CABSNR010000047.1:0-13470 GCA_902479145.1 uncultured Collinsella sp.
CAGGTGGCGGGATACTTCGCGAACAGCTTCGGCAGCGTTGCGAAGTCAATTGGCAACGCCATCGGAATGGTTACCGCAGGCGTTACCACGCTCGCCGCCACCGGCGGCATGAGCCGCGCCTTGAACATCGAGAAGGCCCAGACGATGTTCAAGGGCATGAAGCTCGAATGGAGCGACTTCTACAGCACAATCCAGCAATCAGTTGACGGAACGGCGTTCGGCTTCGACACCGCCGCGCAGGCGTGCGCCCAGCTCGCCGCATCTGGCGTCGCCGCCGGCAACGACATGGAAAAGGCTCTGAACGGCTGCGTGGGCACAGCCGCCACGTTCGGCCAGGACTTGGGCGACCTCTCCTCGATTTGGGCCAAGGTGGCCGCGAACGGCAAACTCTCAGGCGAGCAGGTCGCGCAGTTCACCGACCGAGGTATCAACGCAATATCAACGCTATCGACCTACTTGGGCAAGTCCTCCGACGAGGTTTCCAAGATGGTCACGGCTGGCAAGATCGACTTCCAAACCTTCTCCGACGCCATGTATTCCGCGTTCGGCGATTCGGCAAAGGCGGCGAACGAGACCTTCACCGGCTCCATGGCGAACATGAAGGCCGCGCTCTCGAAAATCGGCCAGGATTGGATGACTCCGCTCAAGGACTCCGCCATCCCCGTGTTCAACTCCATACGAGGCGTACTGAACTCGTGCCGTGCGGCGCTGAAGCCGCTCACCGTGGCCTTCGGCGAGTTCCTGGGCGTCACCTACGACGCGCAGGGCAACCTGACGCGCACCGGCGGCGCGGTCGAGAAGGTGTGCGGGTTCCTCGATAGCCTGGCCGAGAAGATCCAGGGCGTAGACCTCTCGCAGCTCGGTACGGGCGGAAAGGTGGCCGCCGCCGCTTTGGCCGGCCTAGCCGCCGTGTCGCTTGGCGGCCTCATCGGGCAGATTCCCGTGCTCGGCGCGCTTGCCAACTCGCTTACGGGCGGCATCGTTCCGGCTCTGAAGGGCGTTGCCACTGGGTTTCTGGCGCTTTCCGCGCCTGCTGCGGTCGCTGTCGCGGCAATCACCGCCTTCGCGGCGATCTTCGCCTACAGCATGGCAACCAACGAGGCGTTCCGCAACTCCATGGTCGGCATCGCTTCGAGCATCGCGTCATCGCTCGCCCCGGCGTTCCAGAGCCTCACGGCTTTGGCCGAACCCCTTCAGGGGCTTTTCGCCGCCGCCGTAATCGTCGTGAACAGCTTCTCGCTCGCCATCGGCGGGCTGGTTGCGGCAATCGCGCCGGTCATCGCCTCGATCGTATCGGGCCTCGTTCCCGTAATCGGAACGATCATCGACGCGGTAGGCCAGGTGGTGCTAGCCATCACGACGACGGTTTGCCCAATCATCCAGCAGGTGACCGACCTCATAACGGCCAACATGCCGCTGATCCAGCAGGTCATATCTGACGCATGCACGCTTATCCAGACGGTCGTCTCCACGGTGCTTCCCGTTTTGGTCGAGATAATCACATCGACGATGACCGCTATTCAGGGCGTTATCGACGCCGTTTGGCCGTACATCTCGGTCATCGTGACGTCCGCCATGCAGGCGATCCAGGACATCATCACGATTGTCTTGGGCGTCATCAACAGCGACTGGGGTTCCGTTTGGAGCGCCATCCAATCGCTGGCAGCGAACGTGTGGAGCATCATCCAGAACGTCATCAGCGGCGGCGTTGCGCTCATCCAGGCGGTCATACAGAACGGCCTCGCGCTCATCCAGAGCGTGTGGGACTCGATTTGGGGCGCTATCGGCAACTGGGTGACCAGCACGTGGAACAGCATCAAGACTGCCGTGCAAGGCGGCATCAACAACGTGAAGTCGTTCATATCGGGCGGCCTGTCCACGGTGCAATCCATCTGGTCGTCAGCATGGAACGCGGTCGGCAACATCCTGAACAACGCGTGGAGCAACATCCGCAACGGCGTGTCGAACGGCATCAACTCCGTGGTGAGCTTCGTGTCGTCGATTCCCGGGCGAATCGTGAGCGCGCTGGGGAACCTCGGCTCCCTGCTCTACAGCGCCGGCAGCTCCATCGTCAGCGGCCTGCTCAACGGCATCAAGTCGAGCATCGGCGGCGTGTACGACTTCGTTTCCGGCATCGCGGGCAAGATCGCCAGCCTCAAAGGCCCGAAGCGCAAGGACTTGCACCTGCTCATCCCGAACGGCGGCTGGATCATGCAATCCCTCGAAACGGGCCTGAAGAAGCGCTTCGAGGGCGTGAAGGCAACCGTATCGGGCTTCGCCGACGACCTGAGCATGTCGTTCGGCGGAAACAGCGTCACCTACGAGACCGGGGCGGCGGAAGCCGTCGGCTCGGTCTCCGGTGGCGACACCTATTACCTGTCAATCGACGGAGCTACGGCGAACGCAGACGTGGCGGTGGCCGACGCCATCGACACCTTGGTTGCCGCAGCCCGCCGCTCATCCACAGCGAGGAGGTAGCCCGTGGGAGAGCACACAAGGGAGATACAGATCGCGGGCCGCAACCGCTGGTATCGCGGCTACATCTCCGTTGACAGCCAGTGGAACGTCAACGACACCACGACTCGCCTGCGAGTCACCGCAGCGATCGACGACAAGTACGCCGCCGAGTACGGAACGCACTACGACGTCGTGGTGAACGGCTCGGTGCGCAGCTCGCGCGACGTCGTGCTGAACAACTACGGCAACTGGGCGACGCGCGACGCGGTGACATTTGACGTGGACGTGCCGCGCGGCGCGAGCGGCTGGAACTGCCCGGTGCAGGTGCACGTCTACGGCAAGACGTACAACAACTACTACGGCTCTGCCGGCGGCGACGCGTGGGCTACCGTGTACGCATGGGTGCCGCAGCGCGGCTACTCGCAGCCGCATCCGCCCAAGAACTGCAAGCTGCAGCGCGTGTCCGACACGTCGCAGAAGATAACCTGGGACGTCGATTACACGGGAATGGACGGTGCCTACCCGTGGGCGGGCGTCTACGTTGACCGCCGCACCGACGATGGCTCATGGGTGAACATCGCCGACGTTTCGTGGGACGTCCAGAACTACACGGACAACTCGACCAAGGCCGGGCACAAGTACGAGTACCGCCTGTTCGCGCACGGCCCCGGCGGCAACTCCGTTCACGCGTCGGTTGGCACGACCTACACCACGCCCAACGCGCCGTCGCGCGTTGAGACCGTGAAGGCCGGCGCTACCGAGGTGACCCTGCGCGTGTACGACGCCGCGGTGTACGCAAACGCGTGGGGCGTCCAGCGATCTGTCGACGGCGGCTCGACGTGGGCGGACATAACGACGACCACCGAGGGCGAAGACCCCGCATGGCTCGACCTGCACGACAAGGCCGCGCCAGCCGGAACGGTCGTCTACCGCGTTCAGGCGAAGCGCGGCTCGCTCGCCTCGGCGTGGGTGAAGTCGAACTCGGTAACCACCATCACGCCGCCGCTCGCCCCGAAGGTCACCGCGCCGACCGTGGTGGCCAACGGAAGCCAGGCGGCGGTGTCGTGGGTTCCGAACCATCCGGACGGCTCGCAGCAGACCGCCGCGCAGGTCGAGTTCAGCGGCCCGAGCGCGATCACCGAAAGCGTCACCACGGCGAAGAGCATAAAGAAGTCGCTCGCCAAGGGCAGCTGGAGGGTGCGCGTTCGCACCAAGGGCCTGCACGCCGATTGGGGCGCGTGGTCTGACTACGTGCCGTTCGTGGTCGCCGATTACCCGTCGTGCTGGGTTGCCTCGCCTGCGACCGACGGTGTGCTCATCGACTCCGTGCCGATGACCGTTCAGGTATCGGCCTCCGACGAGACAGGGATAGCCAATGCCACGCTGACGCTTTCCGAGGTCGGCGGAGCGACGATAGCCACGGCCGACGTGACGAGCATGAAGCCCGTTGAGCTTGGCAGCTACACGACCATCAAGAACGGAATCGACTACCTGCTCACCTTGACGGTGACGGGCGGCTCGGGCCTGTCGAAAACGGCCACGCGCCGATTCAAGACGCACTGGGCGGAGCCGGCAACCCCCGTAATCACCGTGACGTACGGCGATGACCTCACGTGCCACGTGAAGGTGGAGAACGGCGTTTCCGCCTACAACGTCGAGGAGACGACGATCATAGGCCCGATGGCCTACGACGAGGACACGGGCGAGATACCCATGCTCGGCACGATCACGTGCGACGGCGACGAACTGGTGCTTGGCGACGCGTCGAAATGCGTCGGCTTCGTGGTCGAGCGCGTGCTGGACGAGGGCGACCACCTTCTCACGTCGAGCCTGCTCGATGCCCAGGAAACCATCGACCGCGTGCCGCCGCTCAACGCCGACTTCAAGTACCGCGCAACTGGCACTGCGGCGAACGGAACGTCTTCCTACGCCGAGGCCAAGGCGAACCTGCACGCCGAGTGCATGGCGCTCAACTTCGGCCAGGATGCCTCGACGCTGCTCAAGATGGAGCTTGACGCCAAATTCTCGACATCTGCGGCGCGAAGCTTCAACAGCTTCCATTTCGCCGACGGCGGGGAAAACGGTGGGCTTCCGCAGTCGTATGCGCTCGATGAGGCAGACCTTGCGACATCGGCCTCTTGCCTGCTTGAGCGAGACGGGCACGACCTGTTCCGCAAGATCATGCGCACACAGTGGCAGGGCTGGTGGCGCGGCCTCGCCGGTGAGCGTGCGTTCGGCGCGATGACGTTCAACGAGTCGCTTAAATCTGCGGGGCTTTGGTCGGCATCGGCGAAGGTCGAGCACGATGTGTTCGAGGAGCCGAGCAATGCCTGATTGGAAAAAGCGATTCGCGGCCTCGTACCGCTTTATGCGCGTTGACCGAAAGACCGGCCTCGATGTCGAGCGACTGCGCAACATCCGAAACGGCGGGAGCATCGAGCGAAACCAGGACACCAGCTACGAGACGGGCAAGATCGACTACCTCGGAACGCTCGACCTCGGTAGTGACCTCCTGCGCATCTACCTCGATGCCACGTTCCCGGACGACACAACGGTGTCGGAGCCGCTTGGTACGTTCGTCGTATCGACGCCAAAGCGTTCAACTGGCTACAACTCGTCTGAAGCAGACCTATCAGGCCGCTTGTCCGAGGTTGCGGAAGACGAGTTCGACGCCCCGCGCTCGCTTGCGGCTGGCAGCAACGCCGTCGGCGAGGCGGCGAAGCTCCTGCGCGAGGTCGGCCTTGAGGTTATCGCCGACCCGTCCGACTTCACGCTAACGACCACGTGGGTTATCGGGGCAATCGGCAACGGGGAGAGCAACTACGCCACCCGCCTGAAGGCCGTAAACGCCCTTCTCGATGCGGCGGGCTTCAGCTCGGCGTCGTGCGACCCGATGGGGCGCGTGCTGCTGCGCCGCTACGTCGAGCCTGACAAGCGCGCGCCAGCGATGGTCATGGAAGAGGGCAAGTGGGCGCGTTTCGAGGACGGCGGCACCGAGGAGCTGGACAAATCGGGCGTGGCGAACGTCGTGCACGTCGATTACTCGACATCCGACGAAAGCATAAGGGGCACGGCAATCGACTCCGACCCCAACAGCCAGTACTCGACCGTCACGCGCGGTTGGCGCAAGTCGGCCAAGTACACGAAGAGCGAGCTTCCGGCAGGCTCCACGGCGGCTGAACGGCAGGCCAACGCCAACGCCGAGGCGGCGACCCTCCTGCGCACCCAGCAATCCGCGATCCACCGCCTGAAGGTGACGCACGCCTACGCGCCCGTGGGCGTTTCCGACGCCATCGAGGTTCGCTGGCCGAGCGCCGGCATCTTCGGGAACTTCGCGATACGTAAGCAGACTCTCACCCTCGTGGGAGGATGCCCGATGGAATTGGAGATGAGGCGATTTGAACGCTAGCACCATAGCCGACGCGGGCGAACAGCTCGCCGCCCTGTTCTCGCCGCAAGGCGGCTCGGGGCACTCCGTGGGCTTCGGCACCGTGAGGTCCGTCTCGGGCGCGACGCTCGCGGTCGCCATATCCGGCACGACGCTCTCGGGGCTTCCGATGACCACGGCATGCTCGGCGGCCAAGGCGGGCGACCGTTGCATCGTCGAGACCATCGGCCCGCAGGCTATCGTCACGGGCCTAATAGCCAAGTAAGGGAGGTATTGATGGCAGAAACGACCCAATACGCCGCCCTGATGCTCGACGCCAACGGGAACGTCGATAGGGTGCGCACGACCGACGGCAAGATCTACTACATTGCATCGACCATCGCCATGGATTCGGCGGAAGCGGCGCAAGAGGCCGCAGCGAACTGCAAGACGGCCATGGACAACGCCAACGCCGCCGAGGAAAAGCGGGTTTCGGCCGAGAAAACAAGGGCTTCGAACGAGACCTCGCGCCTCAACGCAGAGGTGAACCGCGCCAACAACGAAGTGGCCCGCGTCAACAGCGAGAACGCCCGCAAAACGGCCGAGTCCTCGCGAGCAAGCGCCGAGAGCGCCCGCAAGTCTGCCGAATCGACGCGCGAAAGCAACGAGGCCGCCAGAAAGACGGCCGAGTTGAAACGCCATGACGAGCACATCGCAGACCAACAGGCCTCGTCGAACGCCGCAGCTGCCGCCAGTGGCGCGGCCTCGCGCGCCGACGCGGCGGCAAACCAGGCCCTACAGATCGCCAACTCGATTGTCCAGGGCAGCGTCGGCGATTCCAACATCGCAGACCTGCGCAGCCAGAACGAGAAGCTGGCCTCGATGCTCGCGAACGCCACGGGCAAGTTCTTCTTCATGGGCGGCACCGTCTACGCCCCGTCGGCGAAGGCGTCAATAAGCAACGGAACCGTCACGCTCGGCTCCACCTGCTCGGTATCAGGCACGACCATCGTGCTCGCATAGAAAGGAAACTCAAATGGCAACAGTGAACGCAGAGCGCTTCGGCATTGACGGGCAAACCTACACGCTCATCGACGGCACGGCCCGAGAGAACGCCCAGCTGGCGCTCAACAACGCGGAGTACAACCGCCAGAGCCTCATCGGCAAGTACGGCGGGCAGAACATCGCCACCATCCTTGCCGGGGAGATCGGCAGCGGTACGGTGTACGACGCCCTGCACAAGCGCATCGCCGCCGGCAACTTCGCTGGGCTGCGCGTCGGCGACTACATCGACGTGCCGCTCGTGAGCGCGTCAAACGTGGCGGCCCAGCAGTCCGTGCGCTTCCTGCTTGCGCACTTCGACCCGTACTACCAGTGCGGCGACAGCGCCAAGGGCCACCACATCGCGTTCATCGCGTCCGCGCCCGTCGCCGTGGCCAAGACCGTCACCGGCGTGGCCAACGACAGCTACCTGATGTGGAACACTGCGAACACCAACCAGGGCACCGCAGACGTGAAGAACCCGTACCTGAACAGCAACCTCAAGGCGTGGGAGAAGCTGTTCGAGGCGTGCCTGCCCGAGGGGCTGACCAAGTACCTGCTCACCCAGCGCGTGCTGCTTGAGGAGCGTTACAACGCGAGCGGCGCGCTCAGCGACTCCAACAGCTGGAGCTGGCAGGATATCGGCAAGGTGTGGTCGCTATCCGAGATGGAGGTGTACGGCTGCCCAGTGTGGGGCACCAAGGGCTACAGCGTCGGCTTCGACTGCCGGTTCGACCTGTTCCGAGACACGGCGCACCGAGTCAACAGAAATCGGTACGCTTGGTGGCTGCGTTCCGTCATGGGTGGCTCCTCGTCCTACGTGTGCTACGTCAACAACAACGGCCGTGCCGGCTACAACTCGGCGGCGTACGTCTGGGTTCGCCCCCGCCCCGGCTTCCTCGTCGGCTAGCCAGCCGAGTGCTCTATACTTCTCTTTCGATGCGACCGCCTTGCGCGGTCGCATCCCTGCCCGCGCAGCGGGCCGTTTTTTCCGCCAGTTTCCCCAGGAGGTGCACGTGAGCGGCGTCTACCAGCGAAACCGCGAGGTGTCCGAGTACAAGTTCTTCACGCAGGCCATCGCCATCCGCGTGGAGGTCAACAAGCTCATGGCCTCCTCGTCGGTCGTACCGAAAGCCTACAGGCTGCTGAACGCAGTCCCCACGGTGGAGACCGCGCGCAGCATCGTATACAACGTCAACCGCGCTGACTGCTTCTACCCCAACAGTTCGTTCAACGCACTTGAGCGCAAGCGTTACCTGACGCTGGCGATAGCCGACTGCGAGCAGCTGATGCTCGACATGCAGTGCCTCATGGACATCGGCCTGCCCGTGAACGCCAACCGCTTCGAGGCGCTGGCGGGCATGGTCGAGGAGGAGATCAAACTGCTCAAGGGCGCACGCAAGAACGTGCGCGTGACGGGCAAGAAGTCCACCGAGGAGCGCATAGCCGAGGCCGAGCTAGAGCGCCTGCGTTCGCTATAATGGACGGCGGTCGCGCCTTGTTTATCGGTACAATTGGTGGCTGCGTTCCGTCATGGGTGGCTCCGCGTCCAACGTGTGCTACGTCAACAACAACGGCAATGCCAACTACAACTCGGCGACGAACGTCTGGGTTCGCCCCCGCCCCGGATTCCCTTACTGCCAGACCGAGTAGGCCAGCGGGCCGAAAGCAGAGCGCGGAGAGGAAGGAAGGCGCGACCGTCGGGCATGCGCCCGTAAATACGCACCCCGCGAGGGTGGCCGGACGCTGCTTGCATGGCGCGGCGCTCCGTGGCTTCGCCGCGTTTCATGGCCATACCTCAAGCGGCTGCCAGAGCCACATTGCAAGCCGCGCGGGGTGCCTCCTGTGAACTCCGAGCAAAGGCGGGCGGCGCGCCGCAAGCGCCGCGAGGAGAAGCGCGCCAGGGCCAAGGCCGAGCGCGTCAAGGCGTGCACCCTTGATACCGTGGCCGACCTCAACAGCCTGTGCAAGGCATCGAAGCAGGCCGCGCGGGGCGTCATGTGGAAGTCGTCCACGCAGAGGTACATGAGAAGCTACCTGCGCAACGCCGTCCTGTCCCGCCGCGACCTTTTGGAGGGGCGCGACATATGCCGGGGCTTCATACGGTTCGACCTGTGGGAGCGAGGAAAGCTGCGCCATATCAGCGCCGTACACTTCCCCGAGCGCGTGGTGCAGAAGTCCCTGGCACAAAACGCGCTCGTGCCCGCGATCGTGCCCACCCTCATAGCCGCCAACTCCGCGAACATAAAGGGGCGCGGCACCGACTACGCCCTGAAGCTGCTCAAGCGCCACCTGGCCGACCACTGGAGGCGGCACGGCCGCGAGGGCTACATACTGCTCGGCGACTTCTCCGACTACTTCGCGCGCATAGCGCACCAACCCGTCAAAGACCAGGTGGCCTCCGCGCTGCTAGATCCGCGCGTGGTCGCCTTGGAGCACCGCCTGATAGACGCGCAGGGCGATGTTGGCCTGGGGCTGGGCAGCGAGCCGAACCAGATATGCGCCGTGGCCCACCCCAACCGTATCGACCACTACGTGACCGAGATGCTGCGCCCCGAGTCTTACGGGCGCTACATGGACGACTTCTACCTGATACACGAGTCCAAGGAGTACCTGCAAGTGTGCCTGCTGCTGATAGAGGGCAAATGCGCCGAGCTGGGCATCGAGCTGAACCCGCGCAAGACTCGCGTGGTGAAGCTCACGCGCGGGTTCACGTGGCTGAAGAAGCGCATCTTCCACACGGAGACGGGCCGCATAGTCGTGAAGCCGTGCCGAGACTCCATAACGCGGGAGCGCCGCAAGCTCAAGAAGATGGCCCGCATGGTCGCCGATGGCGTCATGACCCCCGAGCAGGTGGAGCAGAGCTACCAGAGCTGGCGCGGCGGCATGGCGCATTTGGACGCGCACCGCAGCGTGCTGGCCATGGACGCGCTGTACCGCAGTCTGTTCGAAAACCTCGCGGGGGGGGTTGCTCAATGCAGCCAAACCCGGAAGGCGATTCGAGCGGAACGCCCTCGCCATAGCGGAAGGGCGGCAGCTCAAAACGGCGGCCTAGACAGGTCGGAAACGAAATAACCAGCGTATTGAGGGCGTGCTGCGGCGCGCCCTCTTTTTTGCGCGCGTTCAGGAAGCTCGGCAATCTCACGGCGCTAATACGATGGCGGCACATCCCCCGACACGAAAGGAGTCCGCATGGACACTGAGGAGAAGCGTCCCGACACCGTGGACGACGGCACTCAGGCCGAGGTGAACGCGCTGCGAAACCTGCTCTCGCAGCTGGGCGACCCCGACGCGGCCCATGAGGCTGGCGTCATCGACGACGACCTGCACATCGAGCAGAAGGCCAAGAAGATGGCCTATACGGCGGCGCTCGCCGCCTACGACAGAGGCGAGACGCCCGACGTGCCGGCGCTGCTCGGCCAGATGCGCAAGCAGGCGTCGAAGCCGACGCAGACCGAGCAGAACACGGCGAACATCGACTACCTGCTCATGACGGTCGGAGGTGACCAGTAATGCCGACGAAGAAGACCGAAGAGCATTCCGAGCACTTCGCGCTCGTCAAGAAGTACTACGACCGACCTCTTTGGAGTAAGGCGCGAGTGCATAAGGCCGTCAAGTGCAAGTGGATCACCGCCGACGAGTACAAGGAGATCACCGGCGAGGAGTACACGGCCGAATAGGCGGAAGGAGGGCGCCCAGGATGGAAGTGCTCAAACTTTTTGCGCCTTACGGACCGGCTTGGCTTGGAGGCGTGCTCCTGACGCTCGTTGCGTTCTACTTCGGGAGACAGTTTCTCGAGGAGTACAAACGCCAAAACCAGCGGAAGGGCGAGCTCGACCTGAAACGCGAGGAGCGCAAGCAGGCCGAAGTCGACGAGAGGGCGCAGCGCGACCGCGAGCGGTCCCAAATGGAGGGGCGCATCGCCGCCCAGATGGAGCGCAGCAACACCCTGATTGAAGGAATGAAAACGCTCATGGAGTCGGTTGTCGCGTCAAATGACGTCCTTCACGCAGACTTGGTCCACAGCCAGGCGCGCAGCCAGGGCATGGCAGAGAAGGTCGACCATATCTACGACCGAGTCGACCTCATGTACAACAAGGAGACAGGGAGATAGAGATGACTGATATACAGGCAGGGCTCACGGTGCTGACCGTCCTCGTGGTGCCCTATATCGTGCAGGCTATCAAGACGAAGGCGATGACCGGCAATGTCGCCCGCTGGACGGCCATTGCGGTATCGGCGCTGTGCGGCGCATTGACGGCCATGGCCGGGGGTATGCCGACTGACCCCACGGCGTGGGTTACGTCCATCTTCGCCGCGGTAGGCGGCGTGCAGGTGGCCTACGCCGCCTTCAAGAGCGTTGGCGTTACCGACAAGTGGCTCGACGCGCTCTTGGCGCTCGGCGACGTGAAGAAGGAGGGCTAGCCATGGATGACGAGACCTTTGAAGAGCTTAACGACGGAAGGGGCGACGATGACGAAGAGTAGCCTCTGCACCTACGCCAACATCACTGGCAACCGCAACAGCGGGCGTTCGGGCAATCGCGTTTGCAAGATCACGCCGCACTACATGGCGGCCCATTGGACGGGTAGGCAGTGCGCCGACTACTTCGCAGCGACCGCGCGCCAGGCAAGCTCGAACTACTGCATCGGCTACGACGGCGACATCGCCATGAGCGTGGACGAGGGCGACCGCGCCTGGACTTCCGCTAGCAAGTGGAACGACGACCGCGCCATCACGATCGAGTGCGCGAACAACGCAGACTCCTCGCTCACCGACGCCACGTGGGCCGCGCTCGTCAACTTGTGCGCCGACATCTGCCGCCGCTACGGCTTCCGCCTCGCATACGACGGAACGCGAAACGCCACGCTCACCGAGCACCGCATGTTCTCCTCGACCGATTGCCCCGGCGCGTGGCTGCATGCCCGCATGGATCAGCTCGCATCCGAGGTGAACGCGATTCTCGACGGCGGCAGCGCCCCGACCGTCCCGCCATCGGTACCGGCAGAGCAGCCGAGCGCCACCGGCAAGGAGGGTACAGGCTTCAACGGAACCTACCGCTGCACAGTCGATTGTCTGAACGTCAGAGACGCGCCGGCGCTTTCAGGCTCCGTGGTAGCCTCCTACGGCAAGGGCGAGACAGTCAACCTCGATGACTGGTATTGCATCGCGGACGGCTACGTGTGGGGACGCTACACCAGCGACAGCGGTCATACTCGCTACATCGCCGTCGGCAAGCCCACGGGAGGCTACGACCCGAACGACTACCTCGTGCGCGTCGGCACCGCGCAGGCGCAGACCAGCAACTCGGCGGGAACGTACCGCATCTGCGTCGATGCCCTGAACGTGCGCTCCGGTGCTGGCACCGGCTACTCGACCGTCGCAACCTACCATCGCGGGGAGACTGTGACGCTCGACGGCACGTTCGCATCGACCGACGGCTACGTTTGGGGCCGCTATACGGGCGGTTCCGGCTACAAGCGCTGGATCGCCGTGGAAACCGCCTCCGGCGAGAAGTACGCAGAGAAGGTGTAGGCAATGCCGTACCCAAGCCCTGCCGACGAAGACCGCAACGGCGGGTGCGGCCCGCTTGTGGCGGCGGTAATCCTGCTGCTCATCGTGTTTGCCGCCGCCTCGTTCGCCAGGCAGGCCATGGGGGCGCAGGACATGACGGTATCGCCCGCGCGAACCGATGGCCCGATTTACGATTTGCCGGATGGCGTGCATCAGGAAATCGTGTGCGATAAGCTCAACCGCGAGTACCTTCTGCTCACGACAGACGAGGGCGGCGTGTACCTCATGCCGTACCTCGACGAGCACGGTGACCAGGCGATTATGCCGCAAGCCTAGTGCGTGGTATCCTAAGAAGAACGATCGTCCCGAACGAGCAGATCTCGGTTCGAGAAGTTGTTCGGACGGGGCACCACAGAATCTGAGAAGCCCGTTACCAATTCGGTGACGGGCTTTTTTCTTCCCCAACGCCGGGATTCGAACCCGACAGGGTGCGGAGCTGAGGAAACGCGCAAGCGTTTTCCAGCGCAGCACGCAAGGAGCGAAGCGACGCAGCGAATGCGGGCGGCGCCAGCCGCACGCGGACATCCCGCTGGGGGCACCACAGAATCTGAGAAGCCCGTTACCAATTCGGTAGCGGGCTTTTTGCTACCCATGCGCCGGGATTCGAACCCGACAGGATGCGAATCCCGGCATCATCGCAAAGCCAGTGGGCAAAAAATAGCAAATATGAGTACTGTTACCATTTTAGTAACAGCGATTTCATGCGTTTAGAAGTCGATTTAGACGTCAGGCGTCCTACGGCGGAAGAATTGCAGACGTTTATCGGCTATGTACTTGTACATATGTTGCGTAATACTGCATATTTTGTAAAAAGATAATGCTACAGGACTTGTGACAGTACTCATATTTGACGTTTTTTGCCCACGACCCCTTATTACGTGGGCGAATCAGTTGCAAAACGGACTCCTAAACGTCCTTCGCAAACAAAAACCGGGGCCCACATGATGCGGACCCCGGCTCAATACCGTGACGATATGGTGGCGCGCGCAGACGTGGTGTAAGAGCGTCCTGAGGTCCGTCGCTGCAAGTCC
>CABSNR010000048.1:0-12094 GCA_902479145.1 uncultured Collinsella sp.
TCTAGTACGGTCTCGTGGGCTCGGAGATGTGTATAAGAGACAGCATACACTACCGAGATCGTCATGGCATCTTTGAGTACCTGACGTGCGCGGTCGCCCTTGCCCGCGCCGGCGTTTTGCGCTGTGAGTGCGCTGACGGTGGCGCCCATGGAGCTCGGCACAATGAACAAAAAGCTGATCATCTTTTCGACCAGGCCCACGGCGGCGGCGTCGACGAGCCCTCGGTGGTTGGCGATGACGGTGATAAACATAAACGCCACCTGGATGCAGCCGTCCTGTACGGCCACGGGCACGCCGATCTTAAGGATACTGCCGAGCACCTCGGGCTGGGGGCGCAGGTCGCTGCGCTTAACGTGGATGTTCGTGCGACGGCTCTTGAGCCACACGAGCGCGAGGGCAACGCTGGCCGTCTGCGCGGTCACCGTGCCAAGCGCCGCGCCCACGGGGCCGAGCCCCATGTGGCCGATAAACAGAAAATCGAGTGCGATGTTGATGATGCATGCCACGCCAATCACGTACATAGGCGAGCGCGAATCGCCCAGCCCGCGGAAGATGGCCGAAAGAATGTTGTACGCGGCGATAAAGGGAATGCCTACAAAGCAAATGCGCAGGTAGGCGGCGGTTCCTTCGACCGCCTCGGCCGGCGTGCCAATGAGTGCCACGATTTGCGGGCACAGTGCGAGCAGGACAGCGGCCAGTACCACCGAGACGCCCATAAAGAGCGTGATGGTGTTGCCGATGGCGGTCTCGGCGCGATCGAAACGGCGCGAGCCCACAGCGTGGCCGACGATAACCGTCGTTCCCATGGCCAGCCCCACGAGCGTCACGGTAATGATGTAGAGCGTCTGCGCGCCATTACCCACGGCGGTGATGCCGGCGGCACCGCTGAACTGCCCCATCATGTACAGGTCGGCCATACCGTAGAGCATCTGCAAAAAGTACGAGAGCATATAAGGCAGGGCAAAGACCGCGATGGTCTTAAGGACATTGCCGCGTGTGAGGTCGTGTTCCATGGGCGGGGCTTTCTGGCTGGGTTTGTTTACGTACCAGTGTAGTGAAAACCCTATAACGATTGTAGAGTCAAGGTTTGTGTTGGCAGTGGGACGAAAAAAGTCACGCTCCGAGCGCGATGCTTTGACCCCTCCGTGCCCCTTACCTCGCCTCGAACCATCACAACATTCGCCGTTTTTTGCCAAAATCGGGAAAAGCATCGAATGTTGTGATGGTTTTTCTGCCACTCGACCGGGTGGAATCGCTTTCTTGTGCACGAAGGTGTGCGGACCCGTGGGCAGGGGAATAAGGTTGGTTATCCGACTCTATTGGAGGGCTCATGGACCTGCCGATCGTCCTGTCCCATAAGACTGCCTGGCTGTACCACAACGTGGCGCGCCCGTCCGAGCCGCTCTCGCGAGCAAGCAGCCTATGCGATGAGGACTCGCTTGCCAACGAGGCGGAGCCGACCGCGAGCCTGCCCAAATTGGGACTCGATGCCAAGGGGCTGAGGGCTTCAGCGGCGGTCGGGATCGTTACCGACTATCTGGTTTCGCTTGGTATTCCACGAGAAGAGCTCGATCATATCGACACGCTCGTCAACTTCGATTTTGAGCGCTCGACGCCGGCTGGATTTAGGTGCCACGTGTTTGGGGCGCCGGTACCTCCAGGCCATCTTATCGAGGTGGCAGAGGGCCTTCTGGTGGTTGATGAAGCCATGTGCTTTGTCCAAGCGGGTTCGTGGATGAGCGAGCCCGAGCAGCTGGAATATGGCTACGAAATCTGCGCCCGATACCATTTGAATCATCTGTCGACAGGCGACTATATCGAGATGGGGCAGAGGTATACCGTTGCCGACTTGATCGCTTATTGCAATGAGAACCGATCTCGTCAGGGGGCTATACGCGCGGCCGCCGTGCTCAAGCGCGTGCACGATGGCGCGCGGTCGCCCATGGAGACGGCCACCGCAATCATGGTCGTAGCAAAGCGTTCCCAGGGAGGGCTGGGATACGCCAAGATCGAGCTCAACCATCGGGTCGATGTTCCCAGCGAGTTCAAATATCTCGCTAAGTCCGGGTATTTCGAGATCGACGTATATGCGCCTGCGAGCGGTACGGGGATTGAATACAACGGCTCGGACCATCTTGATAAACAGCGCAGCGCGTCGGATGCGGAGCGTATGACCGTGCTGAGCGCGCTGGGCTTTAGGATGATCGTCCTCACCGGGACTCAGTTTGCCCATCAGCTGCAATTGCATCGGGCGATGAACGCCATCGCGCTCGCAATGGGCCTTAAGTGCGACCGAAGCGAAGCGTTCCAGAAACGTCAGAACGACCTGCGAGAATTCGTGATTCGGCACTGGGGCGGCGTCCTTTAGGGGCGCTTGGGTCCCTCTACAGGGTGCTGTGGGCAGGCAAACCATCACAACATTCGACGGTTTTCGCCAAAAACGGGAAAAGTGACGAATGTTGTGATGGTTTGTATGCTGAGGATGGGCTTGGAAGTCCGTTTTGCTCGAAGCGACCTGTCCTGTCGTACGGGTGTCGGCATGATTCTCTCGTGGGGTATTATGTTTTCCGAAGAATAAAACGCCGCGTGAGGGGAGGACTGCGTGGACGGGCACGTGCAACATGACGGCTTTGGCCGCGATATCAACTACCTGCGCATTGCCGTTACCGACAAGTGCAATTTCCGCTGTATCTATTGCATGCCGGCCGACGGCGTGGCGCCCCGTGCACACGACGAGCTGCTCAGTGCCGAGGAAATCGCCCGCTTTGTGCGCTTGGTGGCGGGGGAGGGCATTCGCCGCGTGCGCCTGACGGGTGGCGAGCCGCTGGTCAGCCGCCGTATCATTCCGCTTATTCGCGACATCCGCGCGATCCCGCAGATCGAGGACATCTCGCTCACCACCAATGGCGCCCTGCTGCCCAAGCTGGCACCGCAGCTCAAAGATGCCGGGCTTAACCGCGTCAACATCTCGCTCGACACACTCGACCCTACGCTCTTTGGAAAGATCACGCGCCTGGGTCGGCTCGAGCAGACTATGGCTGGCATCGACGCGGCGTTGGCTTGGGGCTTTGAGCCCGTTAAGGTCAACTGTGTCGTGGTGCGCCGGCTCAACCAGGATGTGGCGGCCCTCGCACGACTGACCGTCGACCGCCCCATTCATCTGCGCTTTATCGAATACATGCCCATCGGCGACGAACGCACCAGTTCGCATTGCGCTGTGGATCCGCATGCGCCCGCGCTCAATCCCGAGTTGTGGGACGCGAGCGACACCGTGCCGAGTGACGAGCTGCGGGCGCGCATCAATGCCGGGGCCGCCGTGGTGGGGCTGGGCGAGCTCGAACCGCTTAAGATTACCGACGCTCCTGCTGGTGCGGGCCCCGCGCGCTATTGGCACTTTCCGGGCGCGGCGGGAACGGTCGGCTTCATTAGCGCCATGTCCAATCATTTTTGCGCGAGCTGCAACCGTCTGCGCCTGACGGCAGACGGCAACGTGCGCCCGTGCCTGTTTAGCGATGCCGAGTATTCGGTGCGTGAGGCGCTGCGCCGTGGTGATGATATGCAGGTACTTTCGATTTGGCGCGATGCCGTGGCCCACAAACCGCAGGAACACGCGATAATTGAGGGCACGCAACGATTTATGTCCCAAATCGGAGGATGATCATATGGCCAAGAGCAGGTACGCCGATGCCACCAAGGCCGCTCGCAGGGCCGCGATGTCTGCCCACAAAGTCACGGCTGCGGCGAATGCTGGCAACGCCGACGCGTCCGCGCAGCCGACTGCCAGCGCTGCCACCGAGCCCGCCCGTGATGCCCGTCGCGACGAGCTGACGCACGTGGACGCCAAGGGCGAGGTGCGCATGGTCGACGTGTCCGACAAGGCCGAGACCCATCGCATCGCCATTGCCGAGGGCACTATCCTCATGCACCCCGAGACGCAGGCCATGATGCTGCAGGACCGCGCCAAGAAGGGCGACGTGCTTGCCTGCGCACGCGTGGCGGGCATTATGGCCATCAAGCGCACGAGCGACATCATTCCCATGTGCCATCCGTTGCTCATTACTAAGAGCAAGTGCGATATTGCGCCCGTTGCCCCGGTGGGGACGCCTGTCGAGAACGTGCCCGAGGGCTGGGCGCCGGCGCGCGCGGACGGGCAGGTTGGCTTTCACGTGCTGGTTACGGCCGGCGTGACGGGCAAGACGGGTATCGAGATGGAGGCGTTGACCGGCGCGAGTGCCGCGTGCCTAACGATCTACGACATGTGCAAGGCGGTCGATCGCGGCATGGAAATCGTCGATGTGCGCCTGCTGCACAAGGAGGGCGGCCGCTCGGGTGTGTGGGATCGTGCAGAGCGTCAGGCTGCTGCTGTTGAGGCTGCTGCCGCAGACGGCGACGCTCCCGCGAGCGCACCCGTCGCCGTCGCGCCCGCAGCTCCGACACCGGCCGTCCCCGCGATCGCGTTTATCGGCTACCAGAACTCGGGCAAGACCACGCTCGTCGAGAAGGTTATCGCCGAGCTCACCCGCCGCGGACTGCGCGTGGGTTCGCTCAAGCATCACGGGCATCACGGCTTTGATATCGATGTGCCCGCTAAGGACACCTGGCGCCATCACCAGGCCGGCTCCAAGCACGTGGGCCTCATTTGCGCCACGCGCTGGGCGGAATACGCCGACACGCGCGAGGAGGACGAGATGCCCGCGCGCGAGCTGCTGTCGCGCTACAACGATGTCGACGTGGTGATCATCGAGGGCTACAAGACCGAGGGCTTCGACAACATCGTGGTCGCGCGCTCCGGTGTCGACCGTCTGCGCGGCAAGAGCTCGCTCGACCTGGTTGACGGTCGCACGCTGGCCCTTGCCTGCAACGAGGCCCTGGCGCGTCAGGCATTCGATGCCGGCTTTGCGACCCGAGCCATCAACATCAACGATGCCCGAGCCATCTGCGATCTCATCCAAGACCACCTTCAGGCTTGACGCTGCGCCGGCCCCAAGCACCCCATCTCGCCCCTCAAGCCGTCGCTCGCGTACCAAAGTACGCGTCGCTCCTTTTTCGGGGCGACCTGGGGCACTTGGAACCGGCTCGCTGCGCTGCCATAACATGCCAAAAAGGGACAGGTTTGTTTTGGCAGGTTTTATCTGGGCAAACGTCATTTCCACCACAAAGGGGCCAGGCACCTTTGTGGTGGTTTTTGCTTTGGTAGATGTGTGGGGCATGCCTTACAATCTACCAAGTAGTTCATGACGGGCGAAAAACGGAGAGAAGGGGCTTGATGCGTCCTTAATGTTTCATGCGGATAGATTGATTTGACAGACGGTGGCGAATGCCCGCCGTCCGCATTCGTATGAAACAAGGAGTCTCCATGCTCGCCTCTCTTCTCTCAAAGCCTCAATCATCGCTGTCCGCGCAGGCTAAGCACCTGGTGGCAATGCGCTTCCTCATATATACCGGCTTTCAGACCAGTTATTTTATCGGTGTCATCGGAACGCTCACCTATGCAGACGATGCCTCGGTTGCGGCGACATCGCTGGCCGTCCTTTTTATGAACGTATTCGTGATCTTGGGATCCTTTGCGGGTGGCGCGGCGCTCGACGCCTGGGGCCCGCGCCGTCATTTCTTGCTGAGCATCGTCGCCACGTTGGCAACCGGCGCGGCAATCCTCGCCTTTGGCAGCGCGACCGGAACAGTCCTTGCCGGCGCGGTACTCCTGGGCTTTGTGATGGGATTCGCCCAGCCCATCGCCACGTCCTATCCGGCGTATCTCACCGACGACCCCGTCGAGCTCAAAGACATCAACTCCGCCATAACCATGTTCTCCAACGTGAGCATTATCGTCGGCCCCACACTGGGCGGCTTTGTCGCGGCGGCTGCATCGTCACGCGCGGTGTTCGTGCTCATGATGATCTTTACCGTACTGGCGCTCGTCGCCGGTTGGGGCTTTAGGCCGCAAGCAGGTCGTGCCGCCGCGCGCAAAAGTACTCCCGCGGATGGCAGCACAACGGCAAGTACTGCCAGTCAAAACTCCGACTCCAGTAAATCCACCCGCGTCACCTTCGCGACCAGCATCAAGACGGTCTTTACCAACAGCGTCCTCGCCCTGCTGTTCTGCATTATCTTCCTTTCGAACTTTGGCTATGGAGCTTTCGATCCGTTGGAGTCGTTCTTCTACCGCGATGTTCTGCATGTCGGTGTCGAATGGATGGGCTGGCTCTCGTCGGCCAGCGGTGTGGGCGCGGTGCTGGGCGCCGTGGTCGCGCTCCGCTTGCCGCCGCACCTGGTCAACCTTAAGACGCTGCTTATAGCGCTCATGTCCGTTGGTCTGGGAAGCCTGCTCTACGTGGGAACGCCGTACGTGGGCGTAGCCCTTGTCGGCCAGCTTGCCCTGGGCGTGGCCTGGGGCGTCGTCAACCCGCTCCACAACACCATCGTGCAAACGACGGCCCCGCTCGAGCAGCTCGGTCGCGTGAACTCGGTCATGGGTTTTGGCAACATGTTCGCCGGCGTGGCCCCGCTGGCGATTGCCCCGTGGCTGGCGGCGACGTTTGGCGTGCAGCAGACGCTCGTTGGTGCGGGCATGGTCGTGACAGCGGTTCCCGCGGCGTTGCTGCTGTTTGGACGCCGACATTTTGATCGTGCCGCAAGGCAGTAAAAACCATCACAACATTCGATAAAAATCGAGATTTTGCCGAAAAACGTCGAATGTTGTGATGGTTTGCGCTCCGGCCAGGCCACCCTTCGGGTTCGGCCACCACAAAGGGGCAAGGCACCTTTGTGGTGGTTTTCGCTTTGACGGGCCGCGCCTGCGCCTTGGTATACCATGTACACCATTTCCGACCACATTCAGCACCGCCGCACAACCCAGAAAGGCCCCCATGGACGCCACCTTCAGCCACATTAAAGCCGTACTCTGCGATATCGACGGCACGCTGCTCACGAGCCGGCACACGGTGTCCCCGCGCACCGTGGCGGCGATTCGCGCCCTGCGCGAGCGCGGCGTACTCTTTGGCCTGTGCACCGGGCGCGACGCCCGCGCGACCGAGGCCATGTACGAGCTCTGGGGCATCGAAGGCCTGGTAGACGTGATGGTGGGCTGCGGTGGCGCCGAGGTCATCGACCGCGCGCATGACATCAACGAGCTGAGTTATCCGCTGCCGGGCGAGACCATCGCGCGCATCTGCAAGCACATGGCGGACCTTCCGGCAACGCCCGTCTGCCCCCGAGACGGCGTGTTCTACGTGCCCGAGAGCAACGCGTGCGTCGAGCACCTGTCGCGCGTCGACGGCGTGCCCTACCAGGTGGTCGATTTTGCCGAGTTCTTGCGCGAGCCGCAGCCCAAGGTGATGTTTACCATGGCGCCCGAGGTAATGCCGCGGGTGATAGAGCGGGCGTCGACGTTTGCCGATGACACTGTTAAGGCGGCGGCTCTGCAAACCACGCAGCGGCTCTACGAGTTCATGGATCCGCGCGTGTCCAAGACGCGCGGCCTTGTGCGCGTGGCGGAGCTCAACGACATGGAGCTCCAGAACATCTGCGTGTTTGGCGATGCGGACAACGACACCTGCATGGTGGCCGACGCCGGCGTGGGCGTGGCCATGGCAAACGGCAGCGACGCCACCCGTGCCGCCGCCGACTTTGTGACCGCGAGCAACGACAAAGACGGCATCGCGATCTTTATCGAGGAACATCTGCTGTAGCGTCGGGGGAGAGCCACTACAAAGGGGACAGGCTCCTTTGCGGTGGCCTCAGGCGATTTGGGCGAATTGATGCCTAAAATCTGCGCGAAAATTCAAATTTAGTTATCTGAACATCATGCTTCTAACCACCGATGGGTTAAAGATATTCTCATCAGTTTGGTAGGATAATCCTCCCGATTAATGACCTACCGCTCACGGTCGATTTTCGACCGTGCGCGGTAGGTTTGCTCTTGAGCAAAATGTTGTGCAAATAAATAAAATGCTATTAAAAAACTGATAACTAACTTAATTACCAGTAGAAACAAAAAAAGATAGCGAATAAACGAAGGCAAATCTGAGAAAATGTCAAGAGAATTGAGAACTTGCTACAAAACTTTCGGTTTTTTTGTTGCTCGGATGTCTAAACAATCGCTACAATATGCAGTATAAGCGTGCACAATTACAGGTTGCGCAGATACGTTTGATAGTGAAAGAGCAAGATCGTAGTCTCTCGGGGAGGAGACATCGATGAAAGCGAATTCAGAAAAAACTAAGCAGAGTAAAAAAGCGACGCGCCGTGTACTGGCAGGCGTTTTGTGCGGAGCATCCGTTTTGAGCCTGGTGCTGTCGCTCGTCATGCCTCCGATCTCGCAGGCCATTGCCAACGATGATCAGACGGGCGCGGCCGTGGAGACCGTTGCAGACAAGAACGCCGGTGCAGGCGAGAACGTTTTGGGCGAGGAAGCCGGTGCGGACAATTCCACGGGCAAAGACGCCGAAAACCAGAAAAGCAACGACGCCGAGGGCGGCGAAACCTCTGGTGACGCTGCCACGGTAGGCCTTCCGTCTGATGATGCGTGCGCCAAAAGTGCCGAGCAGCCTGTGGATGATGGAGCCAATGATGAGAATGATGTCATGCCGACCGCTGCGGACGGCTTTACCTTGCTAAATCAAAACAGCATCCATAATCAATTCGGAAATGGCGGAACGCCTGGTAACTACCGTCTCACTGAGGATCTTGAGTACGCGGACACTATTACGTTCGACCATGGCGAAACCGTAATTGACCTTAACGGCCACAAGATTACACATACAAGTGATAATCAATCCCTGTTCAATATCACCGGCGGTGCAACGCTAACCGTCATGGACAGTCAGCAAGCTACAGTGGACAATCCGACGGCCAGCAACTTTGAATGCTCTAACAGCACACTCAGCAAAAATGCCAACCTTGCCTCTGTGGTTTGCGATGAGACTTCTAAAATTCCGGACAAGCTCATTTATTACGTAACTGGATCGTCTGTTAATGAGGGCGGTACCAGCACTACTGAGGCTCTTTATAGACACGAAGTGACTATCGGTGGTGCCATCGTGGCGTGCAACAGCAGCAACAGAGTGAGTCTCATCAATCTTTTCGGCACCAATGGTAAGGGCGGTACGTTTAACCTTCAGAGTGGCGTGCTTACTCAAGAGGAAAATTGCAACGTTGCTCACCTTATCTATGCCCAGAACGGCTCTACCGTCAACATGAGTGGCGGATACGTTTGCGGTGCTTCTGTGGGCAGAGATGGTGCTGGTGCTGGAATTGCTGCCATGGACAACTCAACCCTGGAGATCTCTGACGGCGTAATCGCTGGTAACTATGCCCCCAGTGGCGGCGGCGTTTATGCCCTGAATTCTACGGTAAACATGGTTGGCGGTATTATCTCCGGTAACGGTACAAATAATTATGAAAGCGGTTATGGCGCGGGAATTTGTGCTGAGGACTCTATGGTGACCATTACGAATGGTTACATTACTAACAACAAATATCAGTTCTATACCGATGAAGGACACAAAGGTAACGGTTGTCACGGTGGTGGCGGCATTGCTGCCTTTAGCCACAATGAAGGACAGAAAAATGGCAGTCTGGTTATTAGCGGCGGCTACATCACGGGCAACTACTCTGCCGAGGCTGGCGGCGGCGTTTATGCTGGCGCTTGGAATCGAGCTCTTTCCAGGTTTACGTTTTCTGGTGGAACAATAGCTAGCAACGTGGCGGAACACTCGGAGGGCGGCGGTATCCGTATCTCTGCGCCTACTGAGAGCGTGTTTGAAGTGCCGATTGATTCGCACGCTGATTCACACGCTTATATCACGAACAATACGACTAATACATCCAACGACTGGGGCGGCGGCGGAGTTTTCGTCCAGGGTGGCAACGGCAGCGTTCAGCCGGCAAGCCTCAGGATTTCTAACGCTCTGATTACCAACAATCATGCCAAAGGCTTTGGCGGCGGGTTTGCCGCTTGCCCGACTGGTAAGACTGCCATTACCGATACCGATGGCATCGCGATTTTCGGTAATTCTGACGAAAATGGTGTTAAACGATCGGGTGGCACACACGAAAAGACCGATGACAAGGATGAAAAAGATGGCGGCGAAATAACTGAAAAGTTTAAAAAAGCCGGTCACCAGGATCTTTTTCTTATTCGCGATCATACTAACGGTGAATATATCGCTGCCGTAACGGGTCAGATGCTTGGTGGCGGAGCTGCCAATTGGACGGGCACGATCGACAAAACACCAACGTCTATCGGCAAGTACGAGGGCGCCCAAGCTAAGTACATGATTGGCCTTAGATCTGAGCCGATTCAGGATGATAAGGATGCTGCTACCGCGGCTGCGTCCCTCTTCATCACGGGCAACAGTTCCAACATCCACGGTGGCGGAATCATGACTAACGGAGACGTTGTCGCCGGCGATACCACGCAGGTGAGTGTGTATCCCAAGATGAAGCTCAACGGCACTAAGGCACTGACGGGCCGCGCGCTTGATGCGGGAGAATTCAAGTTCCAGCTCTTGAAGCAGAACAAGATAGGTCAGGTTCCTAGCTTTGATATTGATGGCAAATTGCAGCTCAATGGCTGCTCAAAAATTGGCGATGGGGTCACGAACAACGCTGACGGTAGCTTTGCCTTTGATTTGGGCAGGGTCTACTCCGATGGCCCGGTTGTCTACTACCTAGTTGAGGATCCCGCGAAGGATCCCGGCGACACGCCCGTTCCTGGTGTGACTTACGACGAGACTATCTACAAGATTGAGTTTGAAACAACGGAGGCCCAGACACAGACGGTGCTGGACATCACTTACACCTACTTTGCAGTTACGCGTGTAAAGGTCACTAAACTCGAGAAGAAACAGTCGAAGACGATTGAACAGTCGAATACGATTACTCCGTCCAACGGTAGTGATGTCTCCATTAATATCACCGAAGGCGAAACCTTTACTAATGTATACACACCCAAGGGCTCTTGGACACCTCAGGTGACCAAGAAGGTCGACGGCGGCGAGATGAAGAAGTTCAAGTTCGAACTTGCGAACGACGAGAGCTTCTCCAATCCAGAAACGATAACAATTGATCTCACGCATGTCACAACTGACGAAAACGGTAATGCGACGAGCACGGTCAATTTCACGACGAAGAACTATGAGCTCAAGGACCCCGAAAATGGCGCCAAGACCTTCACGTACTATGTGCGCGAGAAGGAAGAAAGTTCAACCTACCCGCATTACAAGTTCGATCAGTCGGTCTATCAGATTACGGTCAAGGCAACTGATGGCTCTAAAGGCAAGATTAACATCTCTGCGACCTACAAGCAGATTCGGGACCGCAACGGTAATAAAGTGACCAACGACACGGATCACGACCTCACCGACAAGTCCATCCCCACCTTCACCAACACCTACTCCACCTCTTTGCCCCTTTCTGGTATGTCGGGCGTCACTCTGACGTACCTTGCCGGCGCGGCGGTGCTTTGCGCTGCTGCAGCCTGGATGCACATTCGTCGCAAGGCGAATGCGAAGGGAGGCGAGCGTCGTGAATAAGAAAGTTTGCTCCTTCCCGATCTTGTTTGCGCTGCTTGCCCTCCTGATCGGCACCTGCGCGGTTGTGTTCCCCGCATCCGCGCAGGCCGCGCCGACCTCGACCGGTTCCATCACGGTGAGCGGCACCGTGGCGCGCAGCTACGACGCCTACCAGATCTTTAGCGCCAACGTCGTCGACGGCGACAGCGACGCCAAGACCGCCACCGATCTCGCCTGGGCAAGCGACGCCGTGCGCGACGCCGCGCTGCCCGTGCTGTACAGCGCTGGCATGCCCAAATCCCAGACCACCGCGCAGGAAGCTTCCGAGTGGCTCAACGCCGATTCCCACCTTACGAGCGCGCTGAGCGCACAGCTCGCTCGTTCCCTCCAGAGCTCTGACGCCGAGTCCGTGGCCCTTAACGCGGGCACGACGGCCGAGCTGTCCTGCGGCTACTGGCTCATCGTCGCGGACGACGCCACCATTTCCCAGGACGAGGCCGGCACCGCGCCGATCATGGCCCTGGTCGGCGGCAGCGCCGTCAGCGTCAAGCCCAAGGCCGCGACCCCCAAGGTGTCCAAGC
>CABSNR010000049.1:0-11951 GCA_902479145.1 uncultured Collinsella sp.
GTAGGCCTTGATGATCTTTTCGAGCTTGTCGCGCATGACGGACTCCTTTATATGCGTGAAGGCGAAAATCGGCAGAATTGATGGGGCGCGGGGCGCCGCTGCGGGGGTAAGTCCAGCTAGAGCATGTCGATCTTCAGATACATGCGCATCCCTTCGCGTATGGGGTACATAATTGCGGTCTAACCTATACATGATAGCGTGCGCAGGCAAACCTGCATATAACCCGCACGGAATGATTGGTGCAAACAAACCTGACCCCATTGCACCAAGGGCTTGCTTTTTGGCTAGAGCGTATGGAGCAGGGCGATGAGGAAGCGGACACCCTGGAGGTAGGCGCGGCGGGTAATGCGCTCGTTGGTGCCGTGGACGCCACGATCGCACTCGTCATCGTCGACCACAAAGGCCGAGAAGCGAATGCACTCGGAGCAAATGCGCTGGTAGTTGGCAGCGTCGGTCGCGCCGATCACGGTCGAGGGGACAATCGCCAACGGCTCGGATGATCCGTTTTCCTCCGTCCCCTTTGGATCACGGAAATAGCGGGCGGCGATGGAGCGAACCGCCTCGAGTCCCGGTCCGCCGATGCGCGGAGACGGCGAGGGTTCGGAGCTGCCAGGGCCGAGCTCGACCTCGACACGGTCGGCGAGCCCCGCCTCGGCAACGGCGACGCGGCAGCGGGCCACGACATCGGCCACGCTCGTGCCCTCGAGCATGCGGAAATTGATATTGGCCCACATATCCTGCGGCATTACGTTGGCGCCGGTGCTGCCACCCTCGATCTGCGTGGGCGCGCAGGTGGTGGTCACGAGCGGATAGAGCTTCTTGCTGGCGAGGCACTCGCTCACGATGGTGTCCTTGTTGGAGGCAATCTCGTCGGCCGTGTAAAGCCCCAGCTCGACGAACTGTGCGGCAAGCAGGTCCGTGACGCGCGTCGGCCACTCGATATCGCAGATTGCGGTGATGGCACGGCTGAGCACCTCGAGCGATGTGCCGCCGTAGGGGTTGGACGAATGCCCGCCCTCACTCTTCGTCTTGAGCACAATATCGGCGTAGCCCTTCTCGGCAAGGTCGGCATGCATAAGCCAGCCCTCGCCCGCGCCGTACTCGGCAGCTGGAACGATGCGGTAGTCACCCTCGTCGATCAGGTACTCAAGCTCAATGCCGCGCTCCTCGAGCGCGCGGCCGATGGCGCCTGCGCCGTACTGCGTAGTCTCCTCGTCCTGGCCAAAGGCCAGGAGCAGCGTGCGCTCGTGCCGCCAACCGTGCGCCAGCGCATACTCAACCGCCTCGAGAATGCCTGCGACCTGGTCTTTCATATCAATGGCGCCGCGACCCCAAATGTAGGTGTCGTCTACATGCCCGCTAAAGGGGGCGTACGTCCAGTCGTCCTCGGTACCCGGCACCACGGGGACCACGTCCATGTGACCCATGAGCACAACGGGCTTGAGTGCGGGGTCGGAGCCGGAAAGCGTCACCAGCAACGAATGATCGATGAGCTCGACCTTACCCGCTGTAAATACGTGCGGCCAGGCCTGCTGCATATAGGCGCGCAGGTCGTCGAACGGCCGCCAGTCCACTGCCTCGGCATCCATGCTCGAAATGGTCGGAAACGACAGCACACGGCCCAGGCGCTCGCATGCGCCGGCCTCGTCTATACCGACAAAATCATCCTCATGCGCAAAGAAGCGCCAAACCTCGGCCATGACATCCTTTCGATTGTGATGACGAGGGCCGCCCCACCGGAGCGGCCCTGCCACGTAAGCGTTTGCGGTCGGCTATTTGTCCTCGAGATAACGCGAGAGGAACTCGCGGGTACGCTGGTGCTTGGGGTTGCCAAAAAGCTCCGCCGGCGCGGCGTCCTCGAGGACCACGCCCTTGTCCATAAAGACCACGCGGTCGGACACCGTGCGGGCAAAGGCCATCTCGTGCGTGACGACGACCATGGTCATGCCGTCGGCAGCGAGCTTGCGCATGACCTCGAGCACCTCTCCCACGATCTCGGGGTCGAGTGCGGAGGTCGGCTCGTCGAACAGCATGATCTGCGGATTCATGCATAGGGCGCGAGCGATGGCAACGCGCTGCTTTTGGCCGCCGGACAGGCGACCCACGGCGGCGTGCGCGAACTTCTCGAGCCCCACGCTCGTCAGATGCTCCATCGCGACCTTCTCGGCCTCGGCCTTGCTCATCTTTTTGAGCGTGACGGGCGCGAGCGTGCAGTTGTCGAGCACATCCATGTTGTTGAACAGGTTAAAGCCCTGGAACACCATGCCGATGTCCTCGCGCAGCTTGTTGATGTTGCAGCGCTCGGCCGTGAGGTCCTGGCCGTGGAACCAGATGTGGCCCGCGTCCGGGGTCTCGAGCAGGTTGAGGCAGCGCAGGAAGGTCGACTTGCCCGAACCCGAGGCGCCGATGATGGTGACGACCTCGCCGGGATTGACGGACAGGTCGATGCCCTTGAGTACCTCGAGCGAGCCGAAGCTCTTGCGCAGGCCCTCGACGCGGATGAGCGGCTCATTGGTCTGTGCGGCGGCCGCGGTGCCGGTAGTGGCGGTATCTGCCATGATGATTCTCCTCGTCTTGAGCCTAGTTGGAGCTGGGCAGCGTGACCGGAGCCTCGGCGCCGAGCTTTTTGCCAAAGGCCTCGAGCAGGCGGCTCGCCACGAGCGTCAGGATCAGGTAGACCACGAGCGCCACGCAGTAGACCTCCATCTGGCGGTAGTACACGCCGGCGACGGTGGTGGTGGCGTACATGAGGTCGAACACGCCGATGACCGAGAGCACCGACGAATCCTTGATGTTGATGATGAGCTCGTTGGTGAGCGCCGGAATCGCGTTTTTAATGCCCTGGGGGAACACGACTTTGCGCATAGCTTGCCACTGCGACAGGCCCAGCGAGCGTGCTGCCTCGGCCTGGCCGGGATCGATGGACTCGATGCCGCCGCGCAGGACCTCCATCATGTAGGCGGTGGAGTTGAGCGAGATGGTGACGAGGCCGGCGGTGAAGGTGCTCCAAATCTGGTTGGCCTGAGCGGTCTCGAAGCCCATGCCGCGCAAAACGGTGAAGCCCGCGTAATAGATGAGCAGACCCTGGACCATCATGGGCGTGCCGCGCACGATGGTGGAGTAGACGGTCGCAAAGCCGCGGCCGATACTCTTAAAGAAGCGCACCAGGTCGTTGTCCACGCGATCGAAGGTCTGAATGCGCAGGAACACGAAGAGCAGCGCCAGGAAGAATGCGATGACGGTGCCGAAGGTGGCAAGCGCGATGGTGATCTCGATACCGCGAATGAAGAAGTCGCCGCTCTTGTAGGTCATGTAGACCAGGCTCGACAAAAAGTCGCTGGGGTTGGAATCCGAGACAATGCTCACCTGCACCAGGTCGATAAACGACATGACGCAGCGGTCCACGAAAAAGATCGCCGCGATGGCGACCACGACGTAGCTGCCCAGGCGTGCGCCACGGCGGCAACGCTCGGAGGCGAACGGCGACTTTTCGCGATAGTTGTTCCAGTGCATGAGCTTGGTGACCAGCGCCGCCGCCGACACGACAAGCCAGGCCCAAAGAATCGCCCAAAGGCAATCCTGGAAGATACCGGTGGGGGCCAAGAAGCTCAGCGGCGTGGGGTTGCGTTGGCTAAACGCCAGGCCGAGCGCCGCGATAACACTCGTGCCCAGGTATACATAACGGTGGTCGGCCTTGAAAAAGGAGGCCAGGCGATTAATGGTTTTCATGCTGCCTCCCTATGCCGGCTGACGGTCGAGGCACGCGTCCCACATTTGGTCGCGCTCCTCTTGGCTAATGCCCTTGAGTGTCTTGTCGATGAGCTTAAGCAGCTTGTCCGAGCCCTTGCGGCAGCCGACGTTTGCCGTGACCTCCTGCTTAAAGCCCTCGCCCTCGGCAAATTGAATCGGCACGATACCCGGGTTTTGGGCCATATAGCCCTTCTCGTTCTCGGTATTGTAGGTCACGGCGTCGCAGGTGCCCTGCAGCAGGTTCGAAAACACCGTGGGGACCGAATCGACCGGGTTCTTGTGCACAACGCCCGGGATCTCGTCGATGACGGTATCGAGCATGGTGTCCTTTTGGCCGAGGACCGTTGCGCCGCTAAAGTCGCTGAGCTTGGTCGCATTTTGGTAGGGCGAGCCCTCTTTTACGAACAGGCCAAAGTAGCCGATGAAGTACGGGTCGGAAAAGCCGACGGACTCCTCGCGCTCGGGCGTGGCGCTCATACCGGCGATGATGAGGTCGATCTGGCCGTTGTTGAGCGAATCGATAAGGCCCGAGAAGCTCTGCTTGACGGCAACGGGCTCGCCGCCGAGGGCCTTGCAGACGATCTTGGCGATCTGCACGTCGTAACCATCGGCATAGGCGCCCTGCACGTTGTCGATGGGGATGGTGTACTCGCTGGCTTCGGAGACCTGCCAGTTGTACGGGGCGTAGGCCGCCTCCATGCCGATGCGGATCTTGTCCTTGCCGATCACGGAATCGGACAGGTCGTCGCGACCGCCGCCCGTCGTGGGCTGAACTACTTCCAGCGTGGAGGGGCGCTGGCAACCGGCAAGTGCGCCGGCGACGACAGAAGCGCTCGCAGCGAGAGCGCTACCCAAAAAGATGCGACGGCTGCATATCGGCTGTGGATGCGCGTCGCGTTGATGGGGAGAATGCATAATCTGCCTTCCCTGTTGAATCGTATGCTGACGACTTAACAGGATATACGCCAGCGACCAGCAGCGCAGCACAAGCTCGAAAAATTAATAGACACACGGTAGTCATTGGGAACGTCGATGTTTTGGCAATGCCAGCGAGCGACGTCCAGAGCGAACAAGTTGGCATGAAAAAGGCAAGGCATAGACCTTCTGGTCATGCCTTGCCTTTTGAATGACAAATTGTCGCTCTGGGCGGCGCGCAGCGTCGACCGGTCCGCCGCTCGTTAGAACGGCGGAACCTCTAGAGCAAGGTGACGCTAAAGCTGCGGACGTCCGTCTCGCCCGGCACCAGCGTAATGGTGCTGGCCTTGTGCTCAAAGACGTCGTCCTCGGTGTCCATGGTAGTGTGACCGGTCCAGGGCTCGAGCGCCACAAACGGAGCGTCGTTGGCGGCAGACCACACGCCAATGTACTTAAAGCCCTCAAAGTCGATCTTGACGCCGTGACCCGACTTGCGGCCGCGCAGCGTGAGCGTGGAGCCCGGGGTATCGGTGAACATGATGGCGTCGTTATCGAAGCTGCGATGAGTGATGGGCAGCACGTCCGAGTTATCGGGAGCCTTGTAGCTACCCTCGAACGTCATAAGACCGTCGGGCGTGATGATGGGGGCCTCGTTGGTCCAAGCCTCGGTAAACGCCAGCTCGTAATCCTCGAACGCCTCGTCCTCGGCACCGGGGGCGGGCACGTTAAATGCGGGGTGGCCGCCCACCGAGAACGGCAGGTCCACGTCGCCGGTGTTGGTGACGGCAAAGGTCTGCGTGAGGGTAGCGTCGCCGGTCAGGGCATAGGTCATGTTGAGCTTAAAGTGGAACGGGAACGCCTTGAGCGACTCGGGCGTATCGGTGATCTCGTACGTTACCGAGGAGCCGTCCTCCGAAACCTCGACCAGCTTGTGCTCGACAATGCGCGCGAGTCCGTGGCGCGGCATCTCGCAGGTGCCGGCCGCAGACGTTGCCGTGTTGTTGCGCAGCGAGCCCACAATGGGGAACAGGATGGGCGCGTGCTTGCCCCAAAAGGCGGGGTCGCCCTGCCACAGATACTCGTTGCCGTTGAGGGCAAGGCTCGTGAGCTGGGCGCCCATGGAATCGATGGCCGCGGTGAGGCCGCCGCGCTTGATGGTAGTGACGGTAGACATGCTACTTCCTCCAAAAGCAAACAATAGTGTCGAGGGCTATTGTCCCACTCTTGGCGGCGGGACGGGACGGCAGGCGATTATTGAGTAGCCATAGCGGAATGAGCGGCGAGCGCCTACTGGGTATCCACGTAAAGGTCGAACCCGCCCTGCGGTGTGGTGTCGACCGTGTCGGGCGCCTGTGAGTTAAAGCTCACGGGGACCATGCGCTTTGAGGCGCGGAAGCGCGTGCCGTCGGTGGCGACGGGCGGTTCATCGACCGTGAGCTCGTAGTCGCCGGGCTTGAGCTCGATGCCGTCACCAGCCGAATTGACGTATTGATACTCATCAATCGTCTGCCCTTTGAGCGTGCGCCCCACGATGTGGATGAGCATTTGGCTGTCGCCGCGCGCGGTGTCCCACGTCGCGCCGTCCTTGACCTCGACCGACACATGTACCGAGCGCGTACGACCGAGCGATTGCTCGACAGACATCTCGACCTTGGCGGCGTCTTTTCGCTGTTGTTCGACATGGCTCCAGACGTTTCCAATTACCGAGCATGCGATAACGCCGGCCATGAAGGCGATAAGGATGGGGCCGAGCGGCGAGCGACGTCCTGCATCTTCCTCGCGAGACAGATTGGGGCGACGTGTGGGTGCGGGCGCCTGAGCGCCCTGCGAGGGCACGTCGAGAATGCTGAAGGATGCCGTGCTGTCGGGGTCGATAGTGTGACGCGGCTGCGGGGTCTTTGCCGGCGAGATCGACATGTCGGCTGGCTCGCCGAGCGTGGCCGTAGCGTCGGCCTTGGCCTCGTCTGCCTCGGCCTGGGCCCAAGCTTGTTCGAAGGTCAGGGGCTCGACGGGGTCGAGGGCGGCGTCCGAGTCGGCGGCGACGTCGTTGCCGGTCTCGTCCTCGTCGCTCGAGACGTCACGCGGCGTGGGCTCGTCCCACCCCTCGTCCGGAGCCTCACCCTCGCTATACCACCATTCAAAGTTATCGATATCCATACGGGGCGCCCCTTAGGCCTCGCAAATAAACATTCGCTAGTTTTATACCCCCAGACGACACCGAAGCTCACCCGCGCCGGACACAAAAACCGTCACAACATTCGACGCTTTTCTTCGATTTCGAGATTTTCATCGAATGTTGTGACGGTTTGGGGAGCCAGTCGGCCGTGCGACGCGCCAAAGGCGCTGCCCCTTTGTCACATTCTGTTAGAGTTGCAGGGATTGAATCCCGCTTATTCATGCGACATTGGAGTGACAACCTTGACCGCCGCAACCACGCCTAAAAGTAAGCCAACCGCCGCCGCGCTCTCCCCCGCGCGCACCAAGCTCTGCCTGGCGCTGCTCGTGCTGTTGGGATTCTCGCTCGGCTGCTCCGAGTTCGTGGTCATCGGTATCGAGAGCGACTTGGCAACGGAACTCGGCGTATCACTTGCCACTGCGGGCCAGCTCATCAGCGTGTTCGCGCTCGTCTACGCTATCGCTACGCCGGTGCTTGCGCTTGGCACGGGGCGGTTCCGCCGCTACCAGCTGCTCGTGTGCTACAGCATCGTCTTTGTGCTCGGTAACCTGGTCATGGCACTGGCGCCCAACTTCCAGGTTCTCTTTATCTCGCGCATTGTCTTGGGCTCTGTCTCGGGTGCGCTGCTCGCCGTGGGCGTAACGTATATCCCTGAGCTTCTGTCCCCGCAGCAAACTTCGCTCGCCATCTCGGTGGTGTACGGCGCGTTTTCCGTGGCGATGGTCTTTGTCACTTCGATCGGCAAGTTTGTGGCCGACACGCTCGATTGGCATGTGGCCATGTATGGCACGCTGACCTTTGCCGTTTTGATCTGTAGCGCGCTCGTGGCGTTTATGCCGCGCGCCGGGCAAACCGACGAGCCTGCCACCTTCCGCGAGCAGGCGGGGCTACTACGCGAGCCGAGCATCATCACCGGCATGCTCATCTTCTTGTTTGGCGTGGGCTCGGTCTATGTGTTCTACGGCTACGTGACGCCCTATCTGGAGCAGGTGCTGGGCATGGGCACCGTCCAGGCGAGCACCACCCTTATGGCCTACGGCGTGTTCTGTCTGGTCTCGAACATCCTGGGCGGATGGATCGATGCGCGCTTTGGCATGAAGGCGCTGCTTATGACGTTTGTGCTGCAGGCTGCGGCGTTACTCGGGCTGTTTGCTGTGGGCGGCACCATGCCCCTCGCGCTGGTCTTTGTCTTTAGCTTGGCGCTGCTCATGTACCTGTTCTCGGTGTCGTGCATCACGCACTTTATGGACGTGGCTCGCAGCCGCCATCCCAAATCGATGGTGCTCGCGAGCTCGGTAGAACCCATGGCGTTTAATGTCGGCATTTCGTTTGGCACCGCGGTGGGCGGCGCCGTGGTAAGCGGAGCTGGCATTGCCTACGTTGGCGCGGTCGGTGCCGTGTTCTCGCTTGTGGCCTGGGTGCTTACGCTGGTGACGATTAAGTTGGCTCGCTGGGAGCGCAAGCGGGCGAGGGCGCAGGCGTAGATGCGATACTCGAGCTCGATGATGGCGATCGAAAGGAAACCGCATATGCAACGCGTACTGCTTATCTGCCATGGGAACATCTGTCGCTCGACGATGGCTGAGTCGGTGTTTACCGAGCTGGTGCGGCGCGCCGGGCGCGCGGGCGAGTTTGTCATTGATTCCGCTGCGACCTCGACCGAGGAGATCGGCAACCCGCCACACCACGGTACCGTTGCCAAGCTGCGCGAGGTCGGGATTCCCGTCGTCGCACATCGTGCACGTCAGGTGCGTCGCGCGGAGTATGGCGACTGGGACCACATTGTCTATATGGACGACGAGAACGCCCGCGGCCTGTACCGAATTTTTGGGAAGGACCCCGATGGCAAGATTTCGCGCCTGCTCGATTGGACCGATCGCCCCGGCGACGTGGCCGACCCCTGGTACACCGGCAATTTCGACGCCACCTACCGCGATGTACTCGCCGGTTGCACCGCTATGCTCGAGCAGCTGTAGGCGCTCGGGCGGCGCGGGCACACGGGCCACGCCATCGGCATAAAACGAGCGTGGGAGAAAATCCACACTCATGGATGTGACAAAGGGACTGGCCCTAGACCGGCTTGACCTCCAGCTTTATCCCCTCGGCACAGGAGTCGCCCAAAACATCCGAAAGGGCCCAGGTCGCATATAGCGGCAAATAGAGAACCGCTCCGTTGCGCTCAACGTTGCCTCTCGAGAAAACAATCCCGAGCCTTACGCCATATTCAGCCGTATCAAGCACATGACCGAGCGCAGCGTGCGCGTGGTAATAGGAGCCCGATTTAACCTCGATCGGAACAGCCGTCCCATCCGGTCCATCGACCACAAAGTCCACTTCGCCGCGCTTTTTTGTCTGATAGTAGTAAAGCTGGCGATTTTGGGCAGCCAGCTGCTGGGCCACCACGTTTTCGTAAATGCCGCCCAGATTGGGCTCCTTGCTATCAAGATACGCCGCTTGGGCGACTCCAACGGGGTAGCGCGCCATCAACATGCCCGTATCCGATTGATATAACTTGAACTGCGATGGCCGTGCCGTCTTGAGCAGAGGCGATTTTGGCTCGGTTACGATATCGGCTTTGAGAGCAACGCCGGCATCGACAAGCCATACAAAATCTCGCTGATACTTCTCGTAGTGCGCCTTAGGGTCAATGGAATTGAGCACGAAGCGCTTGTTTTCGCCCTCGAGCATAATAGGGAGCTGATCGTAGATGCTCTGCACCTGAAGGGCTCGCCCGCTTGCATACTTGGAGATATCCCGCCGGTACTGTTCGTTGAGCTCTGACTGTAGCTGACGAACAGAGGCAAGGTCGCCCTGCGTGTCAAGGAAACGTTGCACGACCTCCGGCATTCCGCCGACAACGGTATAGGTCCTGAAGTTTGCCATCATCGCGTCATGAATGTAACCAGGAATGGGCTTCTCGTTGATGCACGCATCGCGTATCGTTTGGCGAGCCCCTTCGCTCACCCCGATTGCCCAGCAAAACTCCTCGAAATCGAGCGGGAACATCCTAAGCTCGTGAACATATCCCACGGGATAGGATCTGACGCCCTTGAACTGAGTCCCGAGCATTGACCCCGAAAACGCCCAGTGGCAGCGCCCATCCTCAACAAGGAACTTTGTCATCGTCATGATGTCGGGGGCCTCTTGGACCTCATCGATAAACACGAGCGTTTTGCCTGGCGCAATCGACTTTCCCGAAAGAAGCGTCACCCTGCTGATGAAATCATCGGCATCCCGCGCCTCGAGAAGAGCATTTTTTGCCTGGCGATTTTCCATGAGGTTAAGCTCGATGTAGGTTGCATGGTTGGCTTTGCCAAATGCGCGAATCGAATAGCTTTTGCCGATCTGGCGAGAACCCGTAATGAATAAGGCCTTTTGCTCGGCAGACTTCAGCCAGCGCTCCAGCTCTGCCGCTATTTTCCTTCGCAGCATAGGCTCTCCCCTCAGTGTCATCAAATGAAATGCAAAGTTTTATACGCTTGATTATCGATGAAACGCAGAATTTTTAGAACCTAAAATCGGATGAAATGCAGAGATTTAGGATTATAAGCAAAAAGAAGGGGCAGCCCCGGCGGATGTGACAAAGGGACTGTCCCTTTGTCACATTGCGCTCAACTACTCGTCGACGATCTCGGCGAGCCAAACGTTCAGCGTATCAACCTCGGGGCAGCAGAACTTTGCCGTGCCGGGCTCGTTGCCAGGCACGGTTCCGCCATAGCGCAGGATATCGATATAGGGAAAGCCCACGTGGCAGGCCATGGCGCACATCTTGCCGCGGTCGCGGTCGAAGTCGAAGACGTCACCCGGCTTGTGCCCGTGATGGCAGCGGCATGTGCCCAGCTGGTCCACGCAGCTAATGCGAATACGTGGGCGCTTGCCGCGCGGGGCACCGAACGGCTTGTTCTCGCCCGTTGCCTCGGTGCTGCTCTCGTCGGCGTTACTCATGGTCAACCACATCCAGGCAGGCCTCGATGGGCAGGCCGGCCGACTTGTCCTCTTGGTCGGCATTACGCTCGATAAGCTCGGCTACCACGCGCATGGCATCGCTCGTCGCGCGCCGCAGGCTCCAACCGGCCATAACGCGGCCGACGAGCACCGCCGAGAACGTGTCGCCCGTGCCCGGGAAGTAGACCGGAATGAGCTCAAAGGGAATCGTAAAGTACTCCCCCGCTACATGGTCGTAACCGATAACCGCGTTCGTGCCATTGACTACGGCACTCGTAATGACAACCGACTTGGCACCCAGCTCGCGCACGGCGTCCACAAGGGCGCGGGCCTCATCGGGCGTGATCTGCTCTGCAATAGGCGTATCGGCGAGCAGACAGGCCTCGGTGTAGTTGGGCACCGCGTAGTCTGCGCACTCCAGCAGGTGCCGCATAAGGCCAATCGTGGACTCAGGCACGCCGGCGTAGAGCTTGCCGTTGTCGCCCATGATGGGGTCGACGAACACCTTGGTGCCCTTTTGCGCGCGACGGTGGCAAAAGTCCGAGATGATGCGCGTCTCTTCCTCGGTCACGATAAAGCCGGTCGAGATGGCGTCGAACTCAAAGCCGAGCTCCTCCCAGATGGCGAGGCTCTGGCGCACGTACTCTGTGGTGTCGTGGATGTAGAACTTGGGATAGTTGAGCGTATCGGACACCAGCGCCGTCGGCAGGTTGTGGATGCGGTAGCCCATATGCGACAGCACCGGCAGCATGGCGGAAAGCGCGACCTTGCCGTAGCCGCACATATCGTTGATCAGCAGCAGCTGAGTATTCTTCATGAGGGTCTCCCTTGGTTCGGGCACGGCGCAGCAGCGCCACAGTGCGACTAAGTGTAGCGCAGGGGACGTTGTGAGCGGGCGCTACGGTCGCGAAGAGCGCATTGTTGCGAAAAGGTTACGAAAACGAGGTAGTCGTTGGGGACGTTCTTAAATGACTAGTCAAACAAGAACGTCCCCAACGACTATCCCGGCAATTAGCCCAAGGAGTGTCCCCAAGTGCCGGCACATAAGGAACGTCCCTAAGTGCCAAAACGACTGGTCGGGCAACGCCGATGTTTTGGCGAAGTCAGACACTATGACCCAATCCAGGGGCACGGAAACGACAGGAGCCCCCGCTCGTGACCGCGG
>CABSNR010000050.1:0-11273 GCA_902479145.1 uncultured Collinsella sp.
CTTTGGCACCGAGATCGGCTCGGCGCTGCGAGCCACCGGCAACAACGAGTACATGATCCGCGCTCTGGGCGTCAACACCAACTCCACCAAGATGATCGCCCTCGTGCTCTCCAACGCCCTCATCGGCCTTTCGGGTGCGCTCATCTGCCAGAGCCAAAAGTATGCCGACATTGGTATGGGCACCGGTGCCATCGTTATCGGTCTTGCCGCCATTGTTATCGGCGAGGTGCTCGGCCGTCTGCTGCCCGGCGGCCTCACGCAGTTTAGCGTCCGTCTTGCCTCCGCCGTCTTTGGCTCCGTGGTGTACTTCCTTATCCGCGCCATCGTGCTGCAGTTGGGCATGGACGCCAACGACATGAAGCTGCTCTCCGCCGTGATTGTCGCTGTGGCCCTGTGCGTGCCCGTGGTTTGGGAGCGCTATAAGCTCCGCAGCTCCTACACGAAGGGGGATGAGGCAGATGCTTAAGCTCTCGCACGTCAAGAAGACCTTTAACAAGGGCACCGTCACCGAGAAGCGCGCGCTCACCGGCGTCGACCTCACCCTGAATGACGGCGACTTTGTAACCGTGATCGGCGGCAACGGCGCCGGCAAGTCCACGCTGCTCAACATGATCGCCGGCGTGTACCCGCTCGATTCGGGCGTTATCGAGCTCGACGGCACCGACATCTCGCGCCTGAGCGAGTCGCAGCGCGCCAAGTACCTGGGCCGCGTGTTTCAGGACCCCATGCGCGGTACCGCTGCCGACATGCAGATCGCCGAGAACCTGGCCCTCGCCAAGCGTCGCGGCCAGCGTCGCGGCCTTTCGTGGGGCGTCACCAAGGCCGAGAAAGATGAGTACGTCGAGCTGCTCAAGCGCCTGGACCTTGGTCTGGACACGCGTCTCAACGCCAAGGTCGGCCTGCTCTCGGGTGGCCAGCGCCAGGCACTCACCCTGCTGATGGCCACGCTCACCAAGCCGCGCCTGCTGCTGCTCGACGAGCACACGGCGGCCCTCGACCCCAAGACGGCATCAAAGGTGCTCAACCTGACCGAGGAGATCGTCGACGAGAACCACCTGACCACGCTCATGGTCACGCACAACATGAACGACGCCATCCGTCTGGGCAACCGTCTGATCATGATGCACGAAGGCCACGTGATCTACGACGTGGCGGGCGATGAGAAGAAGTCGCTCACCGTAGCCGACCTGCTGCAGAAATTCGAGGAGGTCTCGGGCGGCGAGCTCGCCAACGACCGCATGCTGCTAAGCTAAACCTACCAAAAAGGGACAGGTTTATTTTGGCAGGTTTTATCTGCGCAAACGTCAAAACCGCCGCTAAGGGACAGGCGCCCTTGCGGCGGTTTTCGCATATTATGTCGATAATCCGATATTCAACCAGACATTCTGGCTAAGGACTAAGGAAGCTGCCATGAAAAGACTCCCCCGCCTTGCGTTAGCCGCCGCGTTGTTTGCCGGCGCGCTCGCAAGCATCCCAAGCCTCGCTTTCGCGGGGAACCTGCCCGCCGCTATTGACGGCTCTGTGACCGTCATGCACACCAACGATATCCACGGCAGCTACAAGTACAGCTACAACGAAAGCAAGGGCACTGGCACTGTGGGCTTTGACGGACTGGCGGTTCTCTATAGCGCCCAGGGCAACGCCCCCGATCTTTTGCTCGATGCGGGCGACACCTTCCACGGACAGTCCTTCGCCACCATGAGCGAGGGCAAGAGCATCGCCGAGCTCATGGACACCTTCTACGCCGACGGCTACGACGCGACCACGCCAGGCAACCACGACTGGAGCTACGGCGCGGACAAACTCCGCACCATGACCGGCTACAGCACCACCGGCACGCCCTTCGCCATGCTCTGCGCGAACGCGAAGTCTACGAGCGGCGTATGGAGCTCGAGCATCACGAAGACGCTCGATCGCACCTGGGAGGATAGCGAGGATTACTCCACATTCGACTACAAAATCAAGGTCGGCGTCGTGGGCGCCATGGATGAGTCGCTGGGATCCTCGCTGCGCGCGGACCTGGTCGCGGGCACGTCGTTCTCGAGTGCCGCGAACGCCATCAATGCCGAGGCAGAGCAGCTGCGCAAGGAGGGCTGCGATGTTGTTGTGTGTATCGCGCACACGCTCGACGCCAAGACCTTTGCCTCGCGACTCCGTGGCGTCGATGCCCTTATCGCAGGCCACGAGCACATCAACCTTAACGAGAAGGTGACGGGAGCCGACGGCAAGACGATCCACGTTGTCGAGGCAGGCAGCGCCTTTGCCGAGGTGGGGCTGCTTTCCATTCCGTACAAGTACGACACCAATGGCACCGAGTCGACCGACGATGACACGGTCACGGTCCCTGCAGACGGCAGCGACGAGAAGCTCTACACCGCCAAGAACGTCAACGACCTTTTGGCGGACCCCGACAAGGGCTCCGACTACCAGAGCCGCCTTGAAGCCGTCCGCAACAAAATCAAGCCGCTCGACGAGGACTTTGAAAACGAATCGAACAAGGTGCTCGGCACATCCACCACCAACTATTTCTACGGCGAGGACGCCGCAGGCACGCATGGCTGGGAAATGGTGCGCACCACCGATTTCCGCCCCAGCAAGGAGGGCGACACCACCAAGGCCCAGACCATCGGCCACGTGATTTGCGGCTCCTATCTTGCCCTGACGGGCGCGGACCTCGCTATCGAAAACGCCGGCGGCATCCGCGGCGGCATCGCGGCGGGCAACGTGACCGCCGGCAACGTCATCGCCATCTCGCCCTACGGCAACACCGTTGAGACCTGGACCATGACCGGCGCGGACTTCCTCGCAGCACTCGAGCACTCGCTACAAATCAGCGACGATTGTAACGACAGCTACGAGCTTCAGCAGGCTTATGTGGCGGCCGGTCACACCGAGCAGGAGGCGCAAGACAAGTACAAATGGCGCGATGACTCTGGCAGCGTTCTCTCCTTTGGCGGCATCAACGTGACGATTGATTGGACGCAGCCCGAAGGCAAGCGCATTGTGAGTGCCACACTCACCAAAGACGGCAGCACGCTCGACCCCGCCAAGACCTATACCGTCGCCACCAACAACTACATCATTACCAACACGACCGACTTTCCCACCTTTGCACACGCCACCAAGTACACCGAGTGGGGCACGTGCGAGGCGGCGCTGAGGGCGCTGATTGAGCAGAACGGCTGGGAGAGCAAGATGGCCGGGCTCGCCGGCACCATCAGCTTTGGCTCCGCAGCCGTGGACCCCACGCTCACACCGGCCCCGACGCCTAAGCCCTCGCCTAAGACGGACACGACGACCACGAAGGTCATCACCAAGAAGACGACCGGTAAGCTCGCCGCAACGGGAGACCGCACGCTGGCAGTAGTTGGCGCGTGCCTTATCGGCGGCATCATCGTCATCATCCTCGGCATTATCTGGAAGCGTCGACGCTAAGCTACACCGCCGGGCCTTGCAGCCCCGCCGCGTAAACCTTATATCGAGCACAGAAGCCCGTCCGAATTTGATCGGACGGGCTTCTTGGTGGGTATCATGGTTGGACGATCATTAGGAGGTTTTCCCTACATGGAATTGTTTGAGCCGATTCTTCATTTCTTTGAGCAACGGTGGGTCCACAACATCATCTGGGCCGTTATCTTGGCGATAAGCACCGCCGTCGCCGCCAAGGTCGTATCCAAGACCCTGAACCATCTGCTTAACCGAGACGATAACCCGCTTCCGGCATCGAGTATCTTCATCAACATCGCGCGCGCCGTCATTTGGATGATCGGCGGCAGCTTTATCCTCGACAACTGCTTTGGCATTAACGCAAACGCGCTCGTCGCCGCTCTTGGCGTCGGCGGCATCGCCATCTCGCTCGGCTTTCAGGACACGCTGTCAAACCTTATCGGCGGCATGCAAGTGACCTTTATGGGCATCATCAAACCCGGCGACAATATCGAGGTCGGCGGCGTATCCGGCGTGGTCCAAGACATCACTTGGCGCCATACAACGATTGAGGATGCCTGTGGACAGACCATCATTGTGCCCAACTCCAACATCTCCAAGAACACGCTCGTGCATTTGATGCCCTTTGGGCGCGTGGCCGTGCCCGTAGCCGTAAAGGACACGTCCAAGTGGGCTTCCCTTGACGCGCTGGCAGACGAGCTCACCGATGCCACCAAGGCCGCCGTGCTTCCCATCTCGGGCTTTGACAAGGAGCCCTACGTACTCTTTAGCGAGATCGGCGACTTTGGCATCAAGGGAAAGATCATCTTTATCGTCAGCGACGACAGCACTACTTTCACGGCAGCCGACGCCTGCATCCGCGCCATCGCCCCCATCATTGCCTGACCTGTCAAATAGGGACAGGCACCTTTGTGGTGGTTTTCATTCGTGGTACCATGGTTTATATAGTTGTTTAAACGACTAAGGGAGCAACATCATGGAAGAGGCCTATCGTCAAGCACGCAAGCGCGGCGAGCAAGGACGTCGACGCGCCATTAGCCAAAGCGAGCATCCATACCTTACGGACCTCGATAGCTTGGTTGCTCAGCTCCCCTTAGGTCAGCGAGAGAATGTCGGCCTGCGGGATATTCCGCTCGAAATGGTCGTCGGCACGGTCGCCAAGGGCCGTCAGTCCGCCTTTTCGTGTAACTTTATGCCCCTGCTTCCGTTTAGCACCGAGTTCGCCCGCAAGTGGTCCAACCTCTACGACATCCAGGTGACCGAGGGCTATCGCGACCCCGTCATCGTCACCGAGTTCATGCATCGGTTCTATGTCCAAGAAGGCAACAAACGCGTCAGTGTCCTCAAATTCCTAGACGCCCCGACGGTTTCGGCCAAGGTCACCCGTCTCTACCCCGGCACATGGGATTCCGTCGAAAGCCGCCTGTACGGTGAATTCTGCGCGTTTTGGCGCGTCTGCCCCCTATACGAGATCGAGTTCTCGCGTGTGGGAAGCTACGAGACGCTCGCCAAGATGCTCGGTCAGAACCTTATCGAAAAATGGCCGCAGAAAAAGGTCGACTACCTGCGCCATACCTTCCTGCTCTTTAAGCGCGCCTACCTTCGCGCAGGCGGCGACCACCTGGACATTACGCCCGCCGACGCCATGCTCGTCTACCTCAATGTGTACAACCAGGACCGCCTGCTGGATACGCCGACGGATATCGTCGTAAACCGCCTGTGCAAGATCTGGCGCGAGCTGGTCATTGCCGGCAAAAATGACGAGGACAAGGTCGATCTTGTCGAAGCACCGAGCGTCGACGAGGAGGAGACGCCCGCCAAGTCCACCTCTGGCGTGCTCAACTTCTTTATGGGCAAGACTGTCTACTCGACGGCCAACCCCCTGCGCATCGCCTTTATCCATGAGTTCCCATGTGCGACGTCGAGCTGGGACAGCCTGCACGACCAAGGGCGTCAGTATCTCGATGAGCACTTTGGCGGTATCGTGCGCACCGAGGCGTTCGAGGACTGTCACGATCCGGATGTGTTCTACGCCGCCGTGGAAACGGCTGTCAAACATGGAGCAAACGTCATCTTCTCGACCTCGCACCGCCTGATGGAATACACGCTCAGGGCTGCAGTTGAGTATCCCCGGGTTCGGTTCCTCAACTGCTCTATCGGCCTTCCCCATCAAAGCGTCCGTTCGTACTTTGGCAAGATGTACGAGGCCAAGTTTCTGCTGGGCGCCCTTGCGGCCAGCATGGCGGACAACCACCGCATCGGTTACCACGCGTCGGTCTTCGCCTCGGGCGCACTCAGCGAGATCAACGCCTTTGCGATTGGCGCCTCGCTGCTCGACCCGCGCGCGCAGGTCATCCTCACCTGGGGCGATGTTCCCGTCGGTGGTCTTGCCGAGGCCATGTGCCGCGAAGGCGTGAGCGTCATGACCGGCGCTGACATGTCAAAGTCGCTCGAAGACCCAACGGCCTACGGGCTTCACCGCTTGGTCGACGGCAAAGTCACCGGCATCGCCATGCCCGTATGGAACTGGGGCCGTTACTACGAGCTCATCGTTCGCAGCCTTCTTCACGGCACGTGGGACGAGACCAGCGACGACAACCAAGTGCGCGCCGTCAACTACTGGTATGGCATGAGCTCCGGCGTTATCGACATCCGTTACGCTCCGGGCCTACCCTACCAAACGCGCAAACTCGTGCAGTTGCTCCGCAACGGCATTGTTGGGGGATCCATCAACCCCTTTGGCGGCGAGCTCCACAGCCAGAACGGCGTGGTACAGATCGAAGGCTTCCCTCCGCTGCCGAGCACGCAGATTGTCGAGATGAATTGGCTGGCGGACAACGTGGTAGGCACCATTCCGCAGCTCGACGATGAGCCGAAAGTCCCTGCCCTATGAAAATCCTTGCCATAGCCGATACCGAAGAACGATGCCTTTGGGAGTGCTTTCGCAAGGAACGCTTTGAGGGAGTCGACCTGATTTTGTCCGCCGGCGATCTGGACCCGGACTATCTTGAGTTTTTGGTCACGGTCATCAACAAACCGCTCATCTACGTGCGCGGCAATCACGATGACCGCTACGCACGTCATGCACCGGGCGGATGTATCTGCGTAGAAGACAGCGTGTACACGTACCGAGGGATTCGCATTGCGGGCCTTGGCGGGTCCATGCGTTATCGCGACGGCGCCAACATGTACACCGAACGCGAGATGTCCAAGCGCATGCGTAAGCTGTCGCGTAAGGTTAGGATGGTCGGCGGGTGCGACATTCTGCTTACCCATGCACCCGCCGCCGGTATGGGTGATCTGGACGATCTGCCGCATCGAGGGTTCGAGTGCTTTAACACAGCACTCGAATCCTGGAATCCCAACTACATGGTGCACGGGCATGTGCACCAAAGCTACGGTTGCGATTTTCAGCGCGAGCGTCAGCATGTGTGTGGAACGACGATCATCAACGCCTGCGGCTATACACAGTTTGAGCTCGACCAGACGCGCTACCCCATCCGTGGCTGGCAGGCAGCCTGGCTCAATTCGCAAACCATGCGCCGGGAGCTCAAACGCCACGATGCCATCGAGTCCTCAACCGCCAGAACACCCTGGTAACCACCTCAAAGAGGACACTGTCCCCTTTGAGGTGGTTTTGACGCGATAGCAAGAAACCCGGTCCTGCGCAGGGCAAAACCGGGTTTCTTTAGCAATGCTTGCTTTGCTCAGGCAGTAACTAGCAGTTACTCAGCCAGGAAGTCACGCTGGACAGCGGGATCGACCTTGACGCCAGGGCCCATGGTGGAAGACACGGAGATGGACTTGACATACTTGCCCTTAGCAGAAGAGGGCTTGACGCGCAGGATCTCGGTGTACAGGGCAGCGTAGTTCTCGACGAGCTGCTGCTCAGAGAAGGACTTCTTGCCCAGGGGCACGTGGCAGATGCCGTAGCGGTCGGCGCGGTACTCAACGCGGCCAGCCTTGAGCTCGGAGACCATCTTGGCGACGTCCATGGTCACAGTGCCGAGCTTGGGGTTCGGCATGAGGCCACGGGGACCAAGGATCTTACCGATGCGGCCAACCTTGGCCATCATGTTCGGCGTAGCGATAGCGGCGTCGAAGTTGATCTCGCCCTTCTGAATCTGGGCGACGAGCTCGTCGGAACCGATGATGTCGGCGCCGGCAGCCTCAGCCTCGCGGGCCTTCTCGCCCTCGGCGAAGACGGCAACACGAACGGTCTTGCCGGTGCCGTGGGGCAGGGAGATGGAACCACGGATGTTCTGGTCAGCCTTACGAGTATCGATGCCCAGACGGAAGTGGGCCTCGACGGTCTCGTCGAACTTGGCGGTGTCGAGCTCCTTGATGAGCTTGGCAGCCTGAAGGGGGGTGTAGAGCGTGGCGCGGTCGATCTTCTCGGCAGCGGCGTTATAGCTCTTACCATGCTTAGCCATGTGCATTACCTCCTGTGGTTAAACGGGCGTGAGCCCTCCCACATCGTATCGTGTGCCCTATTGCACACATTTAACGGGCGCCCCGGTCGGAGCACCCGTCGTTACCATAAGAAATCGCTACTCAGCGATGGTGACGCCCATGGAACGGGCGGTACCGGCGATGATCTTCTTGGCGGCGTCAATGTCGTTGGCATTGAGGTCCGGCATCTTGATCTCGGCGATCTTGGTGAGCTGCTCCTGGGAGAGCTGACCAACCTTGTCGGCCTGGGGCTTAGCGGAACCAGACTTGAGGTTCAGCTCCTTCTTGATGAGGTGAGCCGCCGGCGGGGTCTTGGTGATGAAGGAGAAGGACTTATCCTCGTAGACAGAGATCTCAACGGGGATGATGTCGCCCTTCTTGTCCTGCGTCTCGGCGTTAAAGGCCTGGCAGAACTGCATGATGTTCACGCCAGCAGCGCCCAGGGCGGGGCCGACGGGAGGAGCGGGGTTAGCTGCACCAGCAGGAATCTGGAGCTTAATGACGTTGGCAACCTTCTTCTCAGCCATGGTCATTCCTTTCGAATCACGAGTGTGAAGTACTTGCTATATCGTAAGCACGCACGTGTTAGAAGCACTCCTGAGATGAGCAGTCACAGAAGAAGCACGCTTGCGCGAACGGACGAAAACTTAAGCGATGACAGCGACCTGGTTAAAGTCGAGCTCGACCGGCGTCTCGCGGCCAAAGATCATTAGCGTGACCTTGAGCTTGCCAGCCTCGGTGTTAACCTCGGAGACCTTGCCATCAAAGTCGGTAAGCGGGCCATCGGTGACGCGGACGGACGTGCCGACCTGAATATCAACCGAGGTGCGCTTGGGCGAATCGCCCTTACCGGGACGACGAGTCATCTTATTGTACTCATCGCGGGAAAGCGGTGCGGGCTTACCGTTGCCGCCCAGGAAACCGGTGACGCCGGGCGTGTTGCGAACACACGTCCAAGCATCGTCATCCATCTCCATGCGGACCAGGACATAACCCGGGAAGATCTTGGAATCCTTGGTCTCGCGCTTGCCACCCTCTTTGATCTCGGTGACGCGCTCCATAGGAATCTCGATATCAAAGATACGGTCCTGCATGCCCATGGTCTCGATACGATGCTCGAGATCGGACTTTACGCGGTTCTCGTATCCAGAGTAAGTGTGAACGACGTACCAACGCTTAGACATGGTTTAGCCCCTCAATCCAGAGAACAGAGCAAGAGCCTCGCCAAAGCCAGCATCGAGCAGAGCGATGACGACGCCGACGACGATCAGAGAAGCGCAAACGACGACCGAGTAGTTCACGAGCTCCTTCTTATCGGGCCACGTGACACGCTTCATCTCGGACTTGACCGAAGCGAAATACTTCTTGGTGCGGGCGAAGAAACCAGGCTTCTCGTTCTTCTTGGACTTCGCAGCCTTCTCGTTCTTCTTGGCAACGGCCTTCTTGGCCTCAACCTTGGAGTTGGCGGCAGCGCTGTTGGCAGGTGCCGGCTGCTGAGCCTTCTTCTTGTTCTTCTTGTTGGCCATTTGGGTTACCTCCGCGCAATGCGCTTATACATGAGTAAACCGTAAGCTCCCAAGTGGGAGCTTACGGAATAATGACTGGCACGCCAGGAAGGACTCGAACCCTCAACACTCGGTTTTGGAGACCGATGCTCTACCAATTGAACTACTGGCGTATGTGACTAGAGACTAGCGAGTCTCTTTGTGCAGCGTGTGGTGACGGCACCAGGGGCAATACTTCTTGATCTCCATACGATCAGGCATGGTCGACTTGTTCTTGGTGGTCGTATAGTTGCGGCGCTTGCACTCAGTGCACGCAAGAGTAACTAGAGTACGCATGTATCCTGAACCTTTCATTTCCGCCCCGTACGGGCACGAGTTGTTACTTTATCAGCTCCACGTAAGTGCTGTCAATGAAAACCTCGAGTCAATTGGTTCTCGGTGGATCCATTCATATTTGGAACACATCAATGAAGCCATCGTGAGCTAATCGACGGTGCACCCAGGACCATTATCGATCCTCTCGACACCAGCAACGGCTCAATATCCATTGCAGAAAAGAACCCGGCACCCATATAAGTGCCGGGTTCTCTAAGTCAGCTATATCAGAGAGCTAATTTACTCAATGATCGTGGAGACGATGCCCGAACCGACGGTGTGGCCACCCTCGCGGATAGCGAAGCGCAGGCCCTCCTCCATGGCGATCGGGTGAATGAGGTCGCCCTCGATGGTGATGTGGTCACCAGGCATAGCCATCTCGGTGCCCTCGGGGAGCTTGACCGTACCGGTAACGTCGGTGGTACGGAAGTAGAACTGAGGACGATAACCATCGAAGAACGGGGTGTGACGGCCGCCCTCCTCCTTGGTCAGAACGTAGATCTCACCGGTGAACTTGGTGTGCGGGGTAACCGAACCGGGCTTGCAGAGAACCTGGCCGCGCTCGATGTCCTCACGCTTGATGCCGCGGAGCAGCAGACCGACGTTGTCGCCAGCCTCGCAGAAGTCCATGGACTTACGGAACATCTCGATACCAGTAACGACGGTGTTCTGGGTATCCTTGATGCCGACGATCTCGACGGGCTCGTTGAGCTTGAGCTCACCGCGCTCGACACGGCCAGTAGCAACGGTACCACGGCCGGAGATGGTCATAACGTCCTCAACGGCCATCAGGAACGGGAGGTCGTTGTTACGAGCAGGCGTCGGGATGTACTCGTCGACGGCCTTCATGAGCTCGCGAATGGCGTCCATCCACTTGGCGTCGCCCTCGAGAGCGCCCAGAGCGGAGCCACGGATGACGGGGATGTCGTCGCCGGGGAAATCGTACTCGGAGAGGAGCTCACGGGTCTCCATCTCGACGAGGTCGATGAGCTCGTCATCGTCGACCATGTCGCACTTGTTCAGGAAGACGACGATGTAGGGAACGCCGACCTGACGGGCGAGCAGGATGTGCTCGCGGGTCTGAGCCATGGGGCCGTCGGTAGCGGCGATAACCAGGATAGCGCCGTCCATCTGAGCAGCGCCGGAGATCATGTTCTTGACGTAGTCAGCGTGGCCCGGGCAGTCAACGTGAGCGTAGTGACGGGCAGCGGTCTCGTACTCAACGTGGGAGACGGAGATCGTAATGCCGCGCTCGCGCTCCTCGGGAGCCTTGTCGATGTTCTCGAACGCAGTGAAGTCAGCCTTGCAGCCCTCGGTCTCGGAGAGAACCTTGGTGATGGCAGCGGTCAGCGTGGTCTTGCCGTGGTCGACGTGACCAATGGTGCCGATGTTAACATGCGGCTTAGTGCGCTCAAACTTCTCTTTGGCCATAAAGCCCTCCTCTAAACAGGTCGTCCCCGGACGGGACTTTGCCTTTATACCATAGTGGCCTCT
>CABSNR010000051.1:0-9614 GCA_902479145.1 uncultured Collinsella sp.
GCCTTTAGACGCGAGCCCGGGGCCCGTGGGTTATACCCTAAGAGCAAACCACCCTTTTTAAGGGTGGTTCTGATTTTTCGGTCCCTCGACATCGGTAGCTCAAACTGCCATATTCTGTGATTTGCGTCGTATCGGGTGCCCTGCCGTTGGGCAATAAAATTGCACCATTCGAGCAATAATTTGCGTTGACCTGCTGAAGAATTGTCTCTGCCTTGTAGCGACATATGGTTCCAGCGGTAAGATGCTTAGGTATCGCAATTTGGTCTGCGGCTGTGTGCCGCACGCATGGGGCGCTTTTGCGCCTGCGAAAGGATCTTTGAATAACATGAAGGCAATCATCCCCGCCGCCGGTCTTGGCACGCGTTTTCTGCCTGGCACCAAGTGCACGCCCAAAGAGATGCTGCCGGTGCTCGACAAGCCCGTCATTCAGTACGTCGTCGAGGAGGCGCTCGACCCCGAGGAAGTCGACGACGCCATCATCGTTACATCTCCCGGTAAGCCCGAGCTACTGAACTACTTCCAGCCCGATCGCTCGCTCGAGAACCTGCTGCGCGAGCGCGGCAAGAACGCCTATGCCGATGCCGTCGCCCACGCTGGCGGTATGCCGGTCGACTTCCGTTATCAGTACGAGCCCAAGGGCCTCGGCCATGCTATCCGCTCTGCTGCCGACGCCGTGGCAGGGGAGAACTTCCTGGTTCTTCTGGGTGACTACGTTGTGCCTAATCGCGACATCTGCGACAAGATGCTCGCCGTTTCCAAGGAGCACGGTGGAGCTTCGGTTATCGCCGTCGCTGCTTGCTCGCCCGAGGAAGTCAGCCGCTACGGCGTTATCGCCGGCGAGCGCGTTGGTTCGCTCGAGGGCGCCGAGGACGTTGCCGATGCAGAGCCGGGCGCTGTCTGGCGCATCGGCGGTCTGGTCGAGAAGCCCGCTCCCGAGGCGGCTCCGTCCAACCTGTACATTGTCGGCCGTTATCTGCTGAGCCCGCTGGTCATGGACCTGCTCGCTGATCAGCAGGCCGGCAAGGGCGGCGAGATTCAGCTCACCGACGCCATGGCCCGCTCGCTCGATCGCGAGGCTATGTACGCTGTCGTTATCGACCCGCTGTCGGGCTACGACACCGGCACCCCGTCTGGCTGGATGGCAACCAACGCCCTCATGGCCGCAAGCGATCCTCGCTTTGCCGATGCCTTCTGGGACGCCATCGACGAGCGCGGCGGATTGATGCGCAAGTAAGCCTTCGGACATCGACATTTACGGGCGCGGACCTCGGTTCGCGCCCGTTTTTTATAAGAGCTGCGATTGCTGGCTCTCTGTTCACAGAAAATATATGAACAGATGTTCGATACACATACATCTACCTGCGTATTTTCTGTCGAAAAACTTTGCTACTCCAAAAACTCAATCGCGTCAAGGCTTTTCTTGCCGAACGGTCGGTACCTGATAAACTATTAGATTGCGATAACTGGCGAAGCTATGCCTCGCCAACCCACCGAGCATTTCCGTGAAGGAGGAAAAACCTGGTGACCTACGCATACACTGCCACTGAGCGCAAGCGCGTCAGCTTCGGGAAAATCCCGGAGGCCATGGAGCTCCCCAACCTTATCTCTGTTCAAAGGGAATCCTTTGAGCGTTTTAAGGACGAGGGCCTTCGTGAGGCGTTCAAGGAATCCAGCCCCATCCAGAGCCAGAACCATGTTCTCGAGGTTACCTTCGGCGAGCATCAGTTCGGCGACCCCGCGCACACCGTCGAGGAGTGCCGCGAGAAGGATATGACCTATCAGGCTCCGCTTCTGACCGACGTCCGTCTCACCAACAAGGAGACCGGCGAGATCAAGGAGCAACTCGTCTTCATGGGCGACTTCCCCATGATGACCGATCAGGGCACCTTCATCATCAACGGTACCGAGCGTATCGTCGTCTCGCAGCTCGTCCGCTCCCCGGGCGTGTACTACAGCTCCGAGATGGATTCGGGCAAGCAGATCTACAAGGCCCAGATCATCCCGTCCCGCGGTGCCTGGCTCGAGTTTGAGGTCGACAAGCGCGACCAGCTCATGGTCTCCATCGACCGTAAGCGCAAGCAGAGCGCCACGATGTTCCTGCGCGCCCTTGGCATTGCCGTCACCAACGACGACATCATCGAGCTGCTCGGCAACTCCGATGTGATCAAGCGCACCCTGGAGCGCGACACCGCCCTCACTCGCGAGGACGCCCTCATCGAGATCTACCGTCGTCTGCGCCCGGGCGAGCCTCCCACCGTGGACGCTTCCCGCAGCCTGCTCGAGGGCCTGCTCTTTAACCCGCAGCGCTACGATCTGGCCCGCGTCGGTCGTTACAAGGTCAACAAGAAGCTCAACCTCACCACCGAGGAGGAGGTCACGGTGCTCACCGACGAGGATATCGTCGCGACGCTGCGTTACCTGCTGTCCCTCGCTGCCGGCGAGCAGGGCTTCAAGGTCGACGACATCGACCACTTTGGCAACCGCCGTATCCGTACCGTCGGCGAGCTCGTCGCCAACCAGTTCCGTATCGGCATGAGCCGTATGGAGCGCGTCGTCCGTGAGCGCATGAGCTCCCAGGACATCGACGAGATCACCCCGCAGTCGCTCATCAACATCCGCCCGATCGTGGCCTCCATCAAGGAGTTCTTCGGTTCCTCGCAGCTCTCGCAGTTCATGGACCAGGCGAACCCCCTGACCGGTCTGACCCACAAGCGCCGTCTGTCCGCACTCGGCCCTGGCGGTCTTGCCGGCCACAAGTCCGGCTCCAGCCGCCGCACCAACGTGCCGACGGCCGTCCGCGACGTTCACAACTCGCACTACAGCCGCATGTGCCCGATCGAGACCCCCGAAGGCCCCAACATCGGCCTGATCGGCTCGCTCGCCCTCTACGCCCGCGTCAACGAGTACGGCTTCATCGAGGCTCCGTTCCGTCGCGTCGAGAACGGCGTTGCCACCGACCAGATCGACTGGATGACCGCTGACGAGGAAGAGAAGCACGTCATCGCGCCGGCCAACACGCCGCTCGATCCCAAGACCAACGAGTTCATCACGACCGATGCCGAGGGCAAGCTTGTCCGCCCGCACACCGTGATCGCCCGTACCCGCGACTTCGACGGCTCCTTCGGCGCTCCCGCCGACGTGCCTGTCGAGGACGTCGACTACATGGACGTCTCGCCGCGTCAGATGCTCTCCGTCGCAGCCACGCTGATCCCGTTCCTCGAGCACGACGACGCCAAGCGTACGCTCATGGGCGCTAACATGCAGCGTCAGGCCGTGCCGCTGGTTCACCCTGCCGCTCCCTATGTCGGTACCGGCATGGAGCGTCGCGCCGCCCTGGACTCCGGCGAGGTCACCCTGGCCAAGAACGCCGGCGAGGTCATCTTTGCCGACGCCGCCAAGATCATCGTCAAGCATGCCGGCGGCATGGACGAGTATCACCTGGCCAAGTACCAGCGCTCCAACCAGTCCACCTGCATCAACCACCGTCCGCTCGTGCGCGTCGGTGACACCGTTGAGCAGGGCGAGCCCCTGGCTGACGGTCCTTCGACCGATCATGGCGAGCTCGCACTGGGCCAGAACCTCACCGTGGCATACATGCCGTGGGAAGGCTTCAACTACGAGGACGGTATCGTCGTGTCCGAGCGCCTGGTGGCCGAGGACCTGCTGACGACCATCAACATCACCCGTCACGAGATCGATGCCCGCGACACCAAGCTCGGCCCCGAGGAGATCACCCGCGAGATCCCGAACCTCTCTGAGGATATGCTTGCCAACCTCGACGAGGACGGCATTATCCGCATCGGCGCCGAGGTCGGCCCTGGCGACATCCTGGTCGGCAAGGTCACGCCTAAGGGCGAGAGCGCTCTGACCGCCGAGGAGCGCCTGCTGCGCGCCATCTTCGGTGCCAAGGCCCACGACGTCCGCGACACCTCCCTTAAGATGCCTCACGGCGCTTACGGCCGCGTCATCGACGTCGTCCGCTTTAGCCGCGAGAACGGCGACGATCTGGCCCCCGGTGTCAACGAGCAGGTGCGCGTCTACGTTGCCCAGCGTCGTAAGATCCAGCAGGGCGATAAGATCGCCGGCCGCCACGGCAACAAGGGTGTTATCTGCAACGTTCTGCCGGTCGAGGACATGCCCTACATGGCTGACGGTACCCCGATCGACGTTATCCTCAACCCGCTGGGCGTTCCTTCGCGTATGAACGTCGGCCAGCTGCTCGAGTGCCACCTTGGCTGGGCTGCTGCCTGCGGTTGGGATACCGAGCAGGCCGACTCCGACAAGTACGTCCCCGGTCCGTTCTTCACCGCGACGCCCGTCTTCGACGGCGCCAAGGAGGACGAGATCGCCGAGGTCATCCGTCGTGCCAACAAGAACATGCTCAACAAGGCCACCGCTGCCTTTGGCGATCACATGCGTCCCGAGTTTGTCACCCAGCTGGACGAGCGCGGCAAGACCCGTCTGTTCGACGGCCGCACCGGCGAGGAGTTCCGCGAGCCCATTACCGTGGGTACGTCCTACATCCTCAAGCTCGGCCACATGGTCGACGACAAGATCCACGCCCGTTCGACCGGCCCTTACAGCCTGGTTACCCAGCAGCCTCTGGGCGGCAAGGCTCAGTTCGGCGGCCAGCGCTTCGGCGAGATGGAAGTTTGGGCACTGTACGCTTACGGTGCTTCCAACGTCCTGCAGGAGATCCTGACCGTCAAGTCCGACGATACCGTGGGCCGCGTCAAGACCTACGAGTCCATCGTCAAGGGCGAGAATGTTCCGGTCCCGGGTATCCCCGAGTCCTTCAAGGTTCTCGTCAAGGAGATCCGTTCCCTCGCGCTGGACATCGAGCCCATGCACGATGCTGACGAGGACGCCTCCGCCCCTGTGACCGCCGAGGAGACCTCTGCTCTCGACGACCTGGCTGCGCTCGCCGGCGTTGACGCCGACGTCGAGGCCGAGGATGCCGAGACCGCCGAGGCGCCCGAGGCTGTCGCCGCCACGACCACTGATAAGGAGTAGTTGACTGTGGCAGATTTCGAAGCTACTGATTTTGACTCGGTAAAGATCTCCCTTGCCTCCGCCGACCAGATCCGTTCCTGGTCGCACGGTGAGGTCAAGAAGCCGGAGACCATCAATTACCGTACCCTCAAGCCCGAGAAGGACGGCCTGTTCTGCGAGAAGATTTTCGGTCCCGCCAAGGACTGGGAGTGCTCCTGCGGCAAGTACAAGGGCATCCGCTTTAAGGGCATCGTCTGCGAGCGCTGCGGCGTCGAGGTCACCTCGGCCAAGGTGCGTCGCGACCGCATGGGTCACATCGAGCTCGCCGCTCCCGTGTCCCACATCTGGTACTTCAAGAGCCCCACGAGCTTCCCGATGAGCCGTATGCTCGACATCAAGTCCAAGGACCTCGAGAAGGTTCTGTACTTTGCCAGCTACATCATCACCGAGGTTGACTACGAGGCTCGCGAGGCCGACGCCGACGACCTGCGCGAGGAGCTCGCCGCCGATCTGGAAGAGATCGATGCCGAGTGCGCCCGCCAGATCGAGTCCCTCAAGGAGCAGGGCGACCCCGAGAACTTTGACGAGTTCTCCGACGAGGAGCCGCTGACCCCCGAGGAGATCGCCTCTGGCATCGTCGACATCGAGGAAGAGTGCAAGGACGAGAAGCAGCTCCGCACGGACGCCTTCAACGCCTTCATGAAGCTCACCGAGCGCGACCTCATCTCCGATGAGCCGCTGTTCCGCGAGATGACCCGTTACTACTCCATGTACTTCAAGGGTGGTATGGGTGCCGAGGCCGTCCGCGACCTGCTCGCTGCCATCGACCTCCCCTCCGAGGCCGAGAAGCTCAAGGCCATCATCGCCGACGAGGACTCCCAGAAGCAGAAGCGCGAGAAGGCCGTTAAGCGCCTCGAGGTCGTTGACGCCTTCCTGAAGGGCGGCAACAGCCCCGCGAACATGATTCTGGACGTCATTCCGGTCATTCCGCCCGATCTGCGCCCGATGGTCCAGCTCGACGGCGGCCGCTTCGCCGCGTCCGACCTCAACGACCTGTATCGTCGCGTGATCAACCGTAACAACCGACTCAAGCGCCTGCTCGACCTGGACGCCCCCGCGATCATCGTGAACAACGAGAAGCGCATGCTCCAGGAGTCCGTGGACGCCCTGTTCGACAACGGCCGTCGTGGTCGCCCGGTCTCTGGCCGTGGCGGTCGCCCGCTCAAGTCGCTCGCCGAGGCCCTCAAGGGCAAGCAGGGTCGTTTCCGTCAGAACCTGCTGGGTAAGCGTGTCGACTACTCCGGCCGTTCGGTCATCGTTACCGACCCCAAGCTGCTGCTGCACCAGTGTGGTCTGCCCAAGACCATGGCGCTGGAGCTCTTCAAGCCCTTCGTCATGAAGCGCCTGGTCGAGCTTGGCAAGGTCGAGAACATCAAGGGCGCCAAGCGCGCTATCGACCGCGGTGCCACCTTTGTGTGGGATATCCTCGAAGAGGTCATCGACGGCCGCGTCGTGCTGCTCAACCGTGCACCGACCCTGCACCGTCTGTCCATTCAGGCCTTTGAGCCGGTGCTGGTCGAGGGCAAGGCTATCCACCTGCATCCGCTGGTCTGCTCGCCCTTCAACGCCGACTTCGACGGCGACCAGATGTCTGTCCACGTGCCGCTGTCCAGCCAGGCTCAGGCCGAGGCTCGCGTGCTTATGCTCTCTGCGAACAACCTGCGCTCGCCGGCATCCGGCAAGCCGGTCAACATTCCTTCGCAGGACATGATCATCGGTGTGTACTACCTCACCCAGGTTCGCGAGGGTCTGCCGGGCGAGAACCACGTGTTCTCGAGCTTTGACGACGCACTGCACGCCTATGACTGCCGCTCCGAGGTCGACATGCAGGCCAAGATCCAGGTCCGCGTGTCCGCTGCCGATGCCAACGTCATCAATGAGGACGGCACCCGTATCTTCCGCGTCAAGAACGGCAAGAACGAGTTTGTCGACTACGACGTCACCGGCAACAAGACCGCGCGCTTCGAGACCTCTATCGGCCGCATCATCTTCAACCGCCAGTGCCTGCCCGAAGACTATGAGTTCATGAACTACAAGATGGTCAAGGGCGACGTGGCCAAGCTGGTTGCCGACTGCTGCGATCGTTACCCCGAGGCCAAGGTCGGCCCGATCCTCGACGCCATCAAGTACTCCGGCTTCCACTACGCTACCCGCGCCGGCCTCACCATCTCGGTGTGGGACGCTCTCATCCCTGCCGAGAAGCAGGAGCTGCTCGACCGCGCCCAGGCCAACGTCGACCAGATCAACGAGTACTTCGAGGAGGGCTTCATCAACGAGACGGAGCGCCACATCGAAGTCGTTAACGAGTGGACCGCTTGTACCGATAAGGTTGCAGCGCTCATGCTCGACATGTTCGACGAGGAGAACCCGCTGTACATGATGGCCGATTCCGGCGCCCGTGGTTCTAAGACCCAGCTGCGTCAGCTCGGTGGCATGCGTGGCCTGATGGCAGACATGTCCGGCGAGACGATCGACCTTCCCATTAAGGCGAACTTCCGCGAGGGTCTGCTGCCGCTCGAGTACTTCATTTCGACCTACGGCGCCCGTAAGGGCCTGGTCGATACCGCATCCCACACCTCGGACTCTGGTTACCTGACCCGTCGTCTGGTCGACGTGGCCCAGGACGTCATCGTCCGCGAGGAGGACTGCGGCACGCACGAGGGCGTCACCTACAACCTCATCATCCCCGGCACCACCGACCTCAACACCGACCTCGTCGGCCGTTGCTTCATCGAGGACGTCGTGGCTCCCGATGGCACCGTGCTCTTTGAGCAGGACGGCTACATCGAGAAGGTTGCCGACATTCAGAAGATGGTCGATGCCGGCCTTAAGAAGGTCAAGCTTCGCGCGCTGCTCACCTGCCGCTCCAAGTACGGCGTGTGCCAGAAGTGCTACGGCTGGGATCTTTCCACCCGTCGTCCGGTCGCCATCGGTACTGCCGTCGGCATTATTGCCGCCCAGTCCATCGGCGAGCCCGGTACGCAGCTTACGATGCGTACCATTCACTCCGGCGGCGTCGCTGGCGTCGACGATATTACGCAGGGTCTGCCTACGGTCAGCCGTATGTTCGATATCGTCGGCAACGTCAACGAGAAGATCCTGGGTCGCGAGGCCGAGCTGGCTCCGTACTCCGGCCACCTCTCGATTAAGCCCGAGAAGTCCGAGTACGTGCTGACGCTCACCGACTCCGAGGATCACACCCGTGTCCTCGACGAGCGTCGCGTTCCCGCTTCGGTGCGCTTTATGCCCGAGATCGAGGACGGCTGCGAGGTTCGCGCCGGCGACCAGATCACCAAGGGCTTCGTCAACTTCCGCAACTTGCGCAAGCTGACCGACATCGAGTCGACGATGCACACCTTCGTCGAGAGCGTTAAGGACGTCTACACCAGCCAGGGCGTCGACCTGAATGACAAGCACATCGAGGTGCTCGCACGTCAGATGCTGCGTCGCGTTCAGATCACCAACCCCGGCGACTCCAAGTACCTGCTTGGTCAGTACGTCGACCGCTACGAGTTCGCCGACGAGGTCGAGCGCGTTGCCCGTCTGGGCGGTCAGGCTCCCGTGGCCGAGCCCGTCATCCTGGGTACGCTCAAGGTCGCGTCCAACATCGACTCCTGGCTGTCGAGCGCTTCGTTCATCCGTACCGCCGGCGTCCTTACCGAGGCTGCCATCGAGGGCAAGGTCGACCACCTGCTCGACCTTAAGTCCAACGTCATCGTCGGTAAGAAGATTCCTGCCGGTACCGGCCTCAAGCCGTACGCCAACGCCAAGCTGACGTATCGCACGGCCGACGGCTACGTGGACATCGACGGCCCGGCTTCGCCCAACGCCAAGTCGCTGCCCGAGTGGGCTCCTGTGGAGCTCAAGGACCTGGACGAGCAGCTCCCGCAGCAGCTCGACTGGGCCGGCTACGACGAGTTCGGTGGTGCTGACGGCTCGTTCACCCGCAACGGCCACACCATCTCCGCCGAGAAGGCTCGTCTGTACCTGTTCGACGACCTGGGCGTGTCGCAGCGCTGGACCAACAAGTTCAGCGAGGTCGGCATCGAGACGGTCGGCGACCTGGTCGGCAAGTCCGAGGAGGATCTGCTGCGCATCGACGGCATCGGTGCCAAGGCGATCGAGGAGCTCCGTGACGGCCTGGAGGCCCACGACTTGCTCTACATCCTCGAGAACAACGACGACGTTGCCGACGAGGAAGACCTCTCGCAGCTGCTGCAGATGGTCTTTAGCCCCGACGGTCCGGACGATATCCTGCTGGGTACCTCCGCTCCGACGCATCACGCCGACGCCGACGAGGAGCTCCTGGGCGCCCCGATCGACGACAAGAAGGCTCCCGCCAACGGTGCCATCAACGAGGACATGGCTTCTCTCGATGAGCTGCTCAACCAGCTCGTGGACACCGACGACGCCGAAGAGGCCAAGGACAACGACGAGGAGTAATTTCCTGGTACGTTAACCGCCCTTCCAAAGACCCGTTTCCCAACAGGGAAGCGGGTCTTTTTTGTTCAAGACTTTAGTCCGCTGGCCGCGCAGCGGCCAGCTTTAAACCACCCGCTACG
>CABSNR010000052.1:0-9345 GCA_902479145.1 uncultured Collinsella sp.
GTCGTGGGCGACGTGGCGGGCTTTGTGGCCGCCACCTACATGCGCGGCTGCAAGTTTGTGCAGATCCCCACGAGTCTGCTCGCCATGGTGGATTCGTCGGTGGGCGGCAAGACCGCCATCGACCTGGCTGCCGGCAAGAACTTGGCCGGCGCCTTTTGGCAGCCGAGCGTGGTTATCGCCGACGTGGGGTGCCTGGCCACCCTCACGCCCGAGCAGTTCGCCGACGGCTGCGGCGAGGTCGTCAAGCACGCCGTGATCGCCGACCCGGAGCTTTTCGCCGAGCTGGAGAAGACCCCGCTCACGCTGGAGCTGCTCAACCACGATGTGGCCCGCGTAGCACTCATCATCGCCCGCAACATCGACATCAAGCGCGCCGTGGTCGTCGCCGACGAGCGCGAGACTAACCAGCGTAAGCTCCTCAACTTTGGACACAGCGCCGGACACGCCGTCGAAGCCTGCGAGCACTTTGAGCTCGGACACGGCAACTGTGTGTCGATCGGCATGGGCATCATCACGCGCGCCGCGGCTCTGCACGGCGTCTGCGATGCTGCACTGCCCGGTCGTATTGAGGAGCTCTGCGCACGACATGGCCTCAAGACCTGCTGCGACCTCAATGCCGATGCCATCTTTGCCGAGGCGCTCCACGACAAGAAGCGCGCGGGCGACACCATCGATCTGGTGATTCCGCACGGCATTGGCCGCTGCAGCATCGACCGCACGCCGCTTTCCACTTTCCACGAACTCATTGCCGAAGGCCTCGGCCAGAAGGGAGACGCATCCGCATGCTAGCCCGCATCACCCCGTCCCCGCTCAAGGGCGCCGTTCCCGCCATCGCGTCCAAGTCGATGGCGCACCGCCTCATCATCTGCGCCGCCCTTGCCAACGGAGAGACGCATGTGACCTGCAACACCACCTGCGCCGATATTGAGGCCACGGTGCGCTGCCTCACGGCGCTGGGCGCCCGCATCGAGACCGTCGAGGACGGCTTCCAGGTACATCCCACCATGAAGAGTATTGAGTTCGGCCTGCTCAAGGCACTTGCCGGCGGTACGCTCGACTGCGGCGAGAGCGGCTCCACGCTCCGCTTTATGCTGCCCGTCGCCTGCGCGCTGGGAGCAGAGGCAACCTTTGTAGGCCAGGGCCGCCTGGGCGCACGCCCCCTCTCTCCGCTTTCCGACGAGATCATTGCCGCCGGCTGCGACCTGCAGGGTCTGGGCGGTTTTCCGCTCAAGACAAGCGGCCGCATGCGCCCGGGCACCTTTGTGCTGCCGGGCAACGTAAGCTCGCAGTACATCTCGGGCCTGCTATTGGCAGCCCCGTTGCTCGCCCAGCCCTCCTGCGTGCAGGTGACCGGCCTCATTGAGAGCCGCCCCTACATCAATCTGACCATCCAGGCCATGAAGGCCTTTGGCGTCGAGGTCAACGTCGAGCGTATCCCCGCCAAGGACGGCCAGCCCGAGATCACTAACTTCCGCGTTAGCAGTGGCTCGTATCGCACGCCCGGCAGCGTGGCCGTCGAGGGTGACTGGTCCAACGCTGCCTTTTGGCTGTGTGCCGGCGCCATCGGCACCGACCCCATCACCGTCGAGGGTGTGTCCCTGAGCTCCGCACAGGGCGACCGCAACGTTCTTGCCGCGCTTTCGCGCTTTGGCGCCCGCATCGTGCGTTCCACCAACGCCGCCACCGTGCAGTCCGACAAGCTCGCCGGCTTTGAGATGAGCGCCCACGACATTCCCGACCTGGTACCCGTTATCTCGGCCGTGGCCTCGCTGGCTCAGGGCCGCACGTTCATCCGCGACTGTGCGCGCCTGCGCATCAAGGAATCTGACCGTCTGGTCACCACCACCCGCGAGCTTACCGCGCTGGGCGCACAGGTGCGCATCGCCGGTGACGACCTCATCATCAAGGGCGTCGATGCCCTTACCGGCGGCGAGGTCGATTCGCACAACGACCACCGCATCGCCATGATGGCAGCCATCGCCGCAAGTCGCGCCACCGGCGAGGTCGTGATCCACGGCGCCGAGGCCGTCAACAAGTCCTATCCCGATTTCTTCGACCACTACCGCCTGTTGGGCGGCAAGGTCACGCTCGAGGAGGAATAGCATGTCCTCGACCTTTGGCAACGTTTTGCATCTGAGCATCTTCGGCCAATCACACTCCCCCGCCATCGGTTGCTCGCTCGATGGCATCCCGGCGGGCATCGCTGTGGACCAGGAGCAGCTGCAGGCCTTTTTGGATCGTCGCGCCCCCGGTCGCGACGAGACCGCGACCAAACGCCGCGAGGCCGACGCCGCCCACATCATCGCCGGTGTTGTCGATGGACATACCACCGGCGCGCCCATCGCCGCGATTATCGAGAACACCAACACGCGCTCCAAGGATTACTCCGAGCTGCGCCGCAAGCCCCGTCCGGGACATGCCGATTACCCGGCGCGTGTGAAGTATCACAACATGCACGATGTCGCTGGTGGCGGGCATTTCTCCGGCCGCCTAACAGCACCCCTGTGCATAGCCGGCGGCATTGCGCTGCAGGCACTCGAGGCCCGCGGCATTCGGGTGATGGCACATGTGGCGCAGATTAGCGGCATCTCGGACCTACCCATGGACGACATGACCTATCGCGAGGCCGACCGCAAGGCGATCCTTACGAACGACCTGCCCTGCATTGACGCCGCCGCAGCCGGTCGAATGCGCAAGGAGATCCTAGCCGCGCGCGACGAACTCGACAGCATCGGCGGCATCGTGGAGTGCGGCATCTACGGGCTTCCCGCGGGCATCGGCGACCCCATGTTCGACGGAATCGAGAACCGCATCGCGCAAATCGCGTTTGGCATTCCCGCCGTAAAGGGCGTGGAGTTTGGCATGGGCTTTGCCGTGGCCGCCATGCGCGGCAGCGAGAACAACGATCCGTATCGCATCGACGCCGAGACCGGCGAGATTGAAGTCGAGTCCAACAACGCCGGCGGCATTCTGGGCGGCATCTCCACCGGCGCGCCCGTCATGTGGCGTATGGCCGTAAAGCCGACGCCCTCTATTGGCCGCGAGCAGCAGACCGTAGACATGGACGCCATGGAAAATGCCGAGCTCTCGGTCCACGGCCGCCACGACCCCTGTATCGTCCCCCGAGCTGTCCCCGTTGCCGAAGCAGCCGCGGCGCTCGCCATCTGGGACGCCCTCCTCGAGGACGCCGGACAGCTCTAAAAATCTCCGGGGGCCAACTCCGGCCCCCACGCCCACCCAGTGATTTTTCTGGGACGGGGATTAAAAAATCATTAGGTACACAATGATTTTTTAATCCCCGTCCCAGAAAAATCACCGACACGTGAAAGGGGTCCCTATGGACCTTGCTGACATCCGCCAGGCCATCGATGGCATCGACACCACGCTCCTCAACAGCTTTGTCGAGCGCATGGACATTGCCACCGAGGTCGCCAAGTCAAAAATCGAGATGGGCAAGGCCGTCTTCGACCCCGCCCGCGAGCGCTCCAAGCTCAACAACCTCGCCAGCCGCGCGCCCGAGCGCTACGAGGCACAGACCATCGCCCTGTTCCGTCTCCTCATGAGCATGAGCAAGGTCGAGCAGCAGCGCTACATCAACGAGCTCAAGGGCATCACGGTGTCGCAAAAGGCCCATGCCACGGCCGCAGCCTTTGACACACCCTTCCCCCAGACGGCCACCGTCGCCTGCCAGGGCGTCGAAGGCGCCTACAGCCAGATCGCCGCGTGCAAGCTCTTCGACGTGCCCGATATCGCGTTCTTCGAGACCTTCGAGGGCGTAATGCGCGCCGTACGCGACGGCTTCTGCGAGTTTGGCGTGCTGCCCATCGAGAACTCCACCGCCGGCTCGGTCAACGCCGTCTACGACCTGCTCGCCCAGTTCGACTTCCACATCGTGCGCTCGCTTCGCCTCAAGATCGACCACAACTTGCTCGTCAAGCCCGGCACCAAGCTCGCGGACATACGCGAGGTCTACAGCCACGGTCAGGCCATCGCGCAGTGCGCTAGCTTTATCGAGGCGCACGGTCTGCACGCCACCAAGTACCCCAACACGGCTATGTCGGCCGAGATGGTCGCCAATTCCGACCGCACCGATGTTGCCGCCATCGCATCGCGCAGCTGCGCGGCACTCTACGGCCTGGAGATGCTGGAGCCCAACATCCAGGACTCGGACAACAACTACACGCGCTTTGTCGTCATCAGCCGCGAGCCGCGCGTCTACCCCGGCGCCAACCGCACCTCGCTCATGATCACCACGGCCAATGAGCCGGGCGCCCTCTACCGCGTACTCGAGCGCTTCTACGCGCTCAACATCAACCTCATCAAGCTCGAGAGCCGTCCCATCCCCGGGCACGACTTTGAGTTTATGTTCTACTTTGACCTGGACTGCCCCTTTGGCAGTAAGGCCCTCGACGACCTGCTCGATTCCATCGACGACGTGTGCGAGAGCTTCACCTACTTTGGCAGCTACACGGAGGTGCTCTAGATGACCGATACCGCCGCAACCCGTCCCTACGGCGTGCTGGGCCGTGTGCTGGGCCACAGCTACACCCCGACCATCTACAAGGAGCTCGCTGGGCTCGAGTACGTGCGTTTTGAGCGCGAGCCCGAGGACCTCGCGGCCTTTATGATGGGGGACGAGTGGGAGGGCACCAACGTGACCATCCCCTACAAGCGCGCCGTCATGGAGTATCTGAACGAGCTGAGCCCGCTCGCCGAGCGCATGGGCAACGTCAACACCATCACGCGCCTACCCGACGGCCGCCTACGCGGCGATAATACTGACTACTTCGGTTTTCAGTGCCTGGTCGAGGAGCTGGGTGTGGAGGTTGCCGGCAAGAAGGCTCTCGTACTCGGCGCCACTGGCGGCGCCGGTACCACGGCAAGTATGGTGCTGGAAGACCTGGGTGCCATCGTTGTGCCCGTGGGTCGCACGAGCGAGGTTAACTACGACAACATCGCGCAGCAGTCCGACGCCGCCCTGCTCGTCAGCTGCACACCTGCCGGCATGTTCCCCCATTGCCCCGACGCGCCTTGCACGCTCGAAGGGCTCGATGCGCTCGAAGGCGTTATCGACATTGTCTACAACCCCGCCCGCACGGGCCTGATGCTCGAGGCCGAGCGCCGCGGGATCCCCTGCATCGGCGGTCTGCTCATGCTTGTTGCCCAGGCAGCACAGGCCGTCGAGCATTACACCAGCCAAGCCACCCCGCGCGAGCGCATCCTGGACGTAACGGAGCGCTTGTCCCGCCGCGAGCAGAACATCGCGCTAATCGGCATGCCGGGCTCGGGCAAGACCCGCGTGGGCGAGCAGATCGCCCAGCTCACGGGACGCGAGCACATCGACCTCGATCGCGCCCTCGAGGAGCGCCTGGGCATGCCCTGCGCCGACTTTATCGTCGAGCGCGGCGAGGCGGCCTTCCGCGAGCAGGAGACGGCGGCGCTGGCCGACATCTCCAAGCGCAGCGGCCTGGTGCTCTCCACCGGCGGCGGCGTGGTCACGCGCGACGAAAACTATCCGCTGCTGCACCAGAACAGCCAGATCGTGATGCTCAACCGCAAGCTCGACGAACTTGCCCACAAGGGTCGCCCCATCACCGCCCGCGATGGCATCGATAAGCTGGCGGAACAGCGCATGCCGCGCTACCGCGCCTGGGCCGACTACATCATCGACTCACGCGACTGCGCCGCCAATACCGCCCAAGCCCTCCTCGACACCCTCCCACCCGCTCTCTAACCAAAACCACCACAAAGGGGACAGGCACCTTTGTGGTGGTTTCTCGACTGCAAAGGAAGCAACCATGAAAGCACTCGTCATCAACGGCCCCAACCTCAACATGCTCGGCATTCGCGAGCCGGGCATCTATGGCAGTGACAACTACGACCGCCTGGTCCAGATCTGCCAGGAGGCAGGTGCCGCGCAGGGCTTCGACGAGGTCGAGGTCTTCCAGTCCAACCACGAGGGCAGCATCGTCGACAAGATCCAGGAGGCCTACGGCAAGGTCGACGGCATCGTCATCAATCCGGCGGCCTACACGCACACCAGCGTGGCCATCCTGGATGCCCTTAAAGCCGTCGCCATCCCTGCCGTCGAGGTTCACATCAGTGCCGTCGAGACGCGCGAGGACTTCCGCCAGGTGAGCTACGCCCGCCTAGCCTGCTTCGCCACCATCACCGGCGAGGGCCTCCAAGGCTACGCCCACGCGTTGGAGCTGCTGAAAGAGCATCTCGAAAAGTAAAATGCCAACCCCAACAAACAGCAGCGGCTTGCTCGCGCTCGGCTCCAGCAACACACAAGATGAAAAAAGCCCAGACCACCAAGCGGTCCGGGCTTAATAAACGATGGTGCTCCATGGCGGATTCGAACCGTCGACCTTGGGATTAGAAGTCCCCTGCTCTATCCAACTGAGCTAATGGAGCAAATAACCGCACGCCCAGCCAAACAATTCGGCCAAGCGCAAGTAATTATAACCTAGTTGAACTGCTCGCGATACGCCTTGCAGACCTCACTGACCGGGCCGTCCATGCGAAGGTCACCCTTCTCAATCCAAACGGCACGCTGGCAGATGCGCTCAACCTGCTCCATGGAGTGCGAAACGAACAGAACCGTCACGTCGCCGCTCTGGATAAAGTGCTGGATGCGGGCCTCGCACTTCTGCTGGAAGAACACATCACCGACGGACAGCGTCTCGTCAACGATCAGAATATCGGGCTCGGTAATCGTCGCGATTGCAAAGGCGATACGCGCCACCATGCCCGAGGAGAAGTTCTTAAGCGGCATATCGACAAAGTTCTGAAGCTCAGCGAACTCAATAATGCCGTCAAAGTTGGCGTCGATGAACTCCTTGGTATAGCCGAGCAGGGCGCCGTTCAGATAGATGTTCTCGCGGGCGGTCAGCTCGGGGTCAAAGCCGGCACCAAGCTCAATCAGCGGCGCAATGTTACCGTGCACCTTAACGCTGCCCTCGCTAGGCTCAAGCACACCGGCGATAATCTTGAGCATCGTAGACTTACCGGAACCATTGGTGCCAACCAGACCCACGACCTCGCCACGATGAATATCAAACGAGATATGCTTGAGCGCCCTAAACTCCTCAAAGAACAACTCGTGCTTGGCAAGCTTGATGAAGTACTCCTTGAGGTTGGTCAGCGACTCGGACGCCATGTTAAAGATCATGGTGACGTCGTCGACCTCGACAGCCAGAGGCTGCTCGCTGTAATCAACAACAGATTCAGTCATCACAGCACTCCTTAGATGTAGAGGATGAACTTGCGCTCGGACTTATGGAACACGGTATAGCCAATAACAAGCGCAAGAACCGCCCAAGCAACGCACATACCAAACGTCATAAGCGAGGGCGTAGTCTGGAACAGGAAGATATCGCGCATAAACTGCAGGTAGTTATACATGGGGTTCGCATAGACCAGAATGCGCACGAGATGCGGCATTTGCGCAACGAAGTCGGTCGTCCAGAAAATAGGCGTAATGTAAGTCCACGCCGTAATGACGACGCTCCACAGATGCATGACATCGCGGAAGAAGACCGTGAGGGCGGAGAGCATCATGCCCAGGCCCATGCAGAAGCACATAAGCAGCAGTAGGCAGACCGGCAGCAGAATCAGGTGCCAAGAAGGCATAACGTGGAACCACAGCATAACGATGGCAACGGCGACCAGCGAGAAGGCAAAGTTAACCAGCGAGAAGAGCACCTTCTGTACTGGGAAGACCCAGCGGTGCACCTTAACCTTCTTGAGCAGCGGGGCAGCACCCACGATCGACGTCAGGGCCTGGTTCGTAGACTCGGACATGACGGCAAAGGTGACGTTACCCACGATCAAGTACAGCGGGTACATCTCGGGCGTAATTGAGCCATTGCGGCCCTGGGCGAAAATCGTCGAGAACACGATGGCCATGACGATCATCATCAGCAGCGGGTTGAGCACCGACCATGCGACGCCCAGAACGCTACGGCGATACTTGATCTTAAAATCCTTGGTAACCAGCTGACGAAGGATAAACGCGTCCTTCTCAAATTCGTTCTTAGCAAACGTCGCAGGCAGACTGCGAGTTTCTTGTTGCTTTGTCTGATCCGACACGGATGCAACTCCTTTACTCGTAATCGTTGACAAACGAACAGTATAGACCCGACGGCCATGCAAACGATTCGCGCAACAAAACTGGAGAACTAACCCACATCTTAGGATGCCAAGCCCAAACGGCTATACTTTCAAGGATTGAACGTATAAGGAGCATTGAGTGAATTCTGAATCCATCGCCGTCATCATCCCCTGCTACAACGAAGCGCCCACGATCGGCAAAGTCATCGACGACTTTCACCGCGAGCTTCCGCAAGCGACGGTCTATGTCTATGACAACAACTCGTCAGACGATACCTCACGCATCGCCACCGGGCACGGCGCCACGGTCCGCTTTGAGCCCCGTCAGGGAAAGGGCAACGTATGCCGCCAGATGTTTCGCGACATCGACGCCGATTGCTACCTGATGGTCGACGGCGACGACACCTACCCCGCCGAGGCGGCCAAGGCCCTCTGCGAGCCCATCCTTAACGGTACGGCCGACATGACCGTAGGCGATCGCCTTTCAAACGGCACCTACGCCGAGGAAAACAAGCGCGCCTTCCACGGCTTTGGCAACAACCTGGTCCGCGCCATGATCAAGTGGATCTATGGCTACAGCTTCGATGACGTCATGACCGGCTACCGCGCCATGAGCCGCCCGTTCGTTAAAACCTTCCCAGTGCTTTCCGAGGGCTTTCAGATCGAAACCGAGCTCTCGATCCACGCCGTCGACCACCGCTGGCGCATCAAAGATGTGCCCATCGAGTACCGCGACCGTCCCGAGGGTTCCGAGTCCAAACTCAACACCGTGAGCGACGGCATTAAAGTCATTGCGATGATCGGCACGCTGTTCAAGGACTACCGCCCGCTGAAGTTCTTCAGCCTCGTTGCGCTTCTGTTCGCGGTATTCGGCCTCGCCCTGGGCATGCCCATCGTTGTCGAATATTTCCAGACCGGCCTCGTCCCGCGCTTCCCCACCGCTATGCTCGCCGCCTCGTTTATGTTCCTGTGCGGCCTGAGCCTTGCGGCCGGCTTCATCCTAGATTCTGTAGCAAAGGTCGAAAAAAAGCAGTGGGAGGTCAACGTGTACAGCAAATACGCCTACGACGACCAGCCCGGCCACCCTACTTCCATGCCAAGCGAGAGGTAGATCTTCCGCAAAATACTATTGGCACCACTGCGCAGATAGCCACCAATCAGAACCACCCTTAAAAAGGGTGGTTTGCTCTTAGGGTATAACCCACGGGCCCCGGGCTCGCGTCTAAAGGC
>CABSNR010000053.1:0-9212 GCA_902479145.1 uncultured Collinsella sp.
ACGTGCCGTACGACGAGCCGTGTGCGTTGACAGAAAGGCCCAGCGCGCACAGGGCATCGTAAACGGTAGCGCCTTCGTTAAAGGTAAAGGTGCCACCAGAGGACACAGGATTGCCCACAGCACTCGATGTGACCGAAACCGTCACCGTTACGTAGTTGAACTCCTGCGAGCCGCCCTGACCGCCCGAGGAAGCGCTTCCGCCATTAGAGGATGAGGCTCCATCAGACGACTGACCGCCGCCCGAAGAAGCACCGCCAGACACATTGGAAGTATCACCGGCTCCCGTATTTTGGGCAGCGGATTTATCGCCAGACCTCTTGCTGTCCTGACCATCGGACTTCTTGCTATCCGAGCTTTTGTCCGATTCCTTGTGCGAAGACTCGGAATCATCCTTGGCGTCGTTCGAGCCCTTGGACTCATCTTTTGCAGCATCCGAAGATTTGGAATCCTTGGAACTGGCCTCGCCCGAAGCGGTAGACGAGCCAGACCCATTGTCATCCTTGGAAACGACGCTCTCCCCCGTCACGGACTGAAAAATCCAATCAACGGACCAGGCGCCGCTCTCGGAGGGATGGACAAAGCCCAGCGAGACGACGATCAGAATGGTGCACGCGGCAGTCAGAACGTCAAGGAGCGCTTTGTGCCGTGGGGCGGGCGCCGCCGAAGCGGCGCCCTTTTGCTTTGGATCATCGAGCTGGATAAACGAGGAGTCGGGCTGTTGCCCGCTGGTCTCCTTGGGCTTATCGGGCATTACCGTCACCCTTGCCGCGCTTGGTCAGCACGAAGACGGCGATGAGCGCGAGGCCAATCACGCCGGCGGCGATGCCAACGATGGCGAGCGGATTGGTGCCAGTCTCCTGCTCGGCAGCACTAGAGGACTTCTTAGCAGTGGTCGTGGAAGCAGCACCCGTATCGGACTTGGAATCGGACTTCTTGTCGGACTTCTTGTCGGACTTGCTGTCCTTCTTGTCAGACTTCTTCTCGTCCTTCTTATCGGACTTATCGGAGTCCTTCTGGTCGGACTTGTTGTCCTTGGTCTCGGTCTTGGTCGACACCGTCGTCTTGGTCGTCGGCTTATGACCCGGGGCGACAGCGCCGCCCTTCGAGCCGGAGCCGGAACCCGTGCCAGCGCCAGTGCCGGAACCAGTACCGGTACCAGAACCGCCGCCGCCATTCGAACCAGCGCCGCCATTACCGCCAGGGTTAACGACATTCTTGGTCCACTTGGCATACAGCGTCAGATCGGCCGTCACCGGCGTGCTAAAGTCATACGCCTGCGTGCAAGCCTCATCGGTATACCAACCGCCGAAAGTGTAGCCATCGCGCGTCGGATCGGCCGGCTTGACCAGCTTGCCATCGGCCGTAGCAACAAACTTAGTGTCGCAAGCAGACCCGCCGTTGGAGTTAAAGGCAACCGTCCAAGACTCGACAGCTCCAAGTTTAAACAGCGTGCCCGAATCATTAATGTAGTAGAGATTGCCAGAAGCATCGGCAATGACCGGAGAGTCACAGTACTGGTAATGGCCAGCCGCATCATAAATCTGCGTCGCCTCTGCATCGCCGAGCGTATAGCGATACACGCCACCACCAGCAGAGTAGTTGACGTAATCCTTGCTATCCGCGCTGTTAACGGTGAAGTACACATAGGTCTTGCCGCCCTGAACACTCACCAGCGGAGTAGCAGCAATACCGTTGAGGCCAGCCGGCAGCGCCTTGCCGTCGGCAGCAGCGACCATCGTGGTCTTACCCGTCTTCAGGTTATAGAGAACCAGAGCAGAGCCAGTAGCCGTCTGTCCGCCGACAATCAGATTGTCACCAGACACAGCAGGGGCGCTCAGATTATTCGTAAGGCCCAGATCAACCGTCTTCTGTTCACTCAGCACGCCCTTCGCCGAAAGCGAAATCACATGGAGCTTTCCGTCGTGCGTCATCTGATAGAAGGTCGAGCCATTGGACGGATCGGCAATGCAATCGGCATTTGCGACAGCGCCGAGCTTCATGGTCGAAACGACATCGCCCGTCGTCTTATCAATGCACTTAAGCGTACCCGCGCTCGTAGGAACGATGGCATACTTATCCGTCAAAGCCGCACCAGTCCAGTAATAGCCCTCGGCAGGGTCGATGTTCTGCCAAGAAACTTCGCCCGTGGCAATCTTAATGCGCGCAAAGGAGCCGTTGCCGTAGGTCGCATTGTAATTCTCGTCATACGAAATATCGACCGAGCCTACATAGACGTACTCGCCGTCCGAAACGACGGTGCAGGAGCTCTGCGTCAAGTCCGTCAAACCAGGCGTCAGCCACTTGCAGATCAGCTTGTCTGCAGTAATCGCCTGGACCGCACCGCCGTTGAGCGGAACGATGATAAGGCCATTGGTATAGATCGGACGAGAGGTATAGCTCACCTTGGAGGCAAGCGGCGCAGAGGCAACCTTTTTGCCCGTGGACGAATCGATCTTAATGAGCTCGTTCTCGGTCGCGATGTACACAAAGCCGTTAGCAATGACAGGCTCGCTGCAGTTGGCATACTGCTGACCAGACTCGGCCTTCCAATCGAAGGCCCACTTAAGACCGGCGGCCTGCGCAGGCGTCTTGGCATCCGTTACGGTCGAACCGTTGCCACTGTTGCCGTAGCCGGCCCACTCGGCATCCCAATCAGGAGTCGTCGCACCCGGGTCCACGACAATCTTGTCGGGATCGGGCATGGCCGAATCGTCGGTGGTATAGGCAAGTGTGACCTTATCGCCGCTCTTGAGCGTAATCTGATTAGCGCAGAGTAAGGAGGGCTCTCCATTGATATACAGGTGCCAATATTTGTTGGTCGCACCATCATAGCCGTACGTCTCGTCTTCGAATGGCGAGTTGATGGAATTGAGGAACCAGTACTCACCACTCTGGGAGCCGTTGTACGTAACGCCCTTGGCCTTCAGAACCGTCTCAATAAGGTTCTGGGCAGTAGAGCCTTCGGGCAGAGAAACGTTGCTTGCCGAGCCCCAGCGAGCATTGTTGCCGTTGACATCGGGACCGATAACATCGACAGACCCAAGAACCTGGCCAGGAAGGGCATCGGCGTCAGCACCATACATAAAGGTGACGGCATCGCCCTCATGGAGCTCGTAGGCACCGGCGCCAACGTCGGCGAACTTGCCATTTACGTAGAAGCGCCAATAGCTATTGGTCGCAGCATCCCAGCCATAGGACTTACCATCGAACGGCGAATAAATGCCGTTGAGGAACCAGCCCCAAGACGATTCGCTAGCATCGAGCTTAAGGCCGGTCTGCTCAAGGAGATCCTTGGCAGTGGAGCCTGCCTTGAGACTCGTCTGGCCCGTCGAAGCCCAAACCTGCTGCTTGCCGTCCTTGTCCTTACCGAGAACCTGAACAGAAGCATGGACAGAATCGGAGGGCAGCTGGTCGCCCCAGCCACCGTAGAACCACGTAACGGTATCGCCGGCATGGATGGTGACATTGTCCGCCGTATAGTCACTCGACTTGCCGTTGATGAACAGCTGCCAATAGGTCGAATAATCTTGGGGCGTACCCAGCTCAACACCGTTGTACTTAAGGCTCAGAATGAAGGAGCCCGCAGCAACGGCGTCAATGTCGTTCGCCTCGAGTGCGACCTTCGTAAGATCAAGCGCGCTCGAGCCGGACGTCACCACATACTGCGCGTTATCGACCCAAGCCTGAGTCTTGCCCTGGGCATCGCGACCAATGACGGTCACATTTGCGGCAACCTGGTCCTTAACGACAGGGGACGCGCTACCAGCCGTATAGGCAAACTCAACCTTCTGCCCCTGGGTGAGCTTAACGCTGCTCGCGCCAACCGAGGAAGACGCACCGTCGACGAACAGCTGCCAGAAGGCATAAGTCGTCGGATCGAAGGCAAGCGTACGGCCATCGCTCGGGGATGTGATGCTTTTGAGGTAGAAACCGTATGCCGTGTTCGGATCGTAGTCTGCCTTGAAGCCCGTCTTCTGCTGCAGCTTAACGAAGGCATCCGCAGCCGTCGCGCCCTCGTCGAGCTTGAGCTGCGTGGGTGCCACCCAGGTCTGAGCCTTGCCGTCGGCATCGGTGCCGATAATCGAGAACGAGACCTCGACTTGCTTCTTGGCGACATCGCCGGTTTCTGTCGGGTTCTCCGTCTGGACGGCAGTCGCGGCGGCAGATCCTGCTTGGCCAGCGGATGCCGTCGAAGACTGCTCGCTCGTAGCAGGGCTCTCCCCCGTCGCCGAGCCTTCGTCGCCAGTTGCTGCCTCTGTTGTGGCGGCACTAGCTGCAGGCGCGCCCTCGGAATCCGAGACCTCGATGCCGCTCTGCTCGGCGGTACCGCCCGCAAGCGCTGCGTCCTCGCCCGGCGTCGCAGCCTGAGCCACAGCCTCGGCAATGCCCTCGGCGCCCTCGGCCCACAGTTGAGCCGGCGTGGTGCCAAAGGCCATCGCGAAGGCCAAGAATGCCACCAGGCCGCGCTTGGCTACACCGCGTGCAATCGCGCCACGACGATGCAACGAGGCGCGCTCACGCTCGTCCTCAAACATATCCATTTGTCCCCCATTGTCTGTACTTGGAGCGTTGCCTTGAGGCTGCCCCACGTCATCGCGCATGTTGCGCTCGAGTTCCCCCATCGGGGTCCCCTTCCCTCCAGAGCCCTATGCACACCGGCGGCATACGCCGCGGCAACGTGCAAGATGGGAGGCGATCCGACTTAACCTTAACGGCTCGGGCACGTCGTCCGATCTGCGACGCGAGCATCCCGAGCCAAGAGGAATTACGGTTACTGGTACAGCCGGGGACTTGCACCCCGATTCTCCCAAACGCGCAGGAAAACCGCGCATTCGTGCGTCTCCGCACCACCATCTAGGCCATCGATTAATACCGTCAATATGCTATCACGCAAAAGGGCCTCGCACGCAGGCGAAGCCCAAGGTAAAAGCTATTGTTTGCGGTAGGAAAATGCGGTGACGGTCGCAGACTCTAGTGCTTGCCGCCGTGGCTGTTGAGCCAGATATTGCGGCCCAGCATAAGTGCCAGCACCAGCGCGCTCACGTAGCCCATAAAGCCAATGACCGGGATACCAAACACAACCGGCTCGATGCGCGCGTAGTACACCACCGACGAACCGATAAACAGACCGGCGATAACGATAGCCATCGACATGCGGTCGATAATCCCACCCAGCTGTCGCAGCGCCTTATCGCTGCTCATGATCTGCGTGTTCACCTTAAGCTGGCCGCGTGTGAGCATACGCGAAGCCAGGCCCAGATACTCAGCCGCCTCGAGTGAGCCCTTCGCCGCGCGATAACTGCTCGCGGCAAGATCGCGGCTCATCTCGCGCATGCGGGCGTAGGTGCTCTTCTCGTTTTTGATGTGCGTCTGGATGATCTGGATCATGTTGACGTTGGGCATATACTCAGTCAGCAAACCCTCGAGCGTCACCATGCCGCGCGCGAACATCGTTACCACGCTCGGCAGCTCAACGTCATTCTTACGCGCGAGGTTTAACAGCGAAGTCAAAAACTCGCCGATATCCAGGTCTTTAAGGTCGAGCCCGGCAAAGTCGGCAACAATAAAGTCCAAGTCGGACAAAAAGGCCGAATGGTCAAGCTCGGCCGAATCGCCGCGCGTCACGGCAAAGCGCATGAGCGAATCCTTGAGCTTGGGCACGTCACCCTCGGCCACGGCGAAAATCATGTCTTTGACGATACCGCGGTCATGGCTCGACATACGTCCGACCATACCCAAGTCGATAAAGTAGACAATACCGTCCTTGAGGATGATGTTTCCCGCATGCGGGTCGGCATGGAAAAAGCCGTCGTCGAGCACCTGCGTCGAGTAGTCCTCGACAATCGCGGCACCGATCTTTTCCAAGTCATAGCCCTCGGCCACTAAGCGTTCAGGATCGGCGATCGAAATACCGTCGACGTAGTCCATAACCACCACGTGTTCGGTGCACAGGTCCAGATAGGATTTAGGGCACGTCACGCCATGAACGCTCTTATGGAACTCGTAAAAGTCATTGAGGTTTTTGGCCTCGGCCAAAAAGTTGGTCTCCTCGCGAAACGAGGTCCACAGCTCCTCGACCACGCCGTGCAGGTCAACGAATTGATCGGTGTTGACGAACTTGGAAACGATACGCACCACCGAGCGGATGATATCGATGTCCTGCGCCATAACCTGCTGCGCACCGGGGCGCTGCACCTTGACGGCCACGTCCTCGCCCGTCACCAGACGAGCGCGGTGCACCTGCGCGAGCGATGCGCTACCAAGCGGATTGGGGTCGATCGCATCGAACATCTCCCCCAGGCGCAAGCCGTATTCTTCCTCCAGACAGCGAAGCACTACCTCGTACGGCACCGGCTCCACGTCGGAGCGCAGACGACGCAGCTCGTCGCAAAAGCGTTGCGGCAGAATCTCGGACCGGTTGGCCAGAATCTGTCCCATCTTGACGAACATGGGGCCGAGTTCCTCGAGCAGGCGGCGCAAACGAACCGGCGTGAGGTTATCCCACACGCGGTACTTTTTGACCAGGCGAACGATCTGCCCAATGCGTTCGCGACGGCCCGCCGGCGTGAGCTGGTATTCCTCGTCCGGCGCCATCGCGTCGGGCTCCTCGGGCACCATATCGACAGCGCGCGGCTTCTTGCGAGCGCCCGAGACGGCGGCATCGACCTCATCGACAACCGCCGCCTCGTCACCCAAGGGATCTAGATTGTTGTAATCGGTGGTGGAATCTGCCATCTGCGCTGCTACTCGGCCTCTTCGGTATCCTTCGCATCGTCGGGCTCAACGGACTCAACGGGCACCGAGGTCACGTTGTCCTCGACTGAATCGACGATGTCGCGCACATGGGCCAGGAAGGCCGTGCGCTCGGGGGCGGTCATGACGCGGACGCGAGCAAGAATGAGCTCGTCGAGCACGCGCTGGGCCGCGGTCTCGCCCTGCATGCCCAAGCGCTCGGTCAGATCGGAGATGGTACCGCCGGCCTGCTCGAACATGTCGGACACGCTGCGGGCGATATCGGGGGTGGCGGTGTCCTTGCGGACCTGCTCGCCCTTGGTACTGAGGTCGTCGAGAACCTTCTTGCTGCCCTCGACGGCAACGGCGGCAGCGCCAAAGCCAACGTTGATGGCGCCGTTAACAAGCTGATCGAGTTTCATAACCATGGTTGTCTCCAATCACAAACAACTGCATTGGCGTTCTTGTACCCAAGATCGAGCGAAAGCGACAAAGCGTTTTAGCGCTATTCGATCGACGGGAAATCCCTACCTCACGTTGTCGTTCATCGCGAAAGAGTTCTTCATGGCGCAGCTCGTGGTGTAGAGCACCTTGCCCAGCAGGGCATCGGTCTCCACGCGAACACGCCCGGCAAACTCCTCGTTGGCGCGTGCAAGTTCGGCAGGCACCTCAGCCTCGGGCAGAGCGGCTACGGCAGCATCGACGTCATGGATCTGCTTGTGGCCCATGCCACCGACCTTCTCCTGATAGTCCTCCACAGCGCGGCCGCACTCATGGAAGCGGACGTCGGCCAGGGCGCCGATCAGGCGGTTGGCCCAGTAGAAGTTTTCGGACGTTACGCGAGCCTGCGTGTCGGCATAGTACTCGGGCATGGTCTCGACGTTGGCGTACAGCGGAACCAGCGCGTTAAACGAGTTGGAACCAAAGGCCATCCACTGCACGGCGCGATACGCCGGCTGCGCATAGGGGCGCAGCTGCAACACGGCGAGCTGGCTGTTGCGGTTGATGCCGATGGGGCGATAAGCGCCGCGCGTGGCGGGCGTGCCCTTGCTACCGTAGCAGTCGTACTCCGTGCCCTGGTAGTGGCTCGAAAGCACGTACTTAATGTCCTCGATGGTCACCTTGCGCTCGGGCACGCGGCTCCAGGGGATATCGTCGCTCTCGGGCGTGTAGTCGGCGTCGGGGCCATCCCACACGTCGCTGGGGTTGAGGCAGCGCTGCATGTACCAGGCGCGCGGCGTGTTGTAGACATGGTCGCTGTCGCTGTGCGAGCCAAAGGCCTCGCGCGGGTTAAAGACCGCAGCCGGTCCGTCGCCATCGACGCCCAGCGTCAGGTCCAGATGCCACTCGGCCATCCAGGCGCGCAGGTCGGCAGAGCACATGTGGTCGGCCTGGTCGCCCCCGGCGTCGTCCAGGTCAAAGCTGTCGATACCCAGTTGGTTGGGCATGGTCACATAGGCGTCGTCGGGCACGCGCTTGGCGATCCAGTGGTGGCCGCCGATGGTCTCGAGCCACCAGATCTCGTCCACGTCGCTAAAGGCGATGCCGTTGTTCTCGTAGGTGCCGTAGCGCTCGAGCAGGTCGCCCAGGATACGAACGCCGTCGCGGGCGGACTTGGCATACGGCAGGACCAGGGTCACCATATCCTCCTCGCCCAGGCCACCAGGCTGCGCCGGCACATAGCCGTCCTCACCCTCGTTGCCCTTGGCGGGCACGTAGTCCACAAGCGGGTCGGCACCGCGGACGCGCTCGTTGGTGGTGAGCGTTTCAGTTGCAGACATGCCCACATTGAGCTCGTTGAAACCGGCCTCGGCCCAGATGCCGTGGCCCGGGACAACATCGGGGACGCTCGTGTAGCGCATGGGGTTATCGGGCAGTTCAACGGTCAGGTGACTCAGGACGCTCGTGTAGACGCGCGGCTGCTCGTCGGGATGCACCACGCGCATACGCTTGGGCTCAAACACCCCGTTGGACGAGTCCTCGTTACGCGCGACCAGGGTCGACCCGTCGTAGCTTGCGTTTTTACCGACCAGAATCGTTGTGCACGGCATGCGCATCCTCCTTGAGCGAAGAAATCAAACAATAACAGTGTATCGCTTCGGCGCAGAAAGGGCGAAACCACGGCCTCGGCAGCCCTTGTGGTCAAAAAATGCCAAATATGAGTACTGTCACCAATTTAGTGGCAGCAAATTTCCCTGGAACGAGTGCCGAAAATCCCCATTTGCCCAAAAGCAAGACAACGTTATTCCCCATAAGTTCAATAAAATAGGCTTCCTAACGATAATGGATACCGTTAGGAAGCCAAAAAGACGTAAGACATATGTGACTATCTTGGCAACAGTACTCATATTTGGCATTGTTTGACCACGTGGTATATAGCTAACCCCCTCAAACAGCCCAAAACGCCTATTTTGATGCGCGCTCCGCGGTGGCGCGCGCAGACGTGGTGTAAGAGCGTCCTGAGGTCCGTCGCTGCAAGT
>CABSNR010000054.1:0-8709 GCA_902479145.1 uncultured Collinsella sp.
GGTGCCTCCTTGGCGCAACTGGTTAGACAATAAGACATGCGCCTTGTATATTCCCAGACTTTACGTGCATAAACCAGTCGAAAACGCCGAGCGCCCTCGCATCATCGGCTAACGGTGGACCGCATAGCGTAACGGTCACAACTTCGCAGTTCTACAAATCGAGGCGCCCTTGCCAGAGCGCCTCGATTGCGCGTATCAAATTGTCGCCACGCCCTACAGCGCGCCGGAACCGGCTTGCATCATGCCGCCGGGGCCCGAGGTCACGCCGCCGCTCACGGGCGCGGCGTTGCCGGTGTGCGGTGCCGCCGGAGCGGTATCGCCACCGAGCGTGCCCGCCGGACGCGGTGCCGGGATCTCACCCGTGCCGTGGCTAAAGACAAACTTGCCATCGGTCACGTCGCACAGGACGGTATCGCCCTCGCCCCACTCGCCGGCCAGAAGCTCCTCGGACAGCGGGTCCTCGATGAGCTTTTGGATGGCACGGCGCAGCGGACGCGCACCGTTGGTGAGGTCGGTGCCCTCGGCCACGATCTTGTCATAGGCCGCATCGGTGAGCTTAATGTTCATGCCGTTGGCAATCAAACGCTGACGCAGGTCGTCCACCAGCAGGTGAGCGATCTTGGTGAGATTCTCGCCCGAGAGCTTCTGGAACACCACGATGTCGTCGATACGGTTGAGCAGCTCGGGGCGGAACAGGCGCTTGAGCTCGCCCATCGCGCGACCACGGATCTCACTCGACGTGAGACCCTGCTCGCCGGTGGTGCCAAAGCCAACGCTCGCATCCTGCGCAATCTCGCGGGCGCCCACGTTGGACGTCATGATGATCACGGTGTTGCGGAAGTCAACCGTCTTGCCCTGGCTATCGGTCAGACGACCCTCCTCCAGCACCTGCAGCAGGATGTTGAAGATGTCGGGATGCGCCTTCTCGATCTCGTCGAACAGCACGACCGAGTACGGGTGGCGACGAACGGCCTTGGTGAGCTGGCCGCCCTCGTCGTGACCGACGTAACCCGGAGGGCTACCGATGAGCTTGGAGACCTCGAACTCGCTACCGAACTCGGACATGTCGAAGCTGATGAGTGCATCCTTGCTGCCAAAGAGGTACTCGGCGAGCGTCTTGGCGAGCTCGGTCTTGCCCGTGCCGGTGGGACCCAGGAAGATAAAGCTGCCGCCGGGGCGACGCGGGTCCTTGAGCGGCGAACGGCTGCGGCGCACGGCCTTGGCAACTGCCTCGACAGCCTCATCCTGACCGATGATGCGCGTCTTGAGCACGCTTTCGGCTTGCAGCAGGCGACGGCTCTCGCTCTCGGTAAGCGAGGACACCGGCACGCCCGAAGTCACGGACACGATGTCGGCGATCTGAGAGACATCGATGGTGAGCGGGCTGGCGTCGAGCTCGGCGGTCCAGGCGGCCTTGGCCTCGGCGAGTTCAATCTCGGCGGCCTTCTGCTGCTCGGTGATCTCGGCGGCCTTGTTCATGTCGTCGCTCTCGGTGGCCTCCTGCGCGGCGGCCTTAAGCTCCTTTATGCGATGCTCGGCCTCGCGCACCGGCTCGGGCGCGCGATTCGCGGCGATGCGAGCGCGGGCACCGGCCTCGTCGATAAGGTCGATGGCCTTATCGGGCAGGAAGCGATCCTGGATGTAGCGGTTGGAAAGGTTCGCGGCGGCCTCGATAGCACCCTGCGTATAGCGCACATGGTGGTGCTCCTCGTAGCGCGGCTTGAGCGCGGTCAGGATCTTGACCGTGTCCTCGACGCTCGGCTCCTCGACATCGATGGTCTGGAAGCGACGCTCGAAGGCCGGGTCCTTGGTGAGGTACTTGCGGAACTCCTCGGCCGTGGTGGCGCCAATAATCTGAAAGGCACCGCGCGCAAGTACGGGCTTGAGCATGGAGCTCGCGTCGATGGAGCCCTCGGCAGAACCGGCACCGATGATGGTATGCATCTCGTCAATAAACAGGATAACGTCGTCAGCTTCGGTGGCCTCCTGGATCACGTTCTTGAGGCGCTCCTCGAACTCACCGCGATACTTGGCGCCCGCAACGAGACCCGGCAGGTCGAGCGTCCAGATATTCTGGTTCATGAGGTTCTCGGGCACGTTGCCAGCTGCAATCTGCTGAGCCAGACCCTCGACGATGGCCGTCTTGCCCACGCCGGGGTCGCCCAGAATGAGCGGGTTGTTCTTGGTGCGGCGCGAAAGAATTTCCATCATACGCTGGACTTCCTTTTCGCGACCAATTACAGGGTCGAGCTCGCCGTCGCGCGCCTTCTGCGTAAGGTTGGTGGCGAACTGCTTGAGCGTGTCGGTGCCGCTCCCCTTTTGCTGCGACGCGTCCGAGCCGCTAAAGAACGGCAGGCCCGCACCGGGACGCCCGGCACCGGCGCCGGCGAGCGGACGTTTCTTGTCCTGGTCCTTGGCGGTGAGTTTCTCGATAGCCTTTTTGATGGAGGCGGACGACACACCCAGGCGCATGAGGATGTCCATGGCCATGCCGTTACCCTCTTCGACGATGCCAATCAGCAAGTGCTCGGTCGACACGTAGGTCTGGTTGTTCTCACGTGCCACGCGGAAGGAGCGCTCCATCACGCTAATGACGAGCGGCGTAAAGGCAAGCTTGGCAGCCTCGGTCTCCTCGCTGGGCTCGGGAACCGTGGTCTGGACCTCCTTGAGGGCGTCCATGATGTCGTCGTAGGAGATATCAAGCGAGCGCAGCGCCTCGGCAGCGATGCCCTCGTCCTCCTTGGCGAGTGCGAGCAGCAGGTGCTCGGTGCCCACCTTATTTGAGTGCAGATCGAGCGCCTCCTGTTTGGCCATCGACATGACCTTGCGCGCTCGATCGGTAAATCTATCTAACATGCTCGTTTCCTTACATGAGTTCATCGAAATCAAAACGCCCGCCCGTCGGCGGCGCTTTTGTCTCTTTACCCACAGGTTGTCTATGTTAACAGCTGGAGGAATATCTATAAACCCGGCTCACATGAATGCAGGTTATGACCGCATCGCGGGACTCACCGCGCGATGCGCGACAGGCGCCCCGCAAGAGAAACCCTAGGCGTCTTTCACCACGTCGGGACTCGTCGCACGCGATGCGCGATAGGCATCGGCCTCCTTGGAGACGCGTTCGAGCAGCTCGGATGTATCGACGCCCTCGACTTGCGCGACCGTTTCCACCGTCTGCATGGCGACCGCCCTCAGGTACGCGCACGCGCTGTCCCCCGGCTGCTCGAGGTCTATCTCCTCGCCGCCCTCCCGGGCAAAGCCGACCGCCATCACAAAGCCCATGATGCCCGAGACCAGAAAGCCCACCGCAAAGCTCGAATCTGCCTTGAGCTCTTCTCCGTCGGGGTGGACGATCTCTCTCACGCGGTCGATGATGATCGTATGGATGCCCTGCACGACCTGCTCGGCGGCACCCGCCCTCATGGTGATGACGATGCGCCGCAGCAGGCAGCGGACGTCGCGCCGGTCGAACGCCGAAAGGTCGCCCTCGCTCGAAAAATGCCAGAGGGCATCGGTGATGAGCTCGTTATCCTGCAGCAGCTGGGCTATGGCGATGGCGACGAGTTCATCGAAATCGTGAAAATAGTAGTAAAACGTTCCGCGATTGCACTGGGCGGCGCGGGTCACCTCGCCAACCGACAGCTCGAAGATGCTGTTGTTCTCGATGAGCTCCCAAAACGCCTCGATGATACGGGTGCGTGCATCGGGCGCATCGGCGTCCTTACGCGGTCTCGCCATGCGCCTCACCGCACCCCTGCGCCTTGGCGTTCATGATGAGCATCTGAAGACGGTTCTCCACGTTGGCGAAGCTCACGTCGGGATCGTAGTCGAGCGGCAGGAACTGCGCCGTGGGATACTGCTCCTTGAGCGCATGGATGAGCCCGCGCCCCACGACATGGTTGGGCAGACACCCGAACGGCTGCAGGATCACGAAGTTGCGGCAGCCGCGCTTGGCGTGCTCGAGAATCTCCGCCGGAATCAGCACGCCCTCGCCCGCATCGAACGTATGGTGCAGGATCTTATCGCTCGCGCGCACGAGCTCGGGCATGCGCGTCGGCGGCTCGTAGAGCGGGCTCGCCGCGCCCAGGCGGTCGCAACGGTCGTGCGCGAGCTCGAACAGGTTGTCCGCCGTGACGTACCAGGCCTTTTCGGGCAGCGGCAGGTCGACGTGGAACTCGCGCGACTGCGCATGCTTGTAGAAATAGGTCTTGCGGATCACGTCGGTCATGCGCGCCTCGATGACCTCGAGCCCGTTGTCCTCGAGGTAGCGCTCGATCTCGTGGTTGGCGCCGAGATGGAAATTGAGCAGGTACTCGCCCACGATGAGAACGGTCGGATGCGGGTTCGAGCGGTCGTACGGAACGGCGTCCATGATCGCAAGCGCGCGTTTGAAGCCCGTCGCCTGGCCTCTCAGCCCGGAGCGCTCCATGCCCTCGATAACCTCATCGAGCGCGCGGTCGAACGCAGCGTCCGCCGCGCCCTTCTCGAGCTCGTAGGGACGGATGCGCCTAAGCATGGCCTCGAGGGCATCGATCATGGGAAGACCGTAGGCGATCTGGATGCTCGGGCCAAGGCCGAGCTTGAAGCCCGGATGCGCATTGTGGGCATCGACGTCGTCGTTGGTGAGCACCGGGACATAGTCGTATCCCGCGTCGTCGAGCGCGCGGCGCAGCAGGGGCATGTAGTGCGTCAGGCGGCAGTCGCCGATATACTTGCCAGTCACCACGGCGACGTCGTGCGGGTCGTACTTACCGCTCTCGAGTGCCGCGAGCGCCTCGCCGATCACGATTTGCGCGGGGAAGCAGATGTCGTTGTGCACATAGCGTTTGCCCAGGCGGATGGCATCCTCGCGCCCGATATCAAGGGCCTCGGCGCGCACGCCCTGATTGCGCATCGCCGCGGTCATGAGCCTGCAGAACGCATGGGAGGTGTTGGGGACCAGCGCGATCTTGTCGTGCCGGTCGCGCTTGGTGTACTTGACCTTATACGGGTCGTCGAGCGGATGGACCGCGTGCACCCGGGCGCCCTCGGCACGCTCCTCCGCGCGACGACGGTTGACCGACTCGATAAACGAACGCACGCGAATGCCCATGGGACCGGCGACGTCGCTCTCATCGAGCTTGATCATCATCGGAACCTTGGAGCCCATCTCGCCCATCATGCGCGCGATCTCGTCGGTGAGATACGCATCGTGGCCGCAGCCGAAGCTGCCCATCTGCACGAGCTCGAGCTCGGGCGTCGATGCGACGATGACCGCGCACGACAGCATGCGCGCATGGTAGTTGTTCACGATGTCGATGCGGCTGTTGGAAAGATCGACGTTGCAGACCCCCGGCACCGCATCGGGCGTCAGCACGGGGATGCCGCGCTCAGAGAAGAGCTTGGGCAGCCCGTGGTTGACCAGCGGGTCGTTGTGGTACGGGCGCGAAGCGATCACCACCGCGTAGCCGCCGTCCTCGTGCACGTTCTCGAGCACCTGCCTGCCGCGCAGCTGCAGCTGGTTCTCAAACGTCTCCTGCGCGCGGTCCGCCTGCTCGGTCGCCTTGGCAACCAGGTCGGCATCGATATCGAAGGTCTCCTTGCACCACGCCTTGAGCTGGCGGTTTCGGTCGCCCTCGTCGTACCAGTGGAACAGCGGCGTATCGAACGGAACGCCGAAACGCTCCTCCGGGTTATCGGAATTGCGCATCACGTAGGGGTATCCCTTTACGACGGCGCACATCCACTCGCTGGTAGAGGCGGTGTTTTCGGTGGGCACCGTCGTGATGATGGGCATGAAGATGCGGTCGACGCCGGCGTCGACGAGATTGCGGATGTGCCCGTGGACGAGCTTGGCCGGGAAGCACACGGTGTCGGATGTGACGTGCGCCAGACCGCGCTCGTACATCGCCTTGGTGCTGCGTCCCGAGACGCGCACCTTAAAGCCGAGCGTGCTGAAGAACGTCGACCAGAACGGCATGGTGTCCCAGAACTCGAGCACACGGGGAATGCCGATCGTGACATCGCGCCCCCCGCTGACGGGAACCGTGGGGTACGACTCGAACAGCAGCTTCTCGCGGTCGACAAAGAGATTGGGGGCAGCCGCGGTCCGGTCGCGCCCCGTGCCGGGTGCCTGTGCCTCGCAAGCACCCTGCGGACGCAGCTCCTCCGCCGCGGGAACCTCGCGCACGAGCTCATCCCATGAGATGGCGCCGCCGCGCGGGCAGCGATTGCCCGTGACGTAAAGCGAGCCGTCGCCAAATGCCACGACCGCGCGCTGGCAGCGGTTGTTGCACCGACGGCAGGTAACGCCGCCGAACTCGCGATGCTCGAAGCGCTCCACGGCATCGAGCCCGATAAACGACGTGCCGGCGTCGCCCTTGCGGCATTCCTCGCGCGCGAGCAGGGCGATACCGATAGCGCCCATCAGCCCCGGGTGGGGCGCACGCGTGACGGGTTTGCCCAGATACTGCTCGAATGCGCGCAGCACCGCGTCGTTTCGGAACGTGCCGCCCTGGACGACGACTTTGTCGCCCAGACGGTTGAGATTTGAAACGCGAATGACCTTGGTGAACACGTTCTCGATAATCGAACGGCAGAGACCGGCCATGATGTCGCCCGGACCCTTACCGCGCCGCTGCTCGGAAACGACGCTGCTGTTCATGAACACCGTGCAGCGGCTGCCGAGAACGGCGGGGGCTTTGGACGAAAATGCCTCGGTCGCGATATCCTCAACGGCTATTCCGAGGTTTTTGGCAAAACCCTCGAGGAACGAGCCGCAGCCCGCAGAGCACGCCTCGTTGACGACGATATCGGTCAGCACGCCGTGGTTGAGCCAGATGGCCTTCATATCCTGTCCGCCGATGTCGAGCACGAAGGTCGCATCGGGAACGCATGCGCACGCGGCGCGGGCGTGCGCGACCGTCTCGACCGTATGGTAGTCGGCGTGGAACGCGCGCGCGAAAAGCTCCTCGCCGTATCCCGTGGTGCCCACGGCATCGATCGCAAGCGTGACTCCCGCTGTCTCCCAGCGGTTCTTCAAGCTGACAAGACCCTGTTGGGCGACGTCGAGCGGTCTGCCGTTATTAGACGCGTAGAACGAATCGACAAGCTCACCCGCCTCATCGACCAGGGCGAACTTGGTCGTCGTGCTCCCCGAATCGATACCGAGCGCCACACGCACCGTCTCTCCGGGCGCATACGCATCCGGACCCTTTGCCGGCGTCTCTTTGCCATGGCGTGCCGTAAAATCCGCCTGCTCGGCAGGTGTGGCAAAAAAGGGCTGGGCAAGACGTCCCTCCCCGCTTGCGGGCGCGACCGTCTCGAGCTTATCCAGCCGGACAAAAGCGTCGGGAAGGTCGATCGGTTGGGACGATGCGAACATGTCGGTCAGCGACAGGGCGGCACCGCGCGCGACCATGATCTGCGGATCGCGCGGGACGATAACCTGATCGTCCGATAGATTCAGTTGCTCCCGGAACACGCGGACCAGTGTGGGGTTGTAGGCGAGCGTACCGCCCTCGAAGATTACCGGCGGCTCGATGTCGATACCCTGGGCCAGACCGCCGATCGTTTGGCGGGCGACCGCGTGAAGCGCCGAAAGCGCCAGGTCGGTGGTAGGAATGCCCTCGTTGAGCAGCGGCTGGATATCGGTCTTTGCGTACACGCCGCAGCGGCCCGAGACCTCGTGGACGGTCGTTCCCCGGCTTGCGAGCTGCTCGAACTCGCCCGATTCGGTGCCGACCCCCATGAGCTTTGCCATCTCGTCGATAAATGCACCGGTACCGCCTGCGCACGAGCCGTTCATGCGCATGTCGGCAACCTCGATGTCTCCCTTATCGTTGGTGCGGAAGAAGATCATCTTGGCGTCTTGGCCGCCCAGCTCGATGGCGCAGCGCGTCTGCGGATAGAACCTGCTGATCGCGAGCGCGTTGGCGACCACCTCCTGAACGTACGAGGCGCCCAGCGCGGTCGCGATATCGCGCGCACCCGAGCCGGTCACCGCAACGCGCAGTGACTCATGGGGAAAGCGCTCGGCGAGCTCGCCGAGCATGGCGCGCACGCTCGCTGTCTGACACGCCCCGTGGCGGCGATATCCCCACCACGCCTCGGTCATATCCTCGTGCATCGCGTAAACTTTGGTCGTCGTCGACCCTACGTCCAGTCCTACTAGCAACGCCATAATGCTCCGTCTCTCGCATTTTTCCCGCTAGAGATATACCACTCTACGTAATACAACAGACTGTTGTATTTAAACTCCGTATAAAAAGCGGCTGCCGAAACGCTTCAGCAGCCGCCGAATGCACCAACAGATTGTTCTGCGCGCTAGCACGTCGGGCAACGGAGCAGCACGGGCCCTCCGGTCATGTGCACCGCTCACGCCCGCGATGTCGCCGAGAGAGCTATCCACGCTTAGGGCTCCAACCAAGCAAGTCGCCCGCGCTCAGCAGATCCCTAAGCGAGCTACTCGCACTCAGGAGCCATAGCCTGCTCCAAGAGCTCGGCATGCTCCTCCTCGAAAACCGTCCCCACAGGGAAGGCGCGACGGAAGACGAAGCGGGAAATCGGACCGGCTACCAAAAGGTTCCACGGCAGCGCCATCACAAAATTATGCGGGATGTTGATCATCCAGATCGCGGGCACGGAATACAGGTTCGCAAGGATGCCGCCGGGCATGTGCGTCAGACCCTCACAGGCACCGTACAGCGACATGATGATGACCATGGGAAC
>CABSNR010000055.1:0-8541 GCA_902479145.1 uncultured Collinsella sp.
GGCCGCGGCGGCCCGCGCTGCATGAGCATGCCCTTCTGGCGCGAGGACCTCTAAGTCTTTCCGTTTCCGGTGCGGTCCCCCTACAACCGCACCGGCTTCGCCCGTTAAACGGGCAACACTAATACTTACGTAATTCATTTCTTCGAAAGGAATCAAACCATGGGTGTTAACCTCTCCGGCCGTAGCTTCCTCAAGCTTCTCGACCTCACCACCGAGGAGATCGAGTACCTGCTCAAGCTCTCCAAGAACTTCAAGGATATGAAGCGCGCTGGCGTTCCGCACCGCTATCTCGAGGGCAAGAACATCGTTCTGCTCTTCCAGAAGACCTCCACTCGTACCCGCTGCGCCTTCGAGGTCGGCGGCATGGACCTGGGCATGGGCGTTACCTACCTCGATCCCGGTTCGTCGCAGATGGGCAAGAAGGAGTCCATCGAGGACACCGCCCGCGTTCTCGGCCGCATGTATGACGGCATCGAGTTCCGTGGCTTTGCCCAGGACGACGTCGAGGAGCTCGCTGCTAAGTCCGGCGTGCCTGTCTGGAACGGCCTGACCACCGAGTGGCACCCCACCCAGATGCTCGCCGATATCCTGACCGTCCAGGAGAACTTCAACTACGACATCAAGGGCAAGACCCTCGTCTTCATGGGCGACTGCAAGAATAACGTTGCTCGCTCCCTCATGGTTGTCTGCTCCAAGCTCGGCATGAATTTCGTGGCCTGCGGTCCCGAGGAGTGCATGCCCGCTGACGACGTCATCGAGGCCTGCAAGCCCATCGCCGAGGCCAACGGTTGCACCATCAAGCTGACCACCGACGTCAAGGACGGCGTCACCGGTGCCGACGTTATCTACACCGACGTGTGGGTCTCCATGGGCGAGCCCGACGAGGTCTGGGCCGAGCGCATCGCTCAGCTCACTCCGTATCGTGTTACCTCCGAGGTCATGGCTATGGCCAACCCGGGTGCCATCTTCCTGCACTGCCTGCCCAGCTTCCACGACACCAACACCACCATTGGCGCCGAGAAGTGCGAGCAGTTCGGCATCACCGAGCAGGAGGTCACCGACGAGGTCTTCGAGAGCCCCGCTTCCAAGGTCTTCGACGAGGCCGAGAACCGCATGCACACCATCAAGGCTGTCATGTACGCCACGCTCAAGTAAGAGCATCTAGCATCTCGCTCGGGGTGTATTGTTGAACACCCCGAGCGGCTGTGTCTGGTAAATATCTCGCGTCGGGCGGTGGGCACGGCACGGAAGATCCGCTTCGCACGAGAAAGTTAAATGATTTATGAAGGGGGGGATGAGAACCATGACTGAGACCGCTAAGAAAAAGCGCGGTATGCCTTCATCGTTCACCATTCTTCTTGCTCTGCTGGCAATTGTCGCAGTGATTACCGTTATCGTCTCCGGCACGTCCGGCGGCGCGGTTACTGCCGCCCGTCTGAGCGATTTCTGCACCGCCCCGATTAAGGGCTTCGCTGACGCTCTGCCCGTCTGCCTCTTCGTTATGATCCTGGGCGGCTTCCTCGGCATGATGACCGAGACCGGCGCTCTGGACAACGGCATCGCCGTTCTGGTGCAGAAGCTTAAGGGCAACGAGATCATGCTCATTCCCGTGCTGATGCTCATCTTCTCCCTCGGTGGTACCACCTATGGTATGTGCGAGGAGACCGTTCCCTTCTACGCCCTGCTCGCCGCTACCATGATGGCCGCTGGCTTCGACCCCATGGTCGGTGCCGCTACCGTCCTGCTCGGCGCTGGCTGCGGCTGCCTGGGCTCCACGGTTAACCCGTTCGCCGTCGGCGCTGCCGTCGACGCTCTGACCGGCGTTGGCATTGAGGTCAACCAGTCCATCATCATCGGCCTCGGTGCCGTCCTGTGGATTGTCACTACCGCTATGTCCATCTTCTTCGTGATGAGCTACGCCAAGAAGGTCAAGGCTGACAAGGGTTCCACCATCCTGTCGATGCAGGAGCTCAAGGACGCCGAAGAGGCTCACGGCAAGGCTGCTTCCGAGGTCCACAAGGAGGTCAAGCTCACCGGTCGTCAGAAGGGTGTTCTGATCGCCTTCGCCTTCACCTTCGTCGTCATGATCGTCGGCTTCATTCCGCTGGCCGACCTCAACGAGGGCGTCGCCAACTTCTTCGACGCTGGCGCTGTCTACGACGCCGACGGTAACGCCGTCGTCCAGGGCTGGTCTGCCCTGATCACCGGCCTGCCCATTGGCCAGTGGTACTTCGACGAGGCTTCCACCTGGTTCTTCCTCATGGCCGTCCTGATCGGTATCATCGGTGGCCTGTCCGAGAAGCAGATCGTTAACACCTTCATCACCGGCGCTGCCGACATGATGTCCGTTGTTCTCGTCATCGCCCTCGCCCGTGGTATCTCCGTCCTCATGGCTAACACCGGCCTCGATGTCTTCGTCCTCGACGCTGCCGCCAATGCCCTGGCTGGCCTGTCCGGCGTGATCTTCGCTCCCATGAGCTTCCTGGTCTACTTCGGCCTGTCCTTCCTGATCCCCTCGACCTCCGGTATGGCCACCGTCTCCATGCCCATCATGGGACCGCTGGCTGTTAAGCTCGGCTTCTCGCCTGAGGTCATGGTCATGATCTTCTCCGCCGCCATCGGTGTCGTGAACCTGTTCACCCCGACCTCCGGTGCCATCATGGGCGGTCTCGCCCTGGCCAAGATCGAGTGGACGACCTGGCTCAAGTTTGCCCTTAAGCTCATCGTCGCTCTCTCCGCCGTCTGCGCCGTCATCCTGACCGTCGCCTGCGTGCTGCTCTAAGTACCCAACGGGTACCCCACGGAAACCTTGACGATCCTGTAGAGGATCACCTGGTCATCGTCTGTCCGGTGGGGTCAACCCACCGGTAGACTCCTACCTTTAGCCCCCTCCCGTTCCGTGCGCGGGAGGGGGCGCTCTTGTGTTCCGGCGTTTTACCAAACGCCGGAACCACTCGACGCTGCGCGCCGTCCAGAACGACAATTTGTCATTCAAAAGGCAAGGCATGACCAAAAGGTCTATGCCTTGCCTTTTTCATGCCAACTTGTACGTTCTGGACGGCGCTCGCTGTCCGTCCTCTGCCTGCGGTGCTTTCCATTGTTGGTGTAGAGGGCGCTTTGCCTACTCTGGTGCCCGTTCGCTGGCTTTGGCTCTGCCTGTGACGTTTTCATTGTTGGTGCTGAGTGCCTTGTTTCCCGTCCCAAATGATCTACCCCGGGTCCCCGGTGGTTGCGGTGGGCGTGTTTGGTTGGTGCCTGTTGATGGTCTGGGTATCGGGGAGGGCGGGCTCCGTTATAATCGCCTAGAACATTAAATGGAAACGGGACGGGAGCCATACATGCGCCAGGGTTTCGACAACGCGAAGTATATCGAGCTGCAGGCTGCTCACATTAAGGAGCGCATCTCGCAGTTTGGTGGCAAGCTCTATTTGGAGTTTGGCGGTAAGCTGTTCGATGACTATCATGCGAGCCGCGTGCTGCCGGGTTTTGAACCGGACAGCAAGTTCCGCATGCTCAAGAGCATCGCCGACGATGTCGAGGTTATCATCGCGATCAACGCGAACCACATCGAGAAAAACAAGGCTCGTGGTGACCTCGGCATTACCTATGACGAGGATGTGCTGCGCCTGGTTGACCTGTTTCGCGGCAACGGCTTTGCTGTCGCGGCTGTGGTCATCACCCAGTACGCCGGCCAGCCCGCTGCCGATGTGTTCCGCAACCGCCTGAACGCGCTCGGTATTCCCGCCAAGCTGCACTATCCCATCGAGGGGTATCCGCACGATGTCGATCTGATCGTGTCCGACGATGGCTACGGCAAGAACGAGTTTGTCGAGACCACCCGACCGCTCGTCGTGGTCACTGCCCCCGGTCCTGGCTCGGGCAAGCTTGCCACCTGCCTGTCTCAGCTCTATCACGAGCACAAGCATGGCACGGCCGCCGGCTATGCCAAGTTCGAGACCTTCCCTGTCTGGAATCTTCCTCTGACGCATCCGGTCAATATTGCCTACGAGGCCGCCACGGCTGACCTCGACGACGCCAATATCATCGATTCGTTCCACCTTGAGGCCTACAACAAGACCACGGTCAACTACAACCGCGACGTCGAGGCCTTCCCGGTAGTCCGTGCCCTGATGGAAAAGATCCTGGGCAAGAGCCCCTACCAGAGCCCTACGGACATGGGCGTCAATATGGTCGGTTTTGCCATCACCGATGACGATGCCTGCCGCGACGCTTCCAAGATGGAGATCGTCCGCCGCTACTTTACCGCGGTCGAAAATGTGCGCCGTACCGGCGTGGGCGATGAGCAAGTCGACCGTCTCAAGATTATTATGAAGAAAGCCGGCATCGATAAGAACTACTCACCGGCGCGCTCGGCAGCCCTCACCAGGGAGCAGCTGACGGGTGGTCCCGTGGGTGCCATGGTCATGCCCGATGGCTCCGTGGTGACCGGCAAGACTTCCACGCGCCTGGGCGCCGCGAGCTCGCTCATCATGAATGCACTTAAGCATGTCTCGGGCGTCGACCTTGAGCTCGAGGTCATTAGCGATGAAGCGATCGAGCCCATCAGCAAGCTCAAGACGCATTTCCTGGGCAGCAAAAACCCGCGCCTCCACACCGACGAGACGCTTATGGCGCTGTCGATCACCTCGGCCACGAGTGAGACGGCCGCTCGCGTCCTTTCGGGCTTGGAGCAGCTGCGCGGTTGCGATGCCTTCTTTAGTGTGATTATCTCGCCGACGGACGAGACGGTACTGCGCAAACTGGGTATCAACGTGTGCTGCGAGCCCAAGTTTGAGCGCCGCGGTTTCTTCCATCGCTAAGTTTGAAGCACCGCGGTAATTGCATTGCATTTTGGCCGTATCGGGTTAGCGCCCGGTACGGCTTTTTGATCAATAAAGCGCCTATTTCGGCGAAAAGTAGCTGTTTACCTGCCTAGAAACAATTTGAGCGGTATACAATAACCGTAACTGTTTCATCCTTAGCGGGATGCCGCATGATGGATATTACCTGCCATCGTGAGGTGTGTCGGTCGCGCACGGCGCGTTAGATGCTCGTGCTCGGTTTGAGGAGGCTGCTATGGCGGGCAAGGGTCGTGCGAGTGTCAACGATATGAAGCGTGTCGAGGTGCTGGTATTGATGGAGATCGACCAGCAAACCGAAGACAATGGCGGGCCGTATGGTTTCTCGCGCAAAACGCTTGCCGAGCGCGTGGGGGTTTCGCCGTATCGTGCCCGCGCCGCAATCGATCGCTTGGATTCCGAAGGCATGATTGATGTCGTCTCGCGTTATAGCGACGACGGCGGTCAGCTTGCAAATGGCATTTGCCTCACCGAACGTGGCGAGTGGTATCTTGAGGGCGTCCGTACCGGCATGCTCGTTCAAGAAATGCTTGAGGACGAGGTTTCTGATCGATAGCAGCATGTAACCCTTGCCATAGCGACGCCGCCTGGGAAACCGGGCGGCGTTTTGTTTCAAGATTGAGAAATGCAATCTCACGCGAGAAAAATTGCGAACGGTCCGCGGCGCGAGTATTACAATGAAGACCCGTAAGATGTGGATAAACAACTTCTACGGGAAGCGCAGGTAACTCAATATGACCAAGCATGTGTTCGTAACCGGTGGCGTGGTTTCGTCTCTGGGCAAGGGTATCACCGCGGCCTCGCTGGGCCGTCTGCTCAAGTCGCGTGGCTACAAAGTAACGATGCAGAAGGCCGATCCGTATCTGAACGTCGACCCCGGTACCATGAGCCCCTTCCAGCATGGTGAGGTCTTCGTTACCGAGGATGGTTACGAGTCCGACCTGGACCTGGGTCATTACGAGCGCTTTATTGATGAGAACCTGACCCGCGATTCCAACTTTACGACCGGCGCCATCTATAAGAGCTTGATCGCCCGCGAGCGTCGCGGCGACTTTTTGGGCGGTACCGTGCAGGTGATTCCTCACGTCACCAATGCCATTAAGGACAAGTTCCGCCGCATCGAGGAGCAGACCGGCTCCGATGTAGTCATCACCGAGCTGGGCGGCACGATCGGCGACATCGAGTCCCAACCGTTTGTCGAGGCCATCCGTCAGTACCGCAAGGAGGCCGGCCCCGAGAACGTCTGCTACATCCACGTGTCGCTCGTTCCCTATATCGCCGCCGCCCACGAGGTCAAGACCAAGCCCACGCAGCATTCCGTCAAGGAGCTCCGCAGCTTTGGCATCCAGCCCGATATCATCGTGCTGCGCTCCGACCACCATATCGATGACGCTATCCGCGGAAAGATCGCAAGCTTCTGCGACGTCGACACCGATTGTGTCTTTACCAACGAGGACTGCGCGAGCATTTACGATGTTCCGCAGCTGCTTGCCGAGCAGGACTTTGACCTGCGCATTTGCGAGCGCCTGGGTCTGGACCCGCGTGAGCGCGACATGAGCGAGTGGAATGAGTTCCTGCGCAAACAGAATCACGCCAACCATCACGCCGACAAGGTGAAGATCGCCGTCGTGGGCAAGTACACGCAGCTGCCCGATGCGTACCTGTCGGTTATCGAGGCCCTGCACCATGCGGGCGTCTTCTACGATCGCCATGTGGACGTTCAGCTGGTCGACGGCGAGAGCCTCGACGAGCAGAATGTCTCCGAGGTTCTGGGCGACGCCTCGGGCATCCTGGTCCCCGGCGGCTTTGGCAAGCGCGCCCTGGAGGGCAAGATCCTCGCGGCCGAGTTTGCCCGTGAGCACAAGATTCCGTATCTGGGCATTTGCCTGGGTATGCAGGTGGCCGTGTGCGAGTTCGCCCGCAACGTCGTCGGCCTTGCCGGCGCCAGCTCCTCCGAGTTCGATCCGGACGGCCCGTTTAGCGTCATCGATCTGATGAGCTCGCAGGAGGACGTGACCGAGAAGGGCGGCACCATGCGTCTGGGCGCCTATCCGTGCAAGCTCGCCGCCGATACCCTTGCTCGCGAGGCATATGGCGAGGAGCTCGTCTACGAGCGTCACCGTCATCGCTTTGAGTTCAACAACGCCTTCCGTGACCAGCTCGAGGACGCCGGCTTGGTTATCTCGGGTCTGTCGCCCGACGAGCGCCTGGTCGAGATGGTCGAGCTGCCGCGCGACGTGCATCCGTGGTATGTGGCAACCCAGGCTCATCCCGAGTTCAAGAGCCGCCCGACCAACCCGCAGCCGCTGTTCCGCGAGTTCGTGCGCGCTTCGATCGGCCAGCACGAGGGTGTCGACCGTCTGCAGGTGACGCCCATGAACCTCGCTACGGACTAAGGGTGCCGGCGAATAAGGAACATACCGAAGCTACTCCCTCGTCGCTCGCCGTGGCGGCGGGGGAGTATCTCGATTACCTCGCGGTCGAGCGGGGTTTGGCGCGCAACACGATTGCGGCCTATCGTCGTGACCTGACGACGTACTGCGCCTATCTGGAGCGGGCGGGTATTGTGTCTTTTGAAGAGGTGACCCGTCAGGTCGTGGAGGGCTTTGTCGCCGACCGTCGCGATGGGGGCTATTCGGATGCCTCGGTGGAGCGTGCGCTTGCGGCCGTGAAGGGCTTACATGCCTTTTTGGTGCGCGATGGGGCTGTGGCCCAAAATCCAACGGCGGCGTTGCGCCTGCCTAAAAAGGCTGAGCGTTTGCCGGAGTATCTATCGGTGGAGGATGTCTCGGCGCTGCTCGATCAAGACTTCCCCGAGGGCGAGATGGGCTTGCGCGACCATGCCATCTTGGAAGTGCTCTACGGATGCGGTTTGCGTGTGAGCGAGTTGGTGGGGCTCGATGTGGGCGATATCCATATCGACGATGGCTTTGTGCTCGTTCGTGGTAAGGGCTCGAAGGAACGCCTGTCCCCGCTGGTAGGAAGCGCGGCGCGAACTCTGACGCTTTATGTAACTGAGGGGCGTTCTCGCTTGGCGGCCCATGCCCGCGGAACCGAGACCTCGGCGGTCTTTTTAAATAAGAACGGCCGCCGTCTGTCGCGCCAGGGCATCCATGCCATCTGTGAGCGCTACGGGCGCCAGGTGGGACTGGTGGGGCTCCATCCCCATACGCTGCGTCACTCCTTTGCCACCCATATGCTTGCGGGCGGCGCAGACCTCCGTGTGCTACAGGAGATCTTGGGACATGCCGATATATCGACCACGCAGGTCTACACGCATGTCGATCGTACGCAACTGACCGAGGTCTATTTGGCGGCGCACCCGCTGGCACATCGTTAACACATCGCTGACCTGCATATTTATAGGTATTTGGGGACGGGCTCCAGATTGCCGCGGCGTGCTTTTGCGCGCGCATGGGCAATCTGGGGCCCGTCCCATTTTTCGCCACTTGGCGTCGCGGTGGTGGGCCGCACGTGCCTTGGGTGGGGGAGTTTGGGGGCGATGTGAACGGCATGTAAAGGGACGTAAAAATCGCCTCAAGGTCAACTTGAAGGTTGAGGTTCGCGGGTGTGGTTCTACAGGTGGCATCACGCCTTTGCTGAAAACACAACATATTGTGTTTTCGAACATATGCCTGTCTCTTATACACATCTGACGCTGCCGACGAACTCTAGGGTGTAG
>CABSNR010000056.1:0-7268 GCA_902479145.1 uncultured Collinsella sp.
AGACCATGATGGTACACGTGCAGGACGGTGCGGATTATTCGGGTAAGTGCATTATGTCCCATTCGGCGTGCCGCGAGGATGCCGAAGCCGTTGCGGCGCTGATTGAGGAACAGGTCCCGCAACTCAAAGGTAAGATCGAGATCAATAATATCGGTGCTCTGATCGGTTCGCACACCGGACCTGGTACGGTGGCGCTCTTCTTTATGGGCGACAAGCGCGTGGATTAATTTGCCCCATCACGTCGCTGCATGATTGCTCAAGCGAAAACGGCCCGCCTCACGTTTGTGGGGCGGGCCAAGATGTTTTGCTAGCGTTTCTTTCCGCGGAAGAAGAAACCGTGCAGCGAGGGCTTGAGTCCGCGGTTGGCGCGACGCTCCTCGATATGATCGTGGATCGAAGCGACGCGTTCGATGACTTCGTCGGGAATCGGCACATCGGGATTCATGTTCTCGACCTGGCTGACCTCGGCGGCGGCGACCTGGTCGATAATGGGCACATCGTCGCGCGAGATGACGGGCGTGGCGTCTTCCTTCATCTTGCGATAGCGCTTCATCATGTCGGTCTGTAGCTGCTGGGCCGAAGGCGGCGTCCAGATGATGGCGTTGGCGCCGGCGGCGATGGTTTCACGGATGCTCTCGGGCGTCTTGCCGCCCGGTGCGATGAGCGGCAGGTTGGGATAGTGCTCGCGCAGTTCACGCAGGACCTGCGGCGTGTTCTTGCCGGCCGCGATGTTGAGGATCTTGGCCCCGGCGCGCACTTTGGCATGCGCATCATCGTCGCAACGTACGACCGTGGCGATGACGGGGATGTCGGCGATGTTGGTGATGTGCTCGACCATCTCGGCAGTGGCGGGGGAGTTGACCACGCAGCCCGCCGCGCCCTGCATCTCGGAGACGGCTGCCATCTGCACGGAGCGCTTGCCGGTCGTAGTTCCGCCGCCCACGCCTACAAAGACCGGGCACTCGGCGACGGTCAACAGTGCCTGCGTAATGGCGGGCTGCGGCGTGAAAGGGTAGACCGCAAAGACGGCGTCGGCGTTGGAGTTGCGGATAACCGCGACATCGGTGGTGTAGATGAGCGATTTGATACGACGGCCGAAGAGCGTAAAGCCGCTGGCCTCCTCGATCTCGTCGGGCATGCGGAGGGCCGCCTTGCGCAAACGCCCGTCGATGGGCAGCGGCTCCATGGGGAGCAGTCCGTTGGGAGTCACGGCTACCTGGGGCTCGGTGAACTCGTCTGCGAGCTCGACCTCGGAGAAATCGACCGAGGCGAGGATGTCCTCGTGAACCTCGGCGGGCACATCGATGGGAGCTTGGTCGTTTGCCGCGGCAGGCGTGTCGAAGGAGCTGGTGCCGACAAAGGCGTCGACGCGCTCGTTTAGGTCGTTGAGGGTGTCCATGGAGACTCGATTCTGTGTGACGACGGCCGGCACGATGCAGCCGGAATTGCGAATGCTAAATCGTTTGACGAGTTGATTTTTCCCCGCCGCGCCATCCGTTAGACCGAAGGGCAGGCGAACGTGAAGGAGCTGTGGTGGCGGGGATCGAGGTGCTATCTTGAAAGCCCCGTTTAAAAGAGAGGTGACGCGGTATGGAATTGACAGCAATGTTTGGCTCGATCGGCCTGTGTGTGGCCGCAATCGTTGCCGCCGCGGTCATCTACTTTGTGGTCACGGCCATTAAGGGCAAAAGGGCCGAACGCAAGGAGCGCGCGATGCTTAAACAGCATCGCGACCAGCAGGGCAAACGCGCACAGAGATAGCTTGTTGAGTTTTGGATCCGTGCGCTAGCTGCGTTTTCGGATCAGGGCAATGTAGAAGCCCTCAAAGTCGCGGCTAGGCGGAATGGTGAGCGTGCCGGGCAGGCCGTTGACGATGGCCGATACCTGACCCGCGGCAATGGCTTCGGTCAGAGCGTTGGACTCGATGCGCGGCTCCTCACCAGCTTCCTGGGTGCGTCGTGCTTCACTTTCGCTTGGCGTGCCGTCGAGGGGGATGAGCTCGCAGTCCATATGCTTGTCGAGGGCCTCTTGCAGGGCGTCCTCGTTTTCCTGCGGCAAGATCGAACAAGTCGAATAGACGAGCGTGCCGCCTGGTTTGAGGGCCCCCATGGCGCGGTCCAGAAGTGCTCGCTGCGAGCGGGCGCACTTGCTCAGCAACTGCTCGGTGAGGCCGCGCAGGCTTTTCTCGTTGCCACTGATGACGGTGCCCGTGCCGGTGCAGGGAGCGTCGAGCAGGATGCGGTCAAAGCGGAAGAACTCGTCGAGCTCGCGTGCGTCGATGCGCATGACGGGCACGTTTTTGGCACCCTGGCGATGGAGGTTCGACTCGAGCTTTTCGGCGCGGGGAATGCTCATCTCACAGGCGGTGAGGTGCGCCTGTCCCTGGGTGAGGGCGGCGATCTGCGTCGTCTTGCCGCCGGGGGCTGCGCACATGTCCAGGATGTCCTCGCCTGCCTGGGCGCCCAGGACCAACGGCGGCATCATGGATGACAGGCTCTGCAGGTAGATTTTGCCGTCGCGGTAGATGTCGAGATCCCACAGATCTGAAACCTGGGCCTCGGGCAGGATAAAGGCGTCCGGATACCAGGTAACGGTTTGGTGGGCGATGCAGGCGGCATCGAGCGCCGCAGCGATGTCCTCGGCGGTCGCCTTGAGCGTGTTGGCGCGCAGCGTGACCGGGCGTGTGGCCGCGGCGCCGAAGCCCTCGATCATGAGCTTGGCATCGGCGGGCGCATAGGCGCCGGCGACCGTGTCGACCATAAAGCGCGGCAGGTCGGCGGCGCAGGGAAGGGCGGCAAGCTGGTCGGAAAGCTCGGTAGCAGCAAACTGCCTGAGCTTGAGCTCGGCCTTGACCTGCTTTTTCTGCTTACGACGACGCGGCTTGGACATCCGTCTTTCCTTCCCGTCCCAAATTGACTACTTTCCGGGCACGCCGCTGCTGGCGTGCTTTAGTACTGGCTCTCGTGCTTGCTAAAGAAGTCGAAGCGCGGGGGCAGCGGCTTCACGCGGTGCTCGCCGGGCTTCTCGCCCAGGCTCTCCACAAACTCATCCGTGGAGGCAAAGATGTTATCCCAGCTAAAGAAGGCGACCGGGTCAACGTCGAAGTACTCGCAGATGAGCTCGCAGCCGGCCGGCACGATGCCGTGCATCAGGACGGTGGCCACGCGCAGCTCGGTAAAGGCGTCGACGAGGGCCTGCGTCATGGCGGCGTTGGCCGGCTCGCCCTCGAGCTTGTTGGCGGCCTTGGAGGCATCGCTCCAGCGCTTGTTGGCGGCGCGCAGGTAGTCGTCGCACACAGCGAGCGCTCGGTGCGTCTCGAACTTGTACATGGCCTGCTCAAAGGCGAGGGCTGCCTGCTGGGCGGCTTCGACCACGGTGTCAGAAGCGGCACCGGCGGGGATGCAACCGTTGCGATAGGGACTCTCGTCGCCCTCCTTGACGGCGACGCCGTAGAAGCAGCTGCGGGCCAGGCGGTTGAACACGCCGGTCAGCAGCGCGCTCTCCTTAAGGGCGGGGTCGATAACGCGCTTGTCGTCGCAGGCGCGCACCTCGTTGCCGTCCTTGTCCTTGCCGGTCACGCGCGTGTCGTATGCCTTGGGGCTAAAGCTCACCGGCTTCTCGGACAGGCCGAGCGACAGCCAATGCGCGCGCATCTGCTCGCAGGTGTAGTGGTTGAGCAGGTCGTCTGCCGGCGGGGGAGGAGTCTGCGAGGACGAGCTTGCCTTTTTGCCCATGTAGAGCAGGTGGTAGCAGGCGCTGACGGTGCTCTGCGTGAGGTTCCAACCCAGGGCCTCCCACATGGCGGTCTGCGCGATGCAATAGAAGTAGATGTTGTCCTGGCCAATGAACTGGTAGATCTGTGCGTCATCCGAGCACCACCAGTCGCGCCAGTCGAGCGAGCTGTGCTGGTAGGTGGGCGCGGGGACCTGCGTGGAATCGGCGGCGGGCTCGCCCATGAGGGCGGCATCCTGGGCGGCGACGCCCTCGGTCACGCCGGCGGCCTTGGCATCGCGTGCGAGCACGGTGCGCGTATAGCTGATGGGAGCCCACAGGCTCTCGGGCCAGCACCAGCAGGTGACGTCGGAGACGCCATCGACCTCGGGCACTGGAACGCCCCAGTCGATGTTGCCGGTGATGCGGAAGGGTACGAGCGCCTTGCCGCTGCGGAAGCGCACGCCGCCGTTGGCGAGCACCGCGTGGGCATCGTCGCGCTCCTTCCAGCTGGGGAAGGTGACGGTAAAGCTGCTCTTGTTGCCCTCGGGCTCCAGCACGGTGTGCTCGGGAAGCTGATCCTCGACGGCATCGAAGGCCTCGCGGAACTTGTTCTGGATGTAGAGCTGGGCCGGCAGCAGCCACTCTTCCATGGTCTTGGAGACCACGGAGCGAACCTGCGGGTTCTGGGCGAGCTTGGCGGTATAGGTTTTCATAAAGTCGAGGTAGGCCGGCAGGTCGAAGTAGAGGTTGTCGACCGGGCGCAGCTCGGGCACCTCGCCGGTGAGCTGGCTTTTGGGCGCGATGAGCTCCTCGGGCTCAAACTGGTGACCCAGGTCGCACTCGTCGGCATAAGCCTTCTCGGACTTGCAGCCCTGGATGGGGCAGCGGCCGATCACCTGGCGGCCGTTGAGGAACGTGCCGGCCTTGGCGTCGTAGAACTGCAGCGTGGAGCGCTTGGAGATGGTGCCCTGTTCGTGCAGACGCTCGATAATCTCGGCGGTCACCTCGTTGTGAATCTGCGCAGCCGGCTCAAGGCCCGAGCCGCCGTAGATATCGCAGCTGATGTTGTAGTTGTTGAGGGTCGCGGCCTGGCGGGAGTGATTGGACTCGACATACTCGGCGATGGACTTGTCGTAGCCCTCGTTCTCCTTGAGCTTGCGGTAGCTCTCCATGATGGGCGAGCCGTAGCAGTCGGTGCCCGAGGTGAAGATGACGTTCTCGCGGCCCAGACGGTCGCGCAGGAAGCGGGCGAAGAAGTCGGCCGGGACAAAGACGCCGCCGACGTGGCCAAAGTGAAGGCCCTTGTTGCCGTAGGGCTCGCCGGCGGTAACGATGGCGCGGCGAGGCCAGCTGGGACGGTCGTTCATGGAGTATTTGGATGCCATGGGACTCCTTCGCATATGGTGAGAGCGCAGCCGGGCGCAAGGCCTGGCGACGCGGTGGTCAATTCGTGCATATCGTTCGACATTATCGCACATGCGGACGGGTACGTGGCAGGGGCGCTATCCTAAGATGCTATGAATGAGATTTCCAACATACATGCGTTTGAAGACGAGGATTTTCTGCACGCCTGCTTTGTGTGGGGGATGGCCGTGCTCGGCGCATTTGCTGTGTGCTTGGTGCCGGTGTTTATGCTGATGGGCGGGCCTGCGGACTTGGATGCGGCTGACGCGGGCGGCTGGACCACGGTCTTGGGCTGGATAGTCGGCTTAGCTGCGGTTTCGGCGGCGTCATTTGCCGTGCACGAGCTGGTGCACGGTGTGTTTTTTAAGCTGCTGGCGCCTGCGGGCGCGCAGGTGACCTTTGGGGCGAATCGCGAGACGGCGATGATCTATGCCTGCGCCGAGGGCGTGGTGTATTCGCGCCGGCGGTACGTGGCAGTTTGCCTGGCGCCGACGGTTGTTGTGACGACAGCGTTTGCCCTGGGGTTTGCGTTCTCGGGCTATCCGCTGCTGTGCTACCTGGCGGCCGGCTTGCATTTGTCGGGCTGTGTGGGCGACTGGTACTACGTGCGAACCATTTTGCGCGACCGCCGCATTGTCGCCTGCGAGGATACGTCCTTTGGCGTGCGCTTTTTTGGGTGAGGAGATGTCGATGAAGTCGTTGTTGCTGCATGCGTGCTGTGCACCATGCTCGCTTGAGCCGGTTCGCCTGCTGCGCGAGGAGGGGTTTGAGCCCACAATCTGCTGGACCAACCCCAATATTCAACCGCGCGATGAATGGCAGCGCCGCTTGGACGAGCTGCGCCGGTGGTGTGTCGATGGCGACATCGAGCTCATCGAGGCAGGGGAGGACCGCGATCACTGGGAGACCGGCGTGGCACCGCTGGGTGCCGATCGGCCTCGTCGCTGTCGCGCGTGCTATGCCCTGCGCTTGGCCGAGGCGTGCCGCGTGGCCCAGGAGCGCGGGTTTGAGTTTGTGGGCACGACGCTCGCCGTCTCGCCGTATCAGCTGTTCGATACCTGCAATGACGTGCTCAAGCGCCTGGCGGCGGCACGTGGGCTCACTCCGGTGATTCGCGATTTTCGCCCGTATTACCCCGAAGCGACACGCCGTTCGCGCGAGCTTGGCATGTATCGGCAGAACTACTGCGGCTGCCGCTTCTCGGCTGTCGAGGCGGCCATGGACCGCGCCCGCATCCGCGACGAGCGCAAAGCCGCCAAAAAGTAGTTCATTTGGGACGTCAGCCTGCTAGGATGTAGAGCGGACTTTAGCTATATAAGGAGTATCCGACGTGTCTATGCGTACCGATGATTTTGACTACAACCTTCCCGAGGAACTGATTGCACAGGCTCCTGCCGAGCCGCGCGACTCCTGCCGCCTGTTGGTGGTGGATCGCAAGGGCTCCCGGGCGGGAACGCCGTTGGAGCACGGCGGTACCGTTGAGCACCGCATCTTCCGCGACATCATCGACTATATCGAGCCGGGCGACGTGCTCGTCATCAACAAGACGCGCGTGATGCCGGCCCGCCTGATCGGTCGCAAGGCCGGCTCGGGCGGCGTGGTCGAGACGCTGCTGCTCAAGCGCCGCGAGGATGTGGATCCGCTGGGTCACGTTTGGGAGTGCCTGGTCAAGCCGGGTAAGCGCCTGAAGCCCGGTGCTCAGATTGAGTATCGTGCGGGCGGCGCCCATGCGCCCGAGGGCGCGCCCGTGGTGCTGACGGCCGAGGTCGTCGACTTTGTTAACGATAGCCGCGGTGGCCGTCTGGTGCGCTTTGAGCCGGCCGGTTGCAATGCCGCCGGCGACCCGCGCACGCTCGACGAGGCCATCCACGCTGCCGGCCACGTGCCGCTGCCGCCCTACATTACCGATTACGAGGGCGATCCCGAGAAGTACCAGACCGTCTACGCCATGAAGGAGGAGCACTCGGCTGCCGCTCCTACGGCGGGTCTGCACTTTACTCCCGAGCTCATGGCCGCTATCGAGGCCAAGGGTGCGAAGTTTGCCGCCGTCGAGCTCGAGGTGGGTATCGATACCTTCCGTCTGGTGGAGGAGGACGACCCTACACAGCACGTGATGCACACCGAGCGCTACCACGTGTCGCAGGAGGTTG
>CABSNR010000057.1:0-6915 GCA_902479145.1 uncultured Collinsella sp.
AAAGGGAAGAGGCGGGGTATGCCCCGCCTCTTACACCACATCTCTGCGCGCTACCATTTCGACTTGCCATCTGGCCTTATTAGTCCAAAATTGCTGCTACCAAATCGGTAACACTACTCATATTTGATGTTTTTTGACCAGCAGGTCCCCCTGCCTTAGCAAATCTAAGGCAAAACGGGCTCCAGACCGCTAAATCATGCCGCATAGGGCACGTCCGCAGTCCGGAACCCGGTCCAAATTGAGTTATTGCGCCGCGTTAGCCCAAGACACCCGACAGGATCTCGATCAGACTGTCCACGTCGGCTTCCTCGCAGACGAGCGGCGGCAGGAAACGCAGCGTATGGGCACCCGTAGCGTTAATCACGGCACCGGCGGCCAGCGCGCGGGCAACAACATCATGCGCGTCGCCCGCGGCATCATCCAAATCACAGCCGAGCATCAAGCCGCGGCCACGCACCTCGGTCACGTGCGGCAGCTTGGCGAGCTTTGCCTCCATATAGGCGCCTACCTTGGCAGCATGGTCGGCATAATCGCCGCGCACGAGCGCGGAGAGCGTCGCGGCGCACGCCGCGATGGCCAAGCAGCTACCGCCAAAGGTCGAGCCGTGGTCGCCCGGCTTAAACACGTCGGCAATCTCCTTCTTTGCCACGACGGCACCCATGGGCACGCCGTCGGCAATGCCCTTGGCAAGGCTCATGATGTCGGGCTCCACGCCATAGGTTTGGAATGCAAATGGCTTGCCGGAGCGGAAGATGCCGCACTGGACCTCGTCGGCGATAAGCACGGCACCCACCTCGTGCGCCAAGTCGCGCGCCGTAGCCATAAACTCCTCGGTCATGGGATGCACACCGCTCTCACCCTGGATCGGCTCGAGCATCACGGCACAAATTTCGCTCCCCAGCTGCTTAAAGATCGCACGCAGCTCATCCACATCGTTGGGCGTGCAGGCCACAAAGCCACCCGGCAGCGGGCGGAAGCTGTCCTGCAGCCAATCCTGCATGGTGGCGGCAATGGTCTCGAGCGTACGGCCGTGGAAGCCGCCGCGCATGCACACGATGGTGTTGCCGCCATTACCGGCACGCTTGGCGTACAGGCGCGCGAGCTTCATCGAGCCTTCGTTGGCCTCGGCGCCAGAGTTGGCAAAGAAGGTCTCCCAAACCTGCTCATCCGCAGCCGGGGCACCAAGAGCAGCTGCCGTGGTCTCATCGCCGGCGACAATGGCATCGGCAAGCACGCGCGCACCATCTACGTCGTCGTTAGCAAGCTTGGACAGCAGCGCCGCGACCTGTCCGCGCTGCTCAATGTAGAAGTAATTGGAGACATGCATGAGCTTTTTGGTCTGAACCTCGAGCGCCGAAAGCACTGCAGGATTTCCGTGACCTAGACTACACACGCCAATACCAGCGAGAAAGTCGAGATACTCACGACCATCGTCACCGATGAGCTTCATGCCGTGACCTTCGACAAACTCAACCGGTGAGCGGCCAAAGGTATGCATAACGTAATGGGATTCGAGCGATTGCTGAGTTGCAAGTGACATGGGATGCCTTTCGTTGGGCGCCGTACGGCGCAGGGCTATGGGTGCAGGGACGCGACGACCGCGGGTCAGCTAGACCGTCTGGAGTTTCTCGACCTCGTCGAGGTTCTCGGTCAGGCGCGCCGCAAACGTCGAAAGCGGGTGCGGATGCGTATCGAACTCGTAGGCCGTCTCGGTGGAATGGATCACGGTACCGACACCAGCATCGGTCAGCAGCTCCAGCAGCAGCGAATGCGGCGTGGTGCCGTTGATGATGTGCGCGCGGAACACACCGGCGGCAAGCGCATCGACAGCGGCGCGTAGCTTGGGAATCATGCCTTTGTCGACCTCGCCGCCGTAGAGCATTTCGTTAACCTCATCGAGCGTTAGGTTGGAGATAAGCGAGTCCTTGTCGCTAAAGTCCTTGTACAGGCCATCGACATCGGTCAAAAAGATCGCCTTATGCGCGTGGAGCGCCGCGGCAACGGCACCGGCGGCGGTGTCGGCGTTGATGTTGAAGAAACCGCCGTCCTCCCCCGCCGCGACGGTAGCGATGACGGGGATGTACTCGCTATCGAGTAAGCGCTCGATATAGTCGGTGTTGACGTGCGTCACTTTGCCCACGCGACCGAGCTCGGGGTCGAGCGGCTCGGCGATGAGCGTGCCGGCATCGCTGCCCGACACGCCCACGGCCAGGTTGCCGTGGTGGTTGATGGCAGCAACCAGCTCCTGGTTAACCTTGCCGCCCAGCACCTCGCGCACGATATCCATAGTCGCCGGCGTGGTCACGCGCTGGCCGTTCTTAAACTCGATGGGAATATCGTAATGGCTCAGTGCCTCGTTGATGGCCTTGCCGCCGCCGTGCACGATGACGGGGCGCATACCGATGATCTTGAGCAAAACGATGTCGCTCATCACGTCGCGGCGCAGCTGCTCATCAACCATGGCGGCTCCGCCATATTTGATAACAACCGTCTTGCCGGTCAGGTTCTTAATCCACGGCAGCGCCTCGAACAGCAGCTGCGCGGTTGCTTCGTTGGATTCGCTCGAACGACAATCGCGTGCGAATTTCATAATCTGCCTCGTCTTTCGTATCGTTATCGCGCCGTGCTCCGCTGTCCGCAATCGCGGCAAGATGCGCAGCGTGCCCGGAATCTAGGAACGGTAGTCGCCGTTGATGGAAATGTACTCGTGCGTGAGGTCGCAGGTCCACACGGTTGTTGCCGCGTCGCCTGCGCCCAGGTCGGCCGAAATCACGATCTCGGGCGCCTCGAAACGTCGTAGAGCCTCGTCCTCGTCAAAGGGAACAGTCAGACCATCGCGACAGACAGGCATACCCATCATGTCGATGGAAACGTCTTCCTGATTAAACTTAACGCCGCACTTGCCAAGCGCCATAGCAACGCGACCCCAGTTGCAGTCGTGGCCGGCGATGCAGGTCTTAACGAGTGGCGAGTTGGCAACGGCACGAGCGGCGATATCAGCTTCCTCGTCGTTGGCGGCTCCGGTAACGTTGACCGTAACAAGCTTGGATGCGCCCTCGCCATCGGCCGCGATGTTGCGCGCCAGGCTCTCGCACACCTCGTGCACGGCAAAGGCCAACTCGTCAAAGGCGTCAGTGCCCTCGACGATAGCCTCGGCATCTGCAGCAGCAGCGCCAGAGGCAAGCATGATACAGGTGTCGTTGGTCGAGGTATCGGAATCGACCGTCACCTTATTGAAGGTCTGCTTAACGGTCGAGAGCAACAGGGCGTGAAGCGCCGCCGGCTCGACGGGGGCATCGGTAGTAATGACCGAGATCATGGTGGCCATATTGGGCATAATCATGCCCGAGCCCTTGCACATTCCGCCTACCGTATAGACATTGCCCGCATGACCCGCAGCCTCGCTGACATAGGACACGGCGTACTCCTTGGAGTGCGTGTCAGTCGTCATGATGGCGCGAGCGGCATCGGCGCCACCGTGGGCGGAGAGCGCCTCGTAGGCAGCAGGAATGGCGGTCTCAAACGTGTCGATCGGCAGAATCTGGCCAATCACGCCCGTGGAGGCAACCAGAATCTGCTGGGGCTCGCAGCCGATGACCTGCGATGCGATGCTGCACGTCTCGCGCGCGCATGCAAGGCCGGTCTCACCCGTGGCGGCGTTGGCATTGCCAGAGTTGACCGAAACGCCGGCGATGATTCCGTAGCCCTTGTCGGCACCGCCCAGGTTGGCACGGCTCACCTGCACGGGTGCCGCGCAAAAGCGATTGGTGGTAAACACGCCGGCGCCGGGACAGGGTTTATCGGGCACGACGAGCGCGTAATCCAGACGCTCGGGGTTCTTGCGGAGCCCAGCGTGGATGCCTGCAGCCTTAAAACCAGCCGCAGCCGTAACGCCACCCTCGACAGCGCGAATCTTGATATCAAACAGCTCGGTATTCATCGTCTTTATGACTCCTTATGTCAAACAAAAAACGGACATCGGTTGGTGCGCCATGCCAGTCGTAATCATGAGACCAGCTCAAGAGTGGCGCCCCACTCGATGCCCGACTACCAAATCGTTAACAATCGAATGTGCTACACCGGGCACGCCACTGTGGGCAAGCCTCGTCGCTCGTCAAAGCCAAAGACGATATTGGCGCACTGGACTGCTTGGCCCGCAGCGCCCTTGCACAGATTGTCAATGGCGCCCGTCGCCACCAGCACGCCCGCGCGCTTGTTGAGCGCGAGGCCAATCTGGGCGGCGTTGGTGCCGACGACCGAAGCCGTCTTGGGCTGCTGACCGGCATCGAGCACGCGCACGAAGGTGCGGCCAGCGTAGAACTGCTTGTAATAGTCGACAACGTCCTCAAGGGTCAAGGTATCGATTGCCTGCGGCGTAAGCGGCATCGTCACCGTGGAGAGCAGACCACGCTTGAGCGGTGCCAGGTGCGGGGTAAAAACGACGCGATCGGTTAGACCGAGGATTTGCTCGATTTCGGGCGTGTGACGATGCTTACCCACGCCATAGGCCTCCAGGTTTTCGTCCGCGCTGCAAAAATGGGTGCGGGCGTTACAGGACTTGCCGGCACCCGTCACGCCGCTGATGGCGTCAACGATCACGGGACCGCTCTCGGCCACCCAGCCCGCACGCACGGCAGGCGCGGCAGCGAGGCTCGTTGCGGTGGGATAGCAGCCGGCGCAGGCGACCAACACGGGCCTGCCAGCGGCATGGCTGGAAGCAGCGGTCTCCAAGTCCTGGCAGAACAGCTCGGGCAGGCCGAAAGCACGCGTCTTGAGCAGCTCGGGACTCGTATGCTCGGCGGCATACCATGTCTCAAAGACGGACGCGTCGTTCAGACGGTAGTCGGCCGAAAGATCAAAGCAGGAGACGCCCGATGCAAGCAGCGCGGGCACCTGTGCCATGGCAGCCGTGTGCGGCACGGCAAGAAAAACCGCATCGCAGTTCTTGAGCTCGGGGGCGTCATGCGTGGTGAAAACCAGATCGCTCACGCCAGCAAAGCTCGGATACACCGCGGACAGCGGCTGGCCGGCATCGGCGTTGGACGTAATGGCAACAAGTTCAAACTCGGGATGGCCGAGCACGAGGCGAATGAGCTCGGCTCCGGCATATCCAGCCGCGCCGACGATTCCAACCTTCAAAGACATATCAGACTCCTTGTCTGCGATTTATGCACCGATGCGCATTTCGCAGCGGTCGTTATGAAGTGGGTTGAAACTTTAGCACCAAAAGATGCATGAACACGTAAATGGCTTGCATATTCATGCATTGAAACATTCCCGACACATTCGCTTGAAGGAATTGACAAATGGAGCGGGCCCCGTATTGACCGGCGCTCCTAACGGCGCCGGGCAATACGGGGCCCGCCCATGCGAAAACCAAGTTGTTAGGATGCGCCAGCTGGCTAGAGCTCGACCGGCACCCATTCGTCGTGGTTGCAGATGAAGGCCTCCGGCTCCTCGGCGCTAAAGAAGACGAGCGTGGGGTCGCCTGCGCCCTCATAATGCTCGCCCAAACGCTCCAGATGCTTCCAGCCGGCCTCGCGCATATCGGGGGCAGCCTGGTCATCCAAGCCGGCGCGTCCGCGCAGAATGAGCCAGCCATGGCCCGGCCACCAGCTCGTGGCCTCAAAGCGCTGGTTTTGCAGCAGCTCCTGCCACACATCTTTGGTGCGCGCTGTCACAAACCACAGCTTGCCGTCCTGAATCTGCGCAAACGAAAACGGACGCACATGCGGCTGCCCATCCACGCTCGTCGCTAGATACCACGCCGGCACCGACGTCAGATACTCCAACACCGTATTCAATCCGTCCACGTTTCCTCCTGCCACTAGCTAATTTGGAACGAGTAGTTCATTTGAGACGCGCTAGAGCTCCAGATGCTCTTCGCTGCCGTCGATATCGCAGAAGCGGGCGACGATATTGCGGACCGAGAAAAACGCAAGGCGACCGTCGTTGGCGCTCTCGTGTTGCTCGCCAATGCCCACCATGTGCTTAAAGCCAGCTTCGCGAACGCGGTCGCTCACCACCGCATCGTCCTCGAGCGCGGCCTCGCCGGTCAATACGATCCAGCACTCCCCCGGTTTCCAGCCCGAAAGCTCAAACTTGGGGTTCGCGCCGAGCTCTGCCCACACGTCCTTGTCGCGCGACGTGCAAAACCACAGCTTGCCGTTATCGACCATGGCAAACGAGAACGGCCTTACGCGCGGCTGATGCCCATCGTTCGCATCAGTCGTAGCCAGAAACCACGCGGGGATGCGCCTGAGGTATGTGCAGGCGCGCTCGAGTTGGGCCGTGCGGTCGATATCGGTCATAGGAATCCCTTTCTTGCGCTCGAATCGCGCCTAAACAAGTTGAAGATTGACAGCGAGGACCACTGTCACCAGCAGCGCCATTGCCACCGCGGCCAGCGCATCGACGCGGCCAAACATAAGCGTATGCAGTCGCGTACGCCCCTGCTCGCCATGGTAGCAACGTGCATCCATAGCGGCAGAGAGTGTCTCGGCATGACGAAATACGCCCGTGAACAGCGGAATTGCCACGCTGGCGAGCATGCGCACGCCGCCGAGCGGACCACCCGTCACGCGCGCGCCGCGACTTGCCTGCGCGTCCGCCGTCTGCTTCATCTCGGTGGCAAACTGCGGCATAAAGCGCAGCGCGATGCCCATGATCATGCCGAGCTCGTGTGCCGGGAGCCCCACGCGCGCAAGTGGCGCGAGCAAACGCTCAAAGCCTGCAGTGAGATCGAGCGTGGGCGTGGTGAGCGTAATAGCGCTCATGCCGGCCATCATCAGGGTCAGGCGGCACGCCATAAACCCGGCGGAATGCAGCGAGCCCTCGCTTATCTGCAAAAAGCCGAGCTGCCATAGGACTGTCTCTTATACACATCTGACGCTGCCGACGAACTCTAGGGTGTAG
>CABSNR010000058.1:0-6695 GCA_902479145.1 uncultured Collinsella sp.
AACCTGTGTTATGTAGCAATTCCAGATTCTAGGACAGGGGCCGCTTGCGTTTGGCGGTCAGCCGTCGGCGCGCTTACACCAACATTTCCGACGCGATCCCTTTATTTAAAGAAAATAAATCGAATAACAAGGGCAACTGCTATGGCCGCAATGATCAAAAGCAGGATTGCCAGTCGATGCTGCTTGCGCCGTTTACTTGACGAAACGAAGATTGATTTTCCTTGTTTTGGCGTTTCGAGATAGCGAGCCGAATGCGTCAAGGTTTGCTTCGGTCGAGGACCTCTTTGTTGATGAGCGGCGGATGCTTTCAGTGGCTCATCACTAGCTGCGCTGTTTTTAGATAATGGTGCGTCTTTCAGATATACAGGGTCTCCTGAGGCGACGCCCATATGTTTACGTCCCGTTTGGGCATCCTCGAGTGTTTGATATCGATTTCTCGTCACATACTCGGGCTCCGGATCATTAATGGGCTCTTGCGAGATGTGGGGGCGATGGAACCGTGGCGGCTGCGTGGAAGTATCTTCCCCCTGCGTCGGCATAAACATTTTGTTCTGGTTTTGGTCGTCCATGATGCCCTTTAGCTCGTTACCAACAACGTGTACGCGCTCATTGTAAGCCCCTAGTTATTTGTAGCTGCGTACATACTCTTGATTTAAGCTCTGGTTCAAAGAACCTTAACCTTCTTAAACCTGAGTCATATACACTTAGATATGCTTATAGTACTGGACTCAAAAAACTTTATAGCCGATGTATATATGAGCACTGGGTGGGCATATATAAGAGCGTCAAAAGAAGTCCCAGTCACCTAGAAGATGGCTCGGCAGTCCTTAAAAGGAGTGGTAAACATGGCAAGCATGGTTCCTTATCGTTCGGTTTTTGGCGTTCGTCCTTCTGCTAGCTCGCTGTTCGATCTGTTTGATGATATGACCGACCTTGCAAACAACTCGATTGCTTCCAAGGCGTTCCCCGTTGACGTTGAGGATAAGGGCGATGGCTATGAGGTCAAGGCTTATCTGACCGGCGTCGCCAAGGACGATATCGATGTCGAGCTTAACGAGGGCCGTCTGTCCATTAGCGTGAATGTCGAGGAAGACGAGGAGAACGAGGGCAAGAACTTCCTGCAGAAGGAGTTCAGCTCGTACAGCGCGACGCGTGGCGTGTATCTTAAGGACGCTTCGAGCGAGGGCCTCTCGGCTAAGTACGCTGACGGCATCCTGACCGTTACGGTTCCCAAGATCGTCGAGAAGAAGAACGTTACGAAGATCTCCATCGAATAACTTCGTTGGTGTTCTGCGCTATTAAAAGACAACAAAAGGGGCTGGGAAGCGATTCCCGGCCCCTTTTGCTGTTTAGGACAGTCTATTGAATGGTTGCTGGCCGATACTGGCTTGCGGGGCGTATCGAGAGTTTTCGCGATCCTTGGAGAAGGGTGGCGGAGCTGCCGGGCTCGTCATCCAGGGTTGCGGCTAGAGCTTTGGCATAGCTTTTGACGGTAAGGCTCGGACGATTGTTGTCTTGGCTGATATGCATGGCAATGAGCTGTTCGGTGCGATCGGTAACAAGTTCGCGCGCGGCTTCGGCGGCTTGGCCGTTGGAGAGGTGTCCCCTTGCAGACAGGATGCGCTCTTGAAGAAAGCGGGGATATTCTCCCTCGCGCAGCATGGTCACATCGTGGTTGCTTTCGAGCGCGAGGACTCGACAATCTTTGAGGGTGTTCATGGCTTGGCTCGATAGCTCTCCGGTGTCGGTAGCAAAGCCGATGGAATCATCGAGGGTGTCGAATCGATAGCCGACTGGATTGATGACATCGTGTGATGTTGAGTAGGTTTGCACGTGGATGCCGGCAATGGATAGGGTTTCACCGGGGTCGAATTCCTCGACAGGCAGATGCGAAAGATTTTCTTTGCTCGAAAGTGTGCCCCTGCTGGCAAAGAGGGGACCGTGCCAGTGCTTGCACCAGACATCGAGACCCTTGATGTGATCGCTATGCTCATGAGTAATGAGAAGAGCCGAGACGTTGTCTGCCGAGAGTCCCAGTTCTGCCATGCGCTTTAATGTCTCGCGGCGAGAAAGACCGTCGTCAATCATGATGAGCCCCCGGGGGCCTTCGATGAGCGCGCAGTTGCCTTTTGAGCCGCTGCCAAGGATATGAAGGTGCAGACGAGACATAAGATTCCAAAGGATACAATGGGTGCGGACGAATAGAGGAGGAAGCAAATGCCTACGGTATCTCAGCATTACGGACACCATGCCGTGCCCGGGGCAGTCGATGAGACCCGGACGAGGCAGCAGGCTGCTCCTGTCGTGCTCATGGTATCAGGCGGCGCGGACTCGACGGCACTGCTTCTTATGGCGTGCACATCAAAGCTGGATATCCAAGACGGACGCGGTGTTGCCCCCATTGCTCGCGAGCGCCTGCATGTGCTGCATGTAAACCATCATCTGCGCGGCAAGGCGTCCGATGGCGACGAGGCCTTTGTGCGTGAGCTCTGCGCGAAATATGGTTTACCGCTGTGCGTGGAGCACGCTTATTTTGATGGGGAGTCGGGCAATATTGAGGCCGCGGCCCGCGAGGTGCGCTATGCCGCGGCGCGGAGGTATGTTCGCGAGCTCTGCGCCCAGACGGGGGCACCGCGAACGGCGGCTCGTATCTGCACCGCGCACACGTCTTCGGATCGCGCGGAAACGTTTTTGATGAACGCGATTAAGGGTTCGGGGCCCGCTGGCCTATCGAGCATTCCTCGCCGGAGGAATATCGTGGTACGTCCCTTGCTCGACCTAACTCATGGCGAGCTCGTGGGCTATCTACAGGTACATGGTCAGCCGTGGCGTGAAGACGAGAGCAATGAGGATATCTCGTATCTGCGAAACTACGTGCGCCATCGAGTAATGCCAGTGGTGGCGCAGCGCAACGCGAGCGTCTGCAAGACGATTGGCGCCGCCTGCGAGATCTTAGGCGATGAGGACGCGTTTTTGTCTCAGCTTTCGGCACAGGCGTTTCGAAGCTGTTTGCGCAAAGAGGCAGCGGGTGCGCTGGTGCTCGATGCCAGGCGCCTGGCTGCGGCCGAGGTGGTAATCGCGCGGCGCATCGTGCGACTGGCGATTAAGCGCATCGATCCGGACGCTCGTCCCGAGATGCGACATGTGGAGCGAGTCCTTTCCTGCGTTGCCGAGGGCACCGGCTCGGTCACGCTTCCGGCGGGGATTGACGCACGCATTGAGTTTGGCATGCTGGCGCTTAAGGCGCCGGCGGCTCGCGAGGGCCTGGTCGCGGACTGGGTTACCGTACCCGGTCGTTTGCCGTTGGGCGGGGGACGCATGCTGGTCACAGAACCGATGGCTGTTGAGCCGGGATGCGATATCGTGCGCCGCGCCCGTGAGCTTGCGGCTGCCGGGGAAGTGACAGCTTTGGTAGACGCGGCTGCCCTGGGTTTTGCCGACAGCGATAGTGAGCGGATCCTGGCGGGCTCGCGTGGCGAGATCCCTGCCGAGGCGCGATTGGCGCGCCTGTGGGTGGACGGTCCCGCGCCGGGAGACGTGATGTGCCCGTTAGGGATGAGTGGCCGAAGCAAGAAAGTATCCGATTTGCTAGGTGAGGCTCGCATTCCCGTTTCCGAGCGTGCCGGCGTGCCCATGGTGAGGACGGCGCCGGGGGGTGCCGTGGTGTGGGTCGCCGGAGTTCGCGCGGACGAGCGTTTTAAGTGCACGGCCGCAACGCGCGTGGCATATCTGCTCCGCGTGGTCGATGCGGAATAGCGTCCCACGCCTGCTATTCTGTGCGACGTTGACGGTATTCCCGCGCTGATGGCGCACGGGCTGGTAAATTTACCCCGTGCGCTGCTAGAATGTGTAGTTCGCGTCCATACGGCGGTGTGTGGGCGATAAGCACAAGAAAGGGTTGTCATGGCTTCTCAACATCCGGATATCGAGAAGGTTCTGTTCACGCAGGAGGATATCGACGGTATCGTCTCTCGCCTGGGCGAGGAGATTACGCGCGACTACGCGGGTAAGGATCTGGTGCTGATTGCGGTCCTGCGCGGCGCCGTGGTCTTTATGGGCGACCTGATGCGTAAGATCGAGCTGCCGACCAACATCGATTTCATGGCTGTTTCGAGCTACGGCGACGGTGTGAAGTCCTCGGGTATCGTGCGTATCATTAAGGACCTGGATATCGACATCCGCGGTCGCGACGTGCTGATCGTCGAGGACATTCTGGACTCGGGCCTGACGCTCAAGTATCTGATGAAGAACCTCGAGAGCCGCAAGCCCGCTTCTCTGGAGGTCGCCGCCTTCCTGTGGAAGGACGTTGAGGACCGCGTCTCGGCCATCACGCCCAAGTATGTTGGAACCCATTGCCCCGATGCCTTTGTGGTGGGCTACGGCCTCGACTATGCCGAGCGCTATCGCAACCTTCCGTATCTGGGCATTTTGAAACCGGAGGTTTATTCGTAAGATGCCCGACGACCGTAACGACAACAATTCCCAGACTCCCCGGGACCCAAAGATCCCGGGGATGCCCGGAGGCGAGAAGCCCACGCGTACGGGCTGGCTGTATTTTCTTTTGGCTTGCGCGCTTCTGGGCTATGCCTTCTTTAATATGGGCTCCGGCTTTGCCAGCTCCAGCAATACCGTTAAGCTCGCGACGAGCGAGATGGTGAGCGCCATCAAGCAGGATCGCGTCGAAGATCTGACCTATACGGTTCAAGACGGAAGCGTGACGGGTCATTACTGGAAGACGAAGAAGGACAAGGGCGATACGAGCGAGCTCAAGAGCTTCTCTTCGACCTATGTCGGCTCCGATTCGCTTGCCGAGCTCATGGCGGAGCACCCCGATACCAAGTACATCGTTAACACCAACGATCCCGATTTTTGGGGCGACTTGGCGATGAGTGTGCTTCCGACGATCGCCCTTATCGCCATCATGTTCTACTTTATGCGCCAGATGATGGGCGCCAACAACAGGAACATGCAGTTTGGCAAGACCAACGCCAAGACCAACGAGGCCACACGCCCCAAGGTCAAGTTTGAAGACGTTGCCGGCGTGGACGAGGCAGTCGAGGAGCTCGAGGAGATCCGTGACTTTTTGAGCGATCCGGATCGCTATCGCAAGCTGGGCGCCAAGATCCCGCGTGGCGTGTTGCTGGTTGGCCCTCCGGGCACCGGTAAAACGCTGCTGGCCAAGGCCGTTGCCGGCGAGGCGGGCGTGCCGTTCTTTAGCATCTCGGGTTCCGACTTTGTCGAGATGTTCGTAGGTGTCGGCGCCAGCCGTGTGCGTGACCTCTTTAAGGAGGCCAAGTCCCAGGCCCCGTCGATCATCTTCATCGATGAGATCGATGCCGTGGGACGTCAGCGCGGAGCCGGCTTGGGCGGCGGCCACGACGAGCGCGAGCAGACGCTCAACCAGCTGCTGGTCGAGATGGACGGTTTTGAGGAGAGCGAGTCGGTCATCCTGATCGCCGCCACCAACCGCCCCGACATTCTGGATCCGGCGCTGCTGCGTCCCGGCCGTTTTGACCGTCAGGTTACGGTCGACCGTCCGGACGTGAAGGGCCGCGAGCAGATTTTGCGCGTGCATGCCGAGAACAAGCCGATGGACGAGGACGTTAAGTTTGAGAAGCTCGCCCAGATGACCGTTGGCTTTACTGGTGCCGATTTAGCGAACCTGCTCAACGAGTCTGCGCTGCTGGCCGCTCGCCGTCATCGTTCCGTGATCTCGATGGACGAGGTCGAGGAATCGATGGAGCGCGTGATTGCCGGACCGCAGCGCAAGGGTCGCGTGATGACCGAGGCCGAGCGCACCACGATTGCCTACCACGAGAGCGGTCACGCCCTGGTGGGCCACATCCTGGAGCACTCCGATCCGGTCCACAAGATTTCGATCGTCAGCCGCGGTCAGGCTCTGGGCTACACGCTGCAGCTTCCGCAGGAGGACCACTTCCTCAAGACCAAGAACGAGATGCTCGACGAGCTCGCCGTGTTCTTGGGCGGTCGCGTTGCCGAGGAGCTCATGTGCGATGACATTACGTCGGGCGCGAGCAACGATCTGGAGCGCGCAACCAAGATGGCGCGCGAGATGGTCACGCGCTTGGGCATGAGCGAGGAGCTGGGCACGCAAGTGTTTGGCGAGGCGCAACATCAGGTGTTCCTTGGTCGCGATTACGCCGATCACCAGGATTACTCCGAGGAGACGGCGCGCCGCATCGATATCGAGGTTCAGCGCATTATGCGTGAGGCCCATCGTCGTGCGGTCGAGATCCTGGACGCCCGTCGCGATCAGCTCGATCTGATGGCGAAGGTGCTGCTTGAGCGCGAGACCGTCGAAGGCGACGCCGTGAACGCCCTGCTCGACAACGAGTGGGAGGCCTACCTTGAGCGCGAGGACGATATCCTGGCGGCCAAGGAGGAGCGCAATGCCAAGGCGGCCGGCATGCCGACCAAGAAGCGCGCGCCTCGTATGAGCGAGGAGGAGCTGGCGGCTGATGCCGCGGCCTTTGCGCAGGCGGCCATGCAGGAGGATGCCGAAGCCGCATCCGATGGTGCTGACGATGACCATGCCGTCAATGCCGGTGCCGACACCGACGCCGACAAATAGTCCTTGCAACAAAAGCCTCCGCGGGGAAACTTGTGGAGGCTTTTTCTTTTCAAGACTTTAGTCCGCTGGCCGCGCAGCGGCCAGCTTTAAACCACCCGCTACG
>CABSNR010000059.1:0-5652 GCA_902479145.1 uncultured Collinsella sp.
TGGGCGCCAGCGGAATGTGGGGTCACCGCGCGGTCCGCATCTGATGGTGTCGACGCCAATGGTATACGGGTGCATCATCGACGTCTTCAATACAGAAAATATCAGTGCGAAGTGTTTGCATCGACCCGGAGCCAACCATGTGCCTAGGCGTCCGAGCCTTCCGCATCGGCGTTGCCGGTTGCCCAGCGATGGTAACCGATCACAAACGGATCCAGATCGCCATCGTCGAGAACGGCCTCGACGTTGCTGGTCTCCACACCCGAGCGCAGGTCCTTCACCATCTGATACGGGTAGAGCACGTAGCTGCGAATCTGGTTACCAAAACCGATCGTGGTCTTGGGTCCACGAATCTCATCGAGCGCCTCGGCACGCTTCTCGAGCTCAATCTCGTACAGGCGAGCCTTGAGGATCTGCATGCACGCGGCCTTGTTCTGGATCTGGCTGCGCTCGTTTTGGCAGGTGACCACAATGCCGCTGGGGAAATGCGTCACGCGCACGGCGGAGTCGGTAGTGTTAACGCCCTGACCGCCCGGGCCGCTCGCGTGGTACACGTCCACGCGGATGTCGTCGGGACTGATCTCGATGTCGATATCATCGGGCAGCACGGGGATGACCTCGACGCCGGCAAACGTGGTCTGGCGGCGCTTCTTGTCGTCGGTGGGGCTAATGCGAACCAAGCGGTGAACGCCGGCCTCGGCGCGCAGCATGCCAAATGCGTCCTTGCCCTCGACGGTAAAGGTCGCGCGGTCGATGCCGATGACCTCGGCCGCGGGACAGTCGTTAATGGTGACCTTCCAGCCGCGACGCTGGCAGTACTTCATGTACATCTTAAAGAGCATGAAGGTCCAGTCCTGGGCCTCCAGACCACCCTGTCCGGGCTTGATGGTCACAATGGCATCGCCGTGATCGAACTCACCGGTAAACCAGCTCGAAAGCTCAAGCTCATCGATGGCACGGGCCAGGCGCTCAGCCGTGGCTGCAGCCTCCTCGCGAAGGGTGGCGGCGTCGGGGTCATCCCCCATCTCCTCGGCAAGCTCCAGCGCGGCGCGGGCATCGGAAAGCTCGCCGCGCGCGGTGTCCACGGCAGCGATATCTTCCTTGGTACGCGCGATCTCCTCCATGGTGGCACGGGCGGCGTCGGCGTCATCCCAAAAGCCAGGGGCAACACTTTTGGCCTCGAGCTCGGTCACGCGCGTGCGCTTTTCGTCCAAATGGAGATACGACTCGACCTCGCCGAGCCGGTCCGCAAACGCGTCCAGCTCGGCGGGCGTTACCTCTAAAGCCTCAGCCATTAACGATTCCTGCCGTGGCAGTACTTAAACTTCTTGCCGCTACCGCAGGGGCACGGGTCGTTGCGGCCCACGTTGACGTACGGATCGTCGCTCTCGGACTTGCGATAGGTGGTCACCTTGCCACCGTTGTTGACGGCAGCCGGACCACCCTGGACAGCCGTGCGGGCCTGCACCTGCGCCTGCTTGCGCAGCACCGAGTCGCCGTTGTCACCATCGACCTCGGCAGGACCGGAGAAGCGCGCACCCTCGAGCGAGGGCTCCTCCTTGTGCTCCACGGCACGCGGGGCTGCCTTGATCTCGATGCGCAAAACCGTGCGCAGGTAATCCTCGTACATGGTATCGACGAGTATCTGGAACGCGCCGTAGGCCTCGGTCTTGTACTCAACCAGCGGGTCGCGCTGGCCAAAGCCGCGCAGGCCAATGCCGGTCTTGAGATAGTCCATCTCCTGCAGGTAGTTCATCCAGCGGGTATCGATGACGCGCAGCATGACCTGGGTATTGAGCTCGCGCATCAGGTCCTCGCCCAGACGCTCGGCCTTCATGTTGTAGCACTTCTCAACATAGGCCAAGACATCGGCAGCCAGGGCTTCAAAGTCCTCGTCGGGGAACTTCGGCGTATCGATGTGGCCGGTGAGCTCCACAACCCACTTGCGCAGGCCCTCCAGGTCGCGCTCGCCCTCGTGGCTGTCCTTGGTGCAGAACTCCTGCACGCAACGGTAGACGGTATCGTGCATGACCTCGGTGATGTGGTCGGTCAGGTCCTTGCCGTCCAGAATCTTGTTGCGCTCGGCGTAGATGACCTGGCGCTGCTTGTTCATGACGTCGTCGTACTCAAGAACGCTCTTACGCATGGAGAAGTTGATGCTCTCGACCTTGTGCTGGGCGCTCTCGACGGCCTTGGAGATGATCTTATGCTGGATGGGCATGTCGTCGCCCATGTCGGCCGTGACCATCATCTTGGAGACGCGGTCCATCTTGTCGCCACCGAACAGGCGCATAAGGTCGTCCTCGAGCGACAAGTAGAACTGGGTCTCGCCCGGATCGCCCTGACGGCCGGAACGGCCACGCAGCTGGTTGTCGATACGGCGGGACTCATGGCGCTCGGTACCGATAACGGTCAGGCCGCCGGCGGCAAGCACGCGCTCGCGCTCGGCCTTGCAAGTCTCCTTGGCCTCGGCGTTAAACTGCTCGAGCTGCTCGGGCGTCACGTCCTCCATGGTCAGGCCCTCGTACTCAAGGCGCTCGCGCACCAGCTCGTCGGGGTTGCCGCCCAGCAAGATGTCGGTACCACGACCGGCCATGTTGGTGGCGATGGTCACGGCGCCGTAACGTCCGGCCTGGGCCACGATGTGGGCCTCGCGCTCGTGGTGCTTGGCGTTGAGGACCTCGTGTGCGATGCCGCGCTTGGTAAGGGCGGCGGACAGCTTCTCGGAGCTCTCGATGGAGACGGTGCCCACCAGGACCGGCTGGCCCTTGGCGTGACGTCGCTCGACATCGTCGGCGACGGCGTTGTACTTGGCCTGAATGGTGCGGTACACCAGGTCCTCGTGATCCACGCGCTGCACGGGCTTGTTGGAGGGGATGACCTCGACGGGCAGCTTGTAGATCTCGCGGAACTCGGCATCCTCGGTAAGTGCCGTGCCGGTCATGCCGGAGAGCTTGTCATACAGGCGGAAGTAGTTCTGCAGGGTGATGGTGGCGAGTGTCTGGTTCTCCTCGCGCACGAGCACACCCTCTTTGGCCTCGATGGCCTGATGCAGGCCCTCGGAGTAACGGCGGCCTTCCATAATGCGGCCGGTGAACTCGTCGACGATCTTGACCTCGCCGTTGGTGACCACGTACTGCTTGTCGCGGTGGAACATGTACTGGGCCTTCAGCGCCTGCTGCAGGTGGTTGACCAGCTGGCCGGAGAGATCGGCATAGATGTCATCGATACCCAAGCGGCGCTCGATCTTCTTAAGGCCGCGCTCGGTGGCGGCAATGGTGTGCTTGGCCTCGTCCATGACATAGTCGCCCGTGGGCTCCACGTCCTCGGTGGCGGTGAGCATGTCGTGCGACACGTCCTCGCCGCGCTCAAGGCCGCGCACGGCACGCGCGAAGTCCTTGTAGGTGCTGGCGGACTTGGTGCCGGCACCCGAGATGATGAGCGGCGTTCTGGCCTCATCGATCAGGATGGAGTCGACCTCGTCGACGATGGCGTAATGGTGGCCGCGCTGCACGCGCTGCTCGGGGCGGGTGACCATGTTGTCGCGCAGGTAGTCGAAACCGAACTCGGAGTTGGTGCCGTAGGTGACGTCTGCCTGGTAGGCCGGACGCTTGAGTTCGAGCGGCATGTTGTTCTGGAGCAGACCGACGGTCATGCCCAGGTACTTGTAGATGCGGCCCATCCACTCGGAGTCGCGCTTTGCCAGGTAATCGTTGACGGTAACGACATGCACGCCCTTGCCGGCGATAGCGTTGAGGTAGCCGGCCAAGGTGGAGACGAGCGTCTTGCCCTCGCCGGTCTTCATCTCGGCAATATGACCCTCATGAAGCGCCATGGCGCCGATGAGCTGTACGTCAAAGTGGCGCATGCCCGTGATGCGCTTGGAAGCCTCGCGCACGGTGGCAAAGGCCTCGGGAAGCATGTCGTCGAGCGACTCGCCGTTGGCGTAACGCTCGCGGAACTTATCGGTCTGGGCGCGGAGTTCCTCCTCGGTCATCTTCTCAAACTGGGGCTCAAGACCGTTGATCTGGTCGACGATCTTGTAGTAGCGCTTAAGGTCCTTATCGGATCCAAAGGACAGCAGCTTTGACATGAATCCCATGTGGTTTTCCTTTTTGGCCATCGCCCACGCCGTGCAGCTGCGGGCGAGTTAAACACAGATGATTGTACTTTAGCCAAACAAGGCGCGGCCTATACGGTCGACCTCGACCGCCACGTAATAACTACGACCCGACCGACCTGCCAAAAAGGGACTGGTTTATTTTGGCAGGTTTTATCTGGGAAAACGCCGTCACTCTGCCATTTGGTGCAAACCAACCCGTCCCCTTCGCACCAATCTGGTGCAATGGGAACGGGTTAGCCTGCACCAATAAAAAGAAAAGGGCCGCGCACCCAAATGGATGCACAGCCCTCATGCCATGAATGCGAGCGATTCCGCGGCGAGCTATTTACTCAGCAGCCTCGGTGGTCTCGGCCTCGGCAGCGGCCTCCTCGACGGGAGCCTCTGCGGGAGCCTCGGCGGCCTGCTTGGCAGCCTCCTCGGCAAACTTAGCAGCACGCTTGGCCTTCTCGGCAGCCTTAGCCTCAGCGGCGGCCTTGCGAGCGGCCTCGGCCTCAGCAGCCTTGGCAGCCTTGGCAGCCTTGGCCTCCTCGGCCTTCTTGAGCTGGGCGGCAGCGGCGCCACCGAACTTGTCGGCGAAGCGCTGGACGCGTCCACCGGTGTCGACGAACTTCTGCTGGCCGGTGTAGAACGGGTGGCACTCGTTGCAAAGCTCAACCTTCATCTCGGACACGGTAGCGTGCGTCTTGAAGGTGTTGCCGCAGGAGCACGTCACCGTGCACTCGACATACTGGGGATGGATACCCTGCTTCATGGTAGGACTCCTTATTGGTCAGGCGCTGGTTACCGATCAGCGCATAAGGCGTCTTGGTTTCCGACCAAGACAACAAACTCGGCTATGGTACCACGGCGCCGCGTGTCCCACAAAAGGTTCACGGTCTTTTCGGAACGACACGAATCTGACCCATCGAAACACATCTCCACCGTTCCTTCAACTGGGAAAATGCCGTCCCCGGGGCCTGAGAAGGGCCCCGGGGACGTTCGACTGACTGCGGGAACGGCCTTTCCGCTCAATGTGTTCGGCTGAGATCGGAAATCAACCAAACTGAACTAGGTTCAGTTGACATGGTTAAAAACGAGGGGCGACGCTTTTGCGTCACCCCTCGTCCCGGCCGGTTGCTTTAGTTGTACACACGGTAGTTACACTTGAACTGGGTTATGTGTCCATAGTTGGAGCGGTACCAACCCGACGTATAGCTGATTGCCTCTGCGCCTAGATAGTCGTAGCCCTTGTTGTAGCGAAGCTGACGGTAGGTCGTGTCGTACTCTGCTACGTAAAACGTATCTCCAGAGAAGGCTTTGTACCGGTCCTTAACCGTCGAAGCCATGTACGCGGGTTCGACATCGCCTTTCTCCCCGTTGAGCGCATAGACGGGTGCCGCGATTCCGCATAAAGCCGTTGCCACGAGGATGGCGTAGACAGCCATGCGCGACGCATTGGACTTCAGCTGTTCAAATAGTTTCATGTCATTAACCTCCCTCGTATGTATCGAGGTATTCCTGCTTGAGCGTCTGCGAGGACGACTTGATCTTTT
>CABSNR010000060.1:0-5363 GCA_902479145.1 uncultured Collinsella sp.
AACCCCCAGCCTTGTGCGTGTAAAGCACCTGCGCTAACCGTTGCGCCAATCGCCCGTGCGGAGAGAGTATAGCAAAACAATCGCCTCATTCACCTCATATCCATTAAAGGTAACCGGCGCGTGTCACAGCGGAGCTGATTCAGTTGAGATTGCCTGAACATTCCGTCCCTCTTTACGCCCTCGGGTATACTCAAAAGCTACTGATTCGATTTGATGCCCAGCAACAGCAGAGGGGATAGTATATGTGCGGTTTTGTCGGTTTTGTCGGTGGGACGGATAACCAATCCGAGGTGCTCACCAAGATGATGGACCGCATCGTCCATCGCGGTCCCGACATGGGCGGTCAGTTTATCGACGGCCGCGTTGCCCTGGGCTTCCGCCGCCTGTCGATCCTCGACCTGACCGAGGCCGGCGCTCAGCCCATGGCCAACGAGGACGGTAGCGTCGTCATTGTCTTCAACGGTGAGATCTACAACTTCCAAGAACTCCGTTCCGAGCTCGAAGCCAAGGGCTACAAGTTCCATTGCGGCGCCGACACCGAGAGCCTCCTGCACGGCTACGAGGAGTGGGGCGAGGCCGTCCTCGATCGCCTGCGCGGTATGTACGCCTTCGTCATCTGGGACAAAAAGAAGAATAAGCTTTTTGGCGCCCGCGACATCTTTGGCATCAAGCCGCTTTACTACTATCCCATGGCCGATGCGGGCGACGGCGCTCCGGGCGTGCTCTTTGGTTCCGAGATCAAGAGCTTCCTGGACTACCCGCACTTCCACAAGGCGGTCAACAAAAAGGCTCTGCGTCCGTACATGACGCTGCAGTATTCGGCGACTGAGGAGACCTTCTTCGAGGGTGTCTACAAGCTGCCGCCGGCGCACTACTTTACCGTCGATATCCCGACCGGCAAGATGAACATCGAGCGCTACTGGGATTGCGATTACTCTGCCGTCGAGAAGCCGTTCGAAGAGTATGTCGATGAGCTGGACGAGGTCGTGCACGAGAGCGTCGAGGCCCATCGCATCGCCGACGTCAAGGTCGCGTCGTTCCTCTCCGGTGGCGTCGACTCCAGCTACATCGCCGCTTGCCTCATGCCCGACAAGACCTTCTCGGTGGGCTTTGACTACAAGAACTTCAACGAGACCAACTACGCCAAGGAGCTTTCCGATAAGCTCGGCGTCGAAAACGTTCGCAAGATGATTACCGCCGACGAGTTCTTCGGTGCGCTCGAGGACATCCAGTATCACATGGACGAGCCGCAGTCCAACCTGTCTTCCGTGCCGCTGTGGTTCTTGGCCGAGATGGCCCGCAAGGACGTCACCGTCGTGCTTTCGGGCGAAGGCGCCGACGAGCTCTTTGGCGGCTACGCCTACTACGAGGACACGGTCCCGGTCCGCAAGTACAAAAAGATGGTGCCGCTGCCCATCCGTCGCGCGCTCGGTAACCTGGCGCTGCATATGCCGTACTTCAAGGGACATAACTTCCTGGTCAAGGGTGCCGAGATCCCTGAGAAGTCGTTCCTGGGACAGGCTCTGGTATGGCCGGAGCGCGAGGTCGACGGCGTGCTCAAGCCCGAGTACAACACCGGCGACGGCGCCTTTGAGCTCGCTGCACCCATCTACGCACGCGTGAAGGGTCAGCCCGAACTGGTCAAGAAGCAGTACCTGGACATGAACATGTGGCTCCCGGGCGACATTCTGCTCAAGGCCGACAAGATGTGCATGGCGCACTCGCTGGAGCTGCGCGTGCCCTTCCTGGACCGCAAAGTCATGGAGTTCGCCGAGCACATTCCCGATCGCTACCGCATCAACGAGAACGGCAACAAGCAGGTACTCCGCCACGCTGCCAACAAGTCGCTGCCCGATGAGTGGGCCACCCGTCCCAAGGTGGGCTTCCCGGTGCCGATTGTCTACTGGCTGCGCGAGCAAAAGTGGTACGACTATGTCAAGGAGTACTTCACCGCGCCGTGGGCAAGTGAGTTCTTCAATACCGACGAGCTCATGCACCTGCTCGATCTGCACTTTGCGGGCAAGGGCGATTTCCAGCGCAAGATCTATACGCCGCTCGTGTTCCTGGTGTGGTACAAGCGCTTCTTTATCGACGAGGACCAGCCCGCTGTTCAGGCTGCCTAGCCTCGGCTTACGAACGCCTGCGCGTAACGGCTCCTCCGGGAGCCGTTTTTGCGTGGGTGCGTTTCAGTTACTATAAAAGCCGTCCCTGCCAAATGGCTGAGAAAGGTGAAAGATGCACCATTCGGATTCCGCGACCGTGACCACGGTCGATACGCTTGCCAAGCTTCTCGACGTGTGCGGCGAGCTGCGCGCATCAGAGCAGGTTGACGAGCGCGCCGTGACCGGCTGCTCGTTTGATTCGCGCGCGGTCTCGGCAGGTGACGTATTCTTTTGCAAAGGTGCTGCCTTTAAGCCCGCGTTTTTGAGCATGGCGCTCGATGCGGGCGCCGTCGCATTTGTGTGCGAGGAGTCGCTGGTCGAGTCTCTGGAGCCGCTGGCGCAGGAGAGCGGTGCTGCGATGCTGGTTGTTGATAGTGTTCGCACGGCCATGGCCCTGTTGCCGCCGGAGGTCTACGACCGTCCCGACCACGACGTCAAGATCGTGGGCATCACCGGCACCAAGGGAAAGACCACGGCCGCTTTTATGCTCCAGTCCATCATCAAGGCGGCGGGCGAGTCCTGCGGCATGATCGGATCGGTGAGTACCGACGATGGTATCGAGTGCTACGAGAGCACCAATACTACGCCCGAGGCCCCCGAGGTCTGGCGCCATATCGCCAACTGCCGTACGTCCGGTCGCCAGTCCATGGTCATGGAGGTCTCGAGCCAGGCGCTCAAGTACCAACGCGTCGAGAATCTGCCGTTTGACGTGGCGTGCTTCCTCAACATCGGCCGCGACCACATCTCGCCGATCGAACACCCCACGTTTGAGGATTATTTTGAGAGCAAGCTCAGGATCTTTGACCAGGCAAAGACCGCCGTGGTGAATCTGGGCACCGAAGAGGTCGACCGTGTGCTGGGGGCAGCGTCGACGGCCGAGCGCTTGGTGACCGTTGGCGTCGAGCATCCCGAGGCGAGCCTGTGGGCAAGCGATGTCCGCATGGTTGGCTTTAGCATCGAGTTCAACTTGCATGGCCTGTGTGCCGACGAGTCCGAGGCGGGGGAGAAGGTCCTGCTGGGTATCGCGGGAGACTTTAACGTGGAGAACGCGCTGGTCGCTATCGCCGCTGCGCGCGAGATCGGCATCGGTATCGATGCCATCAAGAATGGCCTCTCCAAACTGCGTGTGCCGGGCCGTATGGAGGTCGTGGAGTCGAAGGACGGCCGCGTGATCTGCGTCGTTGACTATGCGCACAACCAGCTTTCGTTCCGTTCGCTTTTCTCGTCGGTCAAGCGCGCGTTTCCCGCCAGCCCCGTCATTGCGGTGTTTGGCGCTGCCGGCGGCAAGGCGCAGGAGCGCCGTGAGCAATTGCCACGCGAGGCCGCACCATATTCCGACCTGATGATCTTTACGAACGAGGATCCAGCTCACGAGGACCCGATGAAGGTCTGTCGCGAGCTTGCCGAACATGTTCCCGACGATACGCCGAACAAGATCATCCTCGACCGCGAAGCCGCTGCGCATGCGGCGTTCAAGGCGGCGCGCGAGGAGTACGTCAACCCCGATGCTCCCACCATTGTCTTGCTGCTGGCAAAGGGTGACGAGGAGCTCATGCACGTGGACGACGAGTTCGTGCCCATCGAGAGCGACCTTTCGCTGGCCAATCGCCTGATCGATGTTACCCAGTTTGACTAATGAACCATGATGGCGGCGGCGCCCTGAGTGCGCTGTCGCCATAAGCGTGTTCCCTCAATCAAAACATGCCGTCCAAGTCCAAACCCTTCTACGTAAACGGAGTAACCATGTCCCACAACACCCTGCCGACCGTTGCCGAGCTTTCGGGCGAGATGCGCGAGCGCTTGGCCAAGGTCAAGTACGTCTTTACCGACCTGGATGCCACGATGCTCGCGCCCGGCTCGTGCGTGCTGCGCGACAACGACGGCAACCCCTCGACCAAACTCGTCGAGGCCGTCGTGGCGCTCGCTCGCGCTGGTATTCAGGTGGTTCCCACCTCGGGCCGCAACCGTACCATGATCCACGAGGACGCGCGCGTGCTCGGTCTCAACTCCTACATCGGCGAGATGGGCGGCCTGGTCATGTACGACCTCAAAGCCAACGATTGGGAGTATCTGACCGGCGACATGCCCTACGACTCCTCTTGCGGCCTCACGCCGCACCAGGTGATCGAGCAGACCGGCGTGTGCGAGAAGATCCTCGCCCGCTGGCCGCACAAGATCGAGTATCACAACGACATGTCGACCGGCTACAAATACCGTGAGGTCACCGTCGGCATGCGCGGCGATGTGCCCGACGATGAGGTTCAGGCCATCCTGGACGAGGCCGGCTGCGGTCTGATCTGGGCTTGCAACGGCCATCTGACTCACCTGTCCAAGCCGACGACGCTCGAGCTCGATCGCGTCGAGGACGGTCGCGCATTCAACATCAACCCCGCGGGTCTCAACAAGGGCGTTGCCATCGCGCGCTTCTGCGAGCACCTGGGGATCGAGCGCGAGGAGACGCTCGCGCTCGGCGACTCCGAGTCCGACTTTTACATGGCCGATCACGTGGGCACGTTCTGTCTGGTCGAGAATGGCCTGACGAGCGCCGGCGCGCCCGAGTTCCTGGCTGCTTGCGAGAACGCTTTCGTTACGCGCGGCAAAATTGTCGATGGTTGGGCGGCGACGGCAGAGCTGCTGGTCGCGGCGCGTTCGTAGCGCGGCGTCGCCGCACTTGGACATGTCTTTTCGAGAGAGACTGGTGAGGTAATGTCCGATATCGAGAATTCGGCAGGTGACACGCGCCCGATTGGCGTGTTCGATTCTGGGTTGGGCGGTCTGACGGTTGCGCGCGCGATTGCGACGGCGTTGCCGCACGAGTCCGTCTACTACTTTGGCGACACCAAGCGCTGCCCCTACGGCACCCGTACCGAGGATGAGGTGCGCTCGTTTGCGTTGCAGGCGGGTCGTTGGCTTTCGAAGCACGACGTCAAGATTATGGTCATCGCCTGCAACACGGCGACCGCTGCGGCCTTGCGTCTGGCCCAGCAGGTGCTCGACGTTCCCGTGATCGGTGTGATCGCGCCGGGTGCCCGTGCGGCAATCAACAGCACGCGTACGCGTCGCGTGGGCGTGCTCGCCACCAACCTCACCATTCGCTCGGGCGCCTACACGCGCGCCATTCAGGACCTGGATGCCGGCGTCGATGTATACGGCTGTCCTGCCTCGAGCTTTGTCGAGGTTGTCGAACACGAGCTCGCCTCG
>CABSNR010000061.1:0-5297 GCA_902479145.1 uncultured Collinsella sp.
GTACGGTCTCGTGGGCTCGGAGATGTGTATAAGAGACAGCACCCGTAGCGCCCGCCATCCCCGAGGACTTCCCCGTCGATTTCGCAACCGAGGTCTTCTGCCCCGGCCCGCTTCTGCACCAGCTGTCGACCTATCTCCCCTACGGCGCCGATACCCTCGGCATTGTCGGCGAGTACTACTGGATCGCCCGGGAGCGCGGTACCATCGAGGCCGCGCGAAACCGCGCAAGCTTCCCCCTGCGCTACACGCAGGCCGGCGAGCGCCGCGAGGTTGCCGTGCGCATCCGCCGCAATACCACCGGTGGCCTCGGATCCACCTGGGTCATCGATAAAGTCGAAGAACCCGAGCAGTAACGACAAACGGCTCAAATCCAAATCAGGATTTGAGCCGTTTTTATTTGTTGATGTTGCGTAACCAACAGCGAGCGGGCCGCAAGTGTCCCAGGTTGCCGTGAAAGAGGAGCGACGCGTACTTCGGTACGCGAGCGACGGCTTGAACGGCAAGATGGGGTGCTTGCGACCCGCGCAGCGTCGAGCAGTTACGCGGTTTGGAAAACCGCGTAACGATCTAGTCGCGCGTCAGCTTGCGGTGAATACGATGCGGCTGGGCTGCGTCCTCGCCCAGGCGCTCGATGCGATTGGCCTGATAGGCCTCGAAGTTGCCCTCGAACCAATACCAGTTGCCCGGATTCTCGTCGGTGCCCTCCCACGCCAGAATGTGTGTGGCGACGCGGTCCAGGAACATACGGTCGTGGCTAATGACCACCGAGCAGCCCGGGAACTCGAGCAGCGCCGCTTCGAGTGAGGACAGCGTCTCGACGTCGAGATCGTTCGTGGGCTCGTCGAGGAGCAGCAGGTTGCCGCCCTGCTTGAGCGTGAGCGCCAGGTTCAGACGATTGCGCTCACCACCAGAGAGTACGCCAGCGCGCTTCTGCTGGTCCTGGCCCTTAAAGCCAAAGCTCGCCACGTACGCGCGGCTGGGGACCTCGGTCTCGCCGACCATCATGTGGTCCAGGCCATCCGAGACGACCTCCCACAGGTTCTTATCGGGATCGATGCCAGAACGGTTCTGATCGACATAGGAGATCTTGACGGTCTCGCCCACCTCGAGCTCGCCCGAAGTCAGCGGCTCCAGGCCCACGATGGTCTTGAAGAGCGTAGTCTTGCCCACACCGTTGGGGCCGATGACGCCCACGATGCCGTTACGCGGCAGGGTGAACGAAAGGTCGTCGATGAGCACACGGCCATCGAACTCCTTGTGCAGATGATGGGCCTCGAGCACCTTGTTGCCCAAACGCGGGCCCACAGGGATGCGGATGTCGGTCCAGTCGAGCTTCTGGCTTGCGCGGGCCTCGGCCTCCATCTCCTCGTAGCGAGCCAGACGGGCCTTGTTCTTTGCCTGGCGAGCCTTGGGCGAGCTGCGTACCCACTCGAGCTCGGCCTCCATGCGCTTGGCGAGCTTGGCGTCGCGGTTGCCCTGCGCCTCGATACGGGCGGCCTTGGTCTCCAGATACGTGGAGTAGTTGCCCTTGTAGGGATAAAGGTGACCGCGGTCGACCTCGCAGATCCACTCGGCAACGTTATCCAGGAAGTAGCGATCGTGCGTGACGGCAAGCACCGCGCCCTGGTAGTTGTGCAGGAAGTGCTCGAGCCACAGGATCGACTCGGCGTCCAGGTGGTTCGTGGGCTCGTCGAGCAGCAGCAGGTCGGGAGCCTCGAGCAGCAGCTTGCACAGGGCCACGCGACGGCGCTCGCCGCCGGAAAGCACGTTGACCGGCATGTCGGAATCGGGCAGCTGCAGGGCGTCCATGGCCTGGCCGAGCTTGGAATCGATATCCCAGCCGTCGGCGGCGTCGATCTCGTCCTGGAGCTTGCCCATCTCGGCCATGAGGGCGTCCATGTCGCAATCCGGGTCGCACATCTCCTCGCCAATCTTGTTGAAGCGATCGACCTTGGCAATCATGTCACCAAACGCCATGCGCACGTTCTCGATGACGGTCTTGTCATCGTCGAGCGGCGGCTCCTGCTGCAGGATGCCCACGGTGTAGCCGGGAGTGAGCCTGGCATCGCCGTTGGAGACCTCCTCGATGCCGGCCATAATCTTGAGCAGGGTCGACTTGCCCATACCGTTGGGGCCCACGACGCCGATCTTGGCACCGGGGTAGAAGCTCAGGGTCACGTCGTCAAGGATCACCTTGTCGCCATGGGCCTTGCGAGCCTGATACATCTGGTAGATAAACTCTGCCATTTGCCTGTTCTATCCTTTCTACCTGCTGTTTCCCTATTCTTGATTCGCTTTAGTGGAAACGAAATGAGGGAACCAGCTCTGAAACGTAACGAAAAAGGGGCATGGTTGCCCACACCCCCTAATACTACCTGGGAAAAGTCCCCCGGAACATACTATGAACTGCGTACGCTAGTTTTCCGCAACCTTAACGAGCGGCTCGCTGCGATTTGCGCCACAACAGATACGAGTAGACGTAAACGGCTCCAACCGAACCAAACGCCAGAGCCGCAATCACCGCGGCGACGACTTCACTCGAAAGCACGCTGCCTGCCACGCCCATCACAATCAGGCCAATACCCAGCACCATAAAGCAGGCGCCGCCAAAACGCTGCGTACGGCGCCAGTTTTCGGGATCGGCAAGCGCCCAGGGTGTCTTGATACCGAGCGTATAGTTCTGCTTCACACGCGGCAAGTAGTTGCCTACGCCGATGAACAGCAAACCGACAACACCGGAAATCAGCACGTTAACCGAACCGACCGCCGGCACTACGCCCCAGACCGTAAGCTCTCCCAGCCAGCTTATGGCGCACATGAACAAGGTGAAGGCGATTACGAAGCCCTGGTAGAACTTGCCCGAGGTTCGATATGCCTCACCTTTGGGGTCGATGCGCGGCACCATGCAGAACATTGCGAGAAGCGCCAGAGGCAGAACGCCGAGCGCGGAGGCCATCCAACTAGGACCCCAACCGTCGACGGCGCCGTTCGCGCCCCAGTGCGTGGGAATCTGTGCAGGCAGGCTCGGCATCACCATGAGGTGCGCTACAACATTAATAGCGCAGACCACAACAAGCATGGCCCACACGCGCGACGATACCCCCGTGGCGTGAATGCCCTTGTTTTCGTTATTCATCCTTATCACCTTCCGTGTTTGTAAAGCCCATAAACCAACCGATCAAGTCCTGCATGACGGTGGTGTTTAAGCTGTAAACGATGTTTTGGCCATGACGTTCGTCGGTCACCAACCCGGCGTTTTTGAGCGTCGCCAAGTGATGGCTCAACGACGGCTTACTGATATCGAAATGCTCGGCAAGCTCCCCCGCCGTGCAATTGCCCTCGCGCAGCAACTCCAAAATGCGCCGTCGCGTTGGATCGGCAAGCGCCTTAAAACCCTCTCCCGGCATAAGACCTCCTCTCATCATCTCTCATGACGTGCACACTATACTCAATATTTAGATGTTTGTCTAACTATCTAATCGCAATGCTTCAAACCACATCAAAGCAAACGCCATCGCAACCTATGGGCGATTACCTATAATGGCGATAGCTAAAACACGACCTGCTTCCCCATCGGAGGATATTTATGACCGAAACCGCTGCCGCAGCCGCCATCGAGACACGCGACACCAAGCTCGAGATTATCATGGGCCGCGAGGCACTCGATAAGCTCGCCGATGCTACGGTGCTAGTGCTCGGCTGCGGAGGCGTGGGCTCCAACTGCTGCGAGGCACTCGCCCGCGGCGGCATCGGTCATTTCGTCATTCTGGATAAGGACATCATCGCGCCCAGCAATATCAACCGTCAGGCCATCGCCTTTCACAGCACCATCGGAAAGCGCAAAGTCGACGTCATGGAGGCCATGATTCACGACATCAACCCTGCCGCTACCGTCATCAAACGCACCGAATACCTGCTGAGCGACAACATCGATGATTTCTTCGCGAGCGTTTTGGAGCAGACGGAAGGCAAGATCGACTACGTCGTCGACGCCATCGACACCATCTCAGCCAAGCTCACCATTGCCAAATATGCTCAGGACCACGATATTCGTTTGGTTAGCTCCATGGGCGGGGCAAACAAGCTCCATCCCGAGTGCCTGCGTTTTGCCGACATCTTTGAAACCGTGCGCGACCCTATGAGCCGCATCATGCGCAAAGAGTGCAAAAAGCGCGGCATCAAGAGCCTGCACGTACTGTTTAGCTGCGAGGAATCGGTTAAAACCCAGCCCCGCGACCCTTCCAACATCCACGAGCGCACCGAGCTGGGAACCGCCAGCTTTATGCCGCCCATCATGGGTCAGATGATTGCCGGCGAGGTTATCCGCCAGATCAGTGGGCGCGGCACCGAGCGCGTGCGCGCCGATGGCCAGCGCCTGGACTAGCAGAGTACGCCGCGATGGAGCCCCGGTTATTTGATGCACACTGCCATCTTGATTTAATGGCTCACCCGGACGCCGTTGCCGATGAGGCGACGGCGCTGGGCTTGGGTCTATTTGATTGCGGCGTCAATCCGCGCGACTTTTCGGCCGCAAACGAGCGCGCCTGTCGCCAACCAGGCATCATCGCCGGCATTGGGCTTCACCCCTGGTGGCTCGCCGACGGCCGCTGTGGTCCTACCGAAGTCGATCTACTTTGCGAAGTTGCTGCCCAAGAGCGCCACATCGGCGAAATCGGACTCGACTTTTCCGCGCGCTTTGCAGGAAGCGAGCCGCTACAAATACAGGCACTTGACCGGCTCTGCGATGCGCTCGTGCAGTATCCTCTTGTCGGGCGTGTGATATCAATTCACGCCGTTCGTTCGGCAGGAGCCGTACTGGACGTCCTCGAATCGAATGGACTACTCATCCCAAACCCCGACTCCCCCGTTATCATCTTCCACTGGTTTAGCGGTACTTCGGACGAACTCGTCCGCGCGCGTAATGCGGGCTGTTATTTTTCCGTCAACGAACGCATGCTCGCGTCTAAACGTGGACGCGAATACGTACGACAGATTCCACTCGACCGTTTACTGCTCGAGACCGATACACCGGCCGAACCAAACACAGAAACAAGCGCGCAGTCGCTCATCAGATCGCTCGCAAGGACCTCAAAACGCGTCGCCTCGCTCAAAAAATGCGACGCAAAGCATATTGAGTCGGCGGTTTTAGCGAATGCACGCTCTGTTTTTAGCCTCCGCTAACCTCTGTGGTCAAAAAACGTCAAATATGAGTACTGCTAGCGAAATGGATACATTACTCTGAGGTAGTGTCGAGAAAGTTGGTGTAAGGGCCCTTGCGGCCCCTGTGTCCGATATCC
>CABSNR010000062.1:0-5027 GCA_902479145.1 uncultured Collinsella sp.
CGTAGCGGGTGGTTTAAAGCTGGCCGCTGCGCGGCCAGCGGACTAAAGTCTTGAACAAAAAAGACGGGGCTCGCAATGCGAGCCCCGTCTGCAAAGAAATCTGGCGAGAAAGCCTGATTACTTGAGGGTGACAGCAGCGCCAGCAGCCTCGAGCTTCTCCTTGGCAGCCTCGGCGTCCTCCTTCTTGGCACCCTCGAGAACAGCCTTGGGAGCGCCCTCGACGACCTCCTTGGCCTCCTTCAGGCCAAGGTTGGTGAGCTCACGGACGGCCTTGATGACCTGGATCTTGTTGTCGCCGAAGCCCTCGAGCACGACGTCAAACTCGGTCTTCTCCTCGGCCTCAGCAGCGCCAGCAGCGGGAGCGGCGACAACAGCGGCAGGAGCAGCGGCGGAAACGCCGAAGGTGTCCTCGATAGCCTTGACGAGCTCGGAAGCCTCGAGAAGGGTCATTTCCTTAAGAGCATCGATGATCTCATCGGTGGTAAGCTTAGCCATTTCTAAGTCCTTTCGGTTTCCGTGCGGATGCACGGAGATCAGTTAAAACACAGCGCGAATGCGCCAGGGGTGCGGCGTTGCCGCCGCGGGTGAAAACAGCGACTAGGCTGCCTTCTGCTCGGAGACCTGCTGGATCGAACGAGCGAGACCAGAGGAAACGCCGTTGACGCAGACAGCGATGTCGCGAGCGAAACCGGAGATGAGACCGGCGATCTGGCCGAGAAGCTGATCCTTGGTGGGCAGCTCGGCGATAGCCTTAACATCATCAGCGGAAACGGCCTTGCCGTCGGAGATACCGCCCTTGATCTCAAGGACGCCCTTGGACTGAGCGGAGAAGTCCTTAAGGGCCTTAGCGGCCTCGACCGGCTCGGACTCGTAGAACACATAAGCGACGGGGCCGGCGAGGATCTCGTCGAGCTCGGGCTGCTCCTGGTTCTTGAGAGCGATCTTGACCAGGTTGTTCTTGTAGACCTTCATCTCGGCGCCGCACTCGCGAAGCTGATGACGCAGCTCCTGAGCCTGCTTAACCGTCAGACCGTTGTAGTTGACGACGAACAGACCGGCGTTCTCGGCGATACGGGACTCGATCTCTGCAACCTTGTCGATTTTGTACTGCTGGGGCATGAATTACACCTCCTCGAATTCTTTCCGGGCACGGTCCGCCACAAGGACGTGACGGGGGCATGTCCAAAAAGAAAGCCCCCGCGCTGCATGAGCGACGGGGGCGAGAAGACATATCTACTCGACCACCTCGGCTGGCGGGATATCCCATTAAGCTCGCGGGCAATGCCCGTTTGCGCCGGCTGTCTCTGGCAGCGGATTCGTGCGTGAACCGAAAGTATTATGGCGGGGACCCCGGCGTCGGTCAACGGAAAACCGGGCTGTACACAATTCCACCATCCGGCACGCGCCGCCGAAGGCCAGGCGCAAGGTTTTCGCTCGGTCAAGTCCTGGCTCGCACGAAGAGCACATTAAGTGCTCTTCGGCTCGTGCGGAATCTACGAAAACCTTGCGCCTGGCCTTCGGCGGCGCGTGCCTGCGTTGACTTTGGGCAGCCCGGGTTTTCGTTGGCTGACGCCCCCACTCATAGTGCTTGGGTCGGTGGGCTGATGTGTTGCGTCCCGTTGGGCTACAAGGTTGAAATGAAGGTGGACAGGCGGTGGAGGCCTTCGTCCAGATCTTGGTCGGAAACGCAATAGCTGAGACGGACGTGGCCTTCGGTGCCGAAGCAGTCTCCGGGAACTAGGGCTACGTTGGCCTCTTTGATGGCTTTGATGCAGAAGCCCTCGCTGGTTAGGCCGAATTGTTTGATGCTCGGGAAGGTATAGAAGGCTCCTGCGGGCTCTACCACGTCGAGGCCCATGGCGTTTAAGGCTTCGAGTACGCGCTCGCGGCGGGCTCGGTAGACTTTGAGCATGGGGGTTGGGTCGACGGTGAGGGCTCGGGCTGCGGCGTCCATCTCGAAGGAGACAGCACTCGATACTAAGTATTGGTGGGCCTTTGCGATCTCGGCGATGACGGGGGTTGCCGCTGCGAGCCAGCCCAGGCGCCAGCCGGTCATAGCCCAGGGCTTGGAGAAGCTCTCGATGACTACCGTCTGCTCACGAAGCTCCGGGTGGCGCTGGGCAAAGCGCTCGTAGCCGTCCACGTAGACCAGGCGGTTGTATACGTCGTCGCAGATCACGTAGATGCTCGCCTGCTCCGCCACGTGTGCCACAGCGTCGAGCGATGCTGCGTTGAGGATGCAGCCCGTGGGGTTGTTGGGCGAGCAGATGACGATGGCCTTGGTCGCCGGTGTCACGCAAGCACGAAGTGCGTCTTCATCAATCTGGAATTGCGCAGGCTCCGTATCCAAAAAGACCGCTTTGGCGTGGTTGGCCACGACGATGCTCTCGTACAGGCCAAAGGCCGGCGTGGGGATGATGACCTCGTCGCCGGGGTTGAGCATAGCCATGAATGCTGCCGACAGGGCCTCGGTCGCGCCGTCGGTCAGGATGACCTCGTCGGCCGAAAACGCCAGGTCCGCGTCCCCCATGTAGGCAGACAGCGCCTCACGCAGGGCGGGGCGACCGTTGTTGGGCGGATAGTGCGTGTCGCCGCGGCCCAGCGCGGCCGTCACCTCGGCGCTAATCACATCGGGTGTAGGAAAATCGGGCTCGCCGAGCGCGAGCGCAATACATCCTGGGTGCTGGGCGGCGAGCGCGTTGATCCGACGGATGCCGGAGGGCTTGAGCGTGGCAAGCGAGGTATTCATGGGCAGACGCATGGCGTTCCTTTCGTAAGGGTTGCACTAGGATAGCGCGGCGAGGCGCCGCCAGACGGTGTAACCTAAACGGAAACCAACCGGAAAGGAGGCGGCATGGAAACGACCGCACGCGGCGATGTACCAAAAACGTTGCAAACCATTGCGTATATCAGCATTCCCAATAGCGCCGATCTTGAGTTTTTGCTCTGGGACTTGCAGGATGCCATCGCCGCCTATGCTCAGCTTTCTGGCACCGCGCTCCCCCGCCCAATCGATTTGGAGGCGGATAATGCCGGCGCAGTCGATGGCATGGTGCTCGCTGTTGATGATGCATTTGATGATGAGGCCATGATCGCTGTCGAGCAGATACTCGATCGCCTTGGAAATACGGAGACACGCATCTATGTCGTCGTCCAGGCCGCGTCCAAAAACAACAGGCAGGCGGACGAAGCCCTCGACCGCCTGTATCGGGCATGTATTCTACGTGACCTACCATGGTGCGACGGCGTTGTCATCTGTGCCGGCAGCGGCATCGCAGCGCTTCGCCACTCCCCGCGTATGGGCCTCTTGCGTCGGCCATTTTCGGAAGCGATGGATAAGCTTGTGGGCGCTGTGCGCATGGGCTGTTCCATTGAGCATGCGCAGCTGCTCGGCGGCGGCGATGCCGGTAGCGTCGATGTCGACGGCATGGTGCGCGTCAAGCCCGCGCTGCCCGCACCGATCTGGCGCGCCGTTATGAGACGTCTTGCCAAACACTCAAACTGCTAAATCGAAGAAGCCCGCCAATCAGCGGCGCCGTTCCACCGCTCGACAAGGCGCTCCAGACGCCACGCCGCATTGGCGGGACTTGTCGAGGGCAGGACGATGGCGGGCAGTCCGGTGCGTTCTTGTAGATAGCGCTTGTAGAGCCGGCTAGCTGTACCACCGTTGCATATCACCTGCTCAATGGGAGCTGCGTCGGTAATGCACTCGATATGTGCCGGCACAACGTTGCGAATACTCGCGTCGCTCGAGCCCTTAATGTCGCAGCTCTCGATCACATCCCACAGGGCCACGCCGCCGTTCAGCAGCATGGCCCGCTTGGCGGCTATCGAGGCATCGAGCGCCGCAGGCTCGCTGCCCGCCAAGAGGTCGCCCTCGTTGGGCGGCACAGGCACACCGAGGCACGCGGCCATCACCCGCCAAAAGCGATTCTGCGGGTTGCCGTAATAAAAGGCATTAGCACGCGAGAGCACCGATGGAAACGACCCCAGCACCAAAACGCGCGAGTGCTCGTCAAACACGGGCTCAAACCCATGCTCAATATGTTGATAGCCCTCGTCGGACGCAGCCATGGCCTAGGCCCTCAACAGATAGCGTACCTCGTAGGGCGCAAGCTCAAGAGAGCCCGCCAGCTCGACCGTGGGCACGCCGTCGGCAAGCAAATCTACAAAGGAGCCGTTGAGCTCGCCGGCGCCAAAGGTGTAAGGCTCGTCCACGGCATTCACCGCCACGAGCACCGTCGCGTCGTCGCAGGCGCGCTCGAACAGCAGCTGCTTGTTCTGGATCACCACATTGCGATAGGCACCGTAGTTGAGAGCACGGGCCGCCGCGTCGTCGGCCGAACGAAGGTGTGCGAGCTGCGTGATGAACGCCGTCAGTTCGTTGGGCGCAGGTTCATCGAGCGCAGGGCGCAGCGCCCAGTCGCCATCGGGGCCGCCCTTTTCGCCAGCAATTCCCCACTCGCTGCCATAGTAGACGCACGGGATGCCCGGCATGCCAAAGAGCATGCCATAGGCGGGACGCAGGCACGACTTGTCAGTGAGGATGCTTGCCAGTCGCGGCACGTCGTGGTTGTCGACAAACGACAGCAGGTGCTTGCCGCGGTAGATGCACCAGGGGTCGCCGCCAAACTGACGGTGCAGCGAGTGCGCAATCTCGAACATGTTGACCGAGTTAAAGCTGGAGTACAGGCCCTTGTAACACTCGTAGTTGGTGCAGGAGTCGAGCATCTCGTCGTTGACGATCTGGTTGTAGTCGCCGTGGAGCGTCTCGCCGATCAGCACGAAGTCGGGCTTGAGCTCACGGGCGAAGCTATGCAGACGACGCATGAAGTCGCGGTCGAGCATATAGGCAACGTCCAGGCGCAGGCCGTCGACGCCAAAGACCTCGGCCCAGCGGTGCACGGACTCTAGCAGGTAATCGACCACGGCAGGGTTTTGCAAGTTGAGCTTCACGAGCTCAAAATGGCCTTCCCAACCCTCGTACCAAAAGCCGTCGCCGTAGCAGGAGTCGCCATCAAAGCTAA
>CABSNR010000063.1:0-4979 GCA_902479145.1 uncultured Collinsella sp.
AGGCAAGGCATAGACCTTCTGGTCATGCCTTGCCTTTTGAATGACAAATTGTCGCCCTGGGCGTCGCGCAGCGTCGGCTGGTCCGCCGTTCGGTAGAACGGCGGAACCAATTAGTACATCTTTGCGCCGGCGGGGATGGAGGCGTCGAGCTGGATCAGGTTGAGGCGCTCCTCACCATCCTCCTCGTGGATGGCACTGATGAGCATGCCGCAGCTGGGGATGCCCATCATCTTGCGCGGAGGCAGGTTGGTGATGGCGAGCAAGGTCTTGCCGACCAGGTCCTCGGGCTCGTAATAAGCGTGAATACCGGAGAGGATGGTACGGTCGGTGCCGGTGCCGTCGTCGAGCGTAAAGTTCAGCAGCTTCTTGGACTTCTTGACGGCCTCGCATGCCTTGACCTTCACAGCGCGGAAGTCGCTCTTGGAGAAGGTATCAAAGTCGACGAACTCCTCAAACAGCGGCTCAACGGCGATCTTGGAGTAATCGAGCGTGGGCTTAAGCGACGTAACGAACGGGCTCGCGGCGTTGCCGGCCTCGGCAGCCTTGGCGGCAGCGGCACCGGACTGGAAACCCTTCTCGGGCTTCATGTGCGGGAACAGCAGCACGTCGCGGATAGAAGCCTGGTTGGTGAGCAGCATGACCACGCGGTCGATACCAATGCCAATGCCGCCCGCGGGAGGCATACCGTACTCGAGGGCGCGCACGTAGTCCTCGTCGTACTCCATGGCCTCGTCGTCACCGCCGGCCTTCTCGGCCATCTGGGCGGCAAAGCGCTCGGCCTGGTCGACCGGGTCGTTGAGCTCGGAGAAAGCGTTGGCGTACTCGTGGCCGGCGATGACCAGCTCAAAGCGGTGGGTCAGGCGCGGGTCGTCCTCAAAGCGCTTGGCAAGCGGGCTGACCTCGATGGGGTAATCGCACACGAAGGTCGGGTTGACGATGGTGTCCTCGCCCAGCTCATCGTAAATCTCGGCGATGATCTTGCCAGCAGTCCACTCGGGCTTGATCTCCAGGCCCTTCTCGCGCGCGGCGGCAGCAAGCTCCTCGACCGGCGTGTCGATGGTGACCTGCTTGCCGAGCACGTCGGAGACGATGTCGGTCATGGGACGGCTGGCCCACTCACCAGAAAGGTCGATGGTCTGGCCCTGGTACTCGATGACCTCGGGGTTGCCGATGGCCTTGTTAGCCGCCTTAATGACGCCCTGGGCGAGCGCCTTCATGCCCTCGAGGTCGGAGAAGGCACGGTAGGCCTCCATCGTGGTGAACTCGGGGTTGTGGGTAAGGTCCATGCCCTCGTTACGGAAGATGCGGCCGATCTCGAACACGCGCTCAAAACCACCGACGATGCAGCGTTTGAGGTGCAGCTCGGTGGCAATACGCAGGTAGCACTCCTGATCGAGCGCGTTGAAGTGGGTAATGAACGGCTTGGCCGTGGCACCACCCTGGATGGTCTGCAGGATGGGGGTCTCGACCTCCATGTAGCCGTCGGACTCCATAAAGCGACGGAAGGTGGAGAGAATCTGCGAACGCTTACGGAAGGTCTCGCGAACGTCGTCGTTGGCGATCAGGTCGACATAGCGCTGGCGATAGCGGGTCTCCTTATCGGAAAGACCGTGGAACTTCTCGGGCAGCGGACGAACGGCCTTGGAAAGCAGGGTCGCGCTCTTAGGGGCAACGGAAAGCTGGCCGCGCTGGGTACGCACGACCACGCCGGTCACGCCCAGGATGTCGCCCAGGTCGAGGGCCTTGAGCGTATTCCAGGCAGCCTCGTCCATGTCGTTGATGCGGCAGAACAGCTGAATCTCGGCAGTCGCATCGCGCACGACGATGAACATGATCTTGCCCTGACCGCGCTTGGCGACCACACGGCCGGCGATCTTCACGACATCCTCGGTGTCCTCACCATCGGCAAGATCGGCGTACTTAGCCTCGATATCGGCGACGTAGTCCTCAAGCTCAGAGTGCTCAGGATAGGGGTTCTGGCCCGCCTCGAACAGGGCGGCGCGCTTGGCCAGGCGGGTGGCGCGCTCGTCGTTGAGCGTCGATGCCTGATCGGCGGCGTTCTGGTTCTCTGCCATAAGTTAGCTCCTCAAACTAAAACGCTCCCCAGGATTCGGTCCCAGGGAGCGAAAACATACCTTTACGCGGGACCGTGGTCTAGCGTGCGATCTTGGCGATGGTGTAGACGCGAGTCTTGCCGGAAGGCGTAACGACCTCGACGGAGTCGCCCTCGCCGTGACCGATGATGGCGTGACCGACCGGAGACTCGTTGGAAATCTTGTGCTCGAGCGAGTTGGTCTCGGTGGTACCGACGAGCGTGACTTCCATGACCTCGCCGTTGGGATCAATCAGCGAAACGGTGGAACCGATGGAGACGGTCAGGTCGCCCGTGGTGGCAGCAACCTGAGCGTTGGCGAGGATGGCCTGGATCTCGGCAATACGAGCGGCGTTCTGGGCCTGCTTGTCCTTAGCGGCGTCGTACTCGGAGTTCTCCGAAAGGTCGCCGAACGCGCGGGCTTCCTTGATGTCCTCGACGATCTCCTTGGCGTAATCGCCCTCACGCCAAGCGAGCTCCTCGACGAGCTTCTGGCGGCCCTCAGCGGTCAGTACGATCTGGCTTGCGTCCATACGGATATCTCCCCAACTCTGATCAAACAATCAACTGTCAACAAAACGAAAAAGACCGGCTAGCCTGCGGGCAAGCCGGTCAGGTGCTCACCCCAAAGGGATGGGACTACTCTGCGTCCGCGTCGCTGTCCTCTGCCTGCTTCTTCTTGGCAGCAGCGAGCTTGGCCTCGAGCTCAGCGATCTCCTTGTCCTCCTCGGACTGCTCGACCACGACCTCCTCGGCCTGCTTGGTCTCGGCCTTATCGTCGCCCTCCATACCCTCGCGGATATTCTTGACGGTAGAGCCGAGGGACTTGCCGAGCTTCGGCAGGTTCTTGGGCCCGAAAATAATCAGGACAACGACGAGAATAATGATGAGCTCAGGAGCCCTCAGTCCAAACATGTAGACCTCCACAATACAGCGAGACAAGCTCGAATGAGTATACCGCGGGTATCGCGGTATCACAACACTAGCTAAAAAAAGGGACCGCAAGAAGCGGTCCCTCCTCATGCTCTGGTCGGGTTGACTGGATTTGAACCAGCGACCCCTGCGTCCCGAACGCAGTGCTCTACCAAACTGAGCCACAACCCGTTAGCTCGACTATAGTAACAAAGATTTTCGCCGCGTGCTAGAGAAATTTTTATTTCTTTGGCGCGTCGATTTGAACCGTGTTGGGAATAAGCTCAGTCGCGCAGGACCACCAGCCGTTTTGCTGGGCAGCGTCGGCAAGCCTTTCGGCCATGTCGGCGGTGTCGCAAATGGCAAACGAGCAGGCACCCGATCCGCACACATCTACAGCAACGGTGCCGTCCTGTTTACGCAGCCAGTCGAGGACCGTTTGAATCTGCGGCTCCATCTGTGCGGAAATGACACCCAGGTTGTTATGGATGAGCGCATATGCCGTCTCAGCATCACCAGCACGCAAGGCAGAAGCTATCGCGCCGGGCTTGTCCGCAGGCACCGGAGCCTCGTCAAAACGTCGATAGGCTTCAATTGTCGAAACGCTCGCCTCGCGCGGCTTGACCAGCACGACGGGCGTCGCGGGCAGCGCGGGGTACTCAGTTGCCAGCACGTCTCCCCCACCTACGTAGAACGCAGGACTCGCGTGCAAAAAGAACGGGACGTCGGCACCAATGCCCCGCGCAATATCGTCGAGCGCTGGGTCGGTGCGATCAATGCCCCAGAGCTCTGCCAAGGCGACAATGACCGCGGCCGCATCCGTCGAGGGGCCGCCCAAGCCGGCGCACAATGGAATGCGCTTCTCAATCGTCACGCAGATGTTTGCCTCGCGACCATAATGCTCGGCCATAGCAACCGCAGCCCGATACGCCGTATTCTTTTGCATGGGAAAATCTGATGCTGGAACCGTCTGGACGGTCAGCGCCTGCGCCGGCGTGACCGTCACGGTATCGGAAAGACCGACGGCCGCCATCAGGGAATCGACCCTGTGGTAGCCGCGGTCATCGCGCTCGGTATGAACCCCCAGGTAGAGGTTAATCTTTGCCGGCGCGGAAAGAGTCAGGGACCGATCGGTCACCGTTAATGCTCCTCGAGCTGATTGCCGAGCGGGGTAAAGATGTGCTCGCCGCTCTCGGGGTCGAACAGCTCGACCTGACCGGTGAGGACATCGATATACTGGTAGGACTGACGCGACTTGCGGCCGCGACGCTCGTCAACCTCGACGATAAAGACGGCGGGGTGGACGCTCTTGATGGTGCCCATGCGCTCGACGACGCGGGTACGGCCCATGTTGGCCTTCACCTTGACGCGATCGCCCACCATATCGGTCAGCTTCTCGTGGATGTCGTCGACGTGATTGACTTCCATCTCTTCCATGAACAGGGCCTCCAGAAGGTGCAATTCAAAAAGGGGATAATACCCCTAAGATAGACAAAACTCTAATACTGTAGCACCCTGCTGCCGCCATACGCAAGTAGCTAAATGAGCCCCGTCCCAAATACGTACCAGACGACAACCTCGTATGACCAGTTGTTACGCGGTTTGGTAAAACCGCGTAACCTAAAGGTTGTCGGTGTCCAAGACGATGGTGAATGGGCCGTCGTTGACCAAGTCGACTTTCATATCGGCGCCAAAAATGCCGTGCGCCACGTGTTCGACATCTTGACGAACGAGCGTCAGAAAGTACTCGTAGAGCTCGTTGGCAACATCGGGTGCGCCGGCATCCGTAAACGACGGACGGCGACCGTGGCGGCAGTCGGCGAACAGCGTGAACTGCGACACCACGAGCACCTCGCCGTCGACATCGGCAAGCGCCAAGTTGGTCTTGCCGTTCTCGTCCTCGTTGATACGCAGCCCGCGGAGCTTGCCCCACAGCTTGTCGGCCTCGGCACGCGTATCGCCATGGCCCACACCC
>CABSNR010000064.1:0-4813 GCA_902479145.1 uncultured Collinsella sp.
GGTCGGCGGGGCCATTGTGGCTCTTGACAGCGGATTGGGTCATATGAGCGAAAACCCGCCAGAGTGAGCAAGGTGCCTTGAAACGAGGCGGCATTGACCTTCTGGTCATGCCGCCGAAGTTGAAAGGCAGATTGCCGCTCTGGCGGGTTTGCAGCGTCGAGCCGTTACGCGGTTTGGTAAAACCGCGTAACCACTAGTTTGGTACCTTGACATTCATTTCTCATGCTCCTAGATTGGTTAGGCACAAAACAATTCCACTACCTAACTAAAGAAAGGAGCAACACTAATTCATGTGCGATGAACCTCTTAACCTTTGTTCGCACGAGCCCGGCGGCGACCCGTCACAGCCGGCGGATGCACCCGAAGCGGTTAGCTCAGAAGACAAGCTTGCCAAGCGCATCCTCAATGGCCTGGGCTTTTGCGGCCATTACATGCATTTTCATGGCGGAGGCGTGTCCGGCAAGGCGCCCATCATCTGCCTGCTGGCCAAGCAACCCGGCGGCGAGATGTCGCAGCAGGAACTCGGCATGCACTTTGACCTCAAGCCGGGGTCGCTTTCCGAGATCCTGTCCAAACTCGAGCTCAACGGCCTCATCGAGCGCAGCCGTAACCCCAAGGATCGACGGCAGCTCACCATTCGCCTGACCGAAACCGGCCGGGAAAACGCCCGCATCGACCAGGCAGCCCGCATTCGCTTTAGAGAGCAGGCCTTTGGTGCCCTCACCCACGACGAGCGCGAGCAGCTCGCCGAAATGCTCGAGAAAATCCGTGTAACCTGGGAGGAACTGGATGATTAAAACCCTCATGGGCAGCATCCGCGACTATATAAAAGTCACCGTTGCCACGCCGTTGCTCGTGCTTGGCGAGGTGCTCTGCGAGATGCTGATTCCATTTATCACCGCCAACCTGATCGACGCCATCAAAGATGGCACCACCGTAGCCGAGATGCTTCCCACCGCGGGCTTTTTGGTGCTCATCGCGCTGACGTCGCTTGCTTTTGGCGCCGCTGCCGGCGTCACCTGCAGCCATGCGAGTTGCGGCTTCGCTAAGAACCTGCGTCACGACCTGTTCTACAAGATCCAGACGTTCAGCTTTGCCAACATCGATGAGTTCTCGAGCTCCTCGCTCGTCACGCGCCTGACCACCGATATCAACAACGTGCAGCAGGCCTTTATGATGATCATCCGTATCGCCGTGCGCGCGCCGCTGGTATTGATCTTCGCCTTTACCATGGCATTTATCATGGGCGGCAGCGTCGCCATGGTCTACCTGGTCATCATTCCGCTGCTGGGCTTTGGGCTGTTCTTTATCATCTTTAAGGTGCGTCCCATCTTCTCGCGCGTGTTCCACAAGTACGACGCCCTTAACGAGTCCGTCGAGGAAAACGTCACCGGCATGCGCGTGGTCAAGAGCTACGTGCGCGAAGACTTTGAGAAGGAGAAGTTCGCGACCGCCGCACGCGACGTCCAGATGGACTTCACCCGCGCCGAGAAGCTGCTTGCCTTTAACAACCCCATGATGAACATCTGCGTCAACGGCGCGTTTGTCGTCATCATCTACCTGGGCTCCAAGCTCATCATCACGAGCCAGGGCACGCTGTTCGACGTGGGCCAGCTCTCCTCGATCTTTACCTATGGCTTCCAAATCCTCATGAGCCTGATGCAGCTATCGATGATCTTTGTCATGGTGACCATGGCCGACGAATCGGCGCACCGCATCACCGAGGTGCTGGCCGCCGAGCCCACGATCGCCGATCCCGCCGAGCCCGTGCTCGAGGTCGCCGATGGCTCCATCGACTTTGACCACGTGAGCTTTAAGTATTCCGCGCATGCGAAGCGCCAGGCGCTCGACGATATCGACCTGCACATTAAGAGCGGCGAGACCATCGGCATCATCGGCGGCACCGGCTCGGCCAAGTCCACGCTCGTAAACCTCATCGCCCGCCTGTACGACGCCACCGAGGGTACCGTGCGCGTGGGCGGCGTGGATGTACGCGACTACGACTTGGACGCCCTGCGCCACCAGGTGGCCATGGTGCTGCAGAAAAACGTGCTGTTTAGCGGCACGATTGCCGAGAACCTGCGTTGGGGCGACCCGAACGCCACCGACGAAGAGGTCCGCGAGGCCGCGCATCTGGCCTGCGCCGACGAGTTTGTCGACGGCTTCCCCAAGGGCTATGACACCTGGATCGAACAGGGCGGCTCCAATGTTTCCGGCGGTCAGAAGCAGCGCCTGTGCATTGCGCGTGCCCTGCTGCGTCGCCCCAAGATCTTGATCCTGGACGACTCCACGAGCGCCGTCGACACCAAGACCGACGCCAAGATTCGCGCAGGGCTGGCAAGCTATCTGCCCAACACGACCAAGCTCATCATCGCCCAGCGCATTAGCTCCGTGCAGGACGCAGACCGCATCATCGTCATGGAGGGCGGCCGCATCGCGCAGATCGGTAACCACGACGAGCTGCTCAAGACGAGCGAGATCTACCGCGAGACCTTTACCTCGCAGAACAAGATGTCTGCCGAGGGCGAAGAGGCCGTCGAGGCCGACACCGAGGCATCCGTAACGCAAGCTCAGACCCAGGAAGGAGGCGAGGCACATGAGTAAGGCAACGACCGCCGAGCGCGCGCTCAACCGCAAGGGCGGCACCATGTCGCGCCTCATCAAGACGCTCTTTGGCTTTTACCCCGTGCTTTTGCCCCTCGTCGTCGCCGGCGTGGTGCTCTGCGCCATCATCAACTCCATCGGCGCGACCTTCCTTCAGAGCGCCCTGCAGATTATTAGCGAATCGTGGCAGTCGGGCGATTGGGGAGCCGCGCAGCCCAAGATCGCACAGCTCGTGACCACCCTCGCCTGCATCTACGGCATCGGCATCCTGTCCTCGCTCTTCTGGAACCGCGCCATGGCCATCGTCACGCAGGGCTCGCTGGAGAAGTTGCGCGAGAAGATGTTCAACCGCATGCAGGACCTGCCGATCCGCTACTTCGACACGCACCAGCGCGGTGACATCATGAGCCACTACACCAATGACATCGACACGCTGCGCCAGATGATCAGCCAGTCGCTGCCCAACCTGCTCATGACGGTCATCGTCATCGTCACGGTGTTCTTTATCATGCTGTACTACAGCGTGTGGATGTGCTTGGTCATTATTGCCGGCGTCGCCTTTATGACCTTTATGACCAAGCTGCTCGGCTCCAACTCCGCGCGCTTCTTTATTGCGCAGCAGACCGAGCTCGGCGTTGTCGAGGGTCATATCGAGGAAGTCATGAACGGCCAGAAGGTCGTCAAGGCATTCTGCCACGAGTCTGCCGCCGAAGCCGATTTTGACGAGCGCAACGAAAAGCTCTTCGAGGTCTCGCAGAAGGCCAACATGTACGCCAACATCCTCATGCCCATCCTTATGAACCTGGGCAACCTGCTCTACGTGCTGGTCGCACTGGCCGGCGGCATTTTCCTAGCGCTGGGCGTGCCCAACCTGAGCATCTCGGGCATGGCGCTGTCCATCGCCGTCGTAGTGCCGTTCCTCAACATGACCAAGCAGTTCTGCGGGCAGATCGGCCAAATCTCGCAGCAGATCAACGCCGTGGTCATGGGCCTCGCCGGCGCCGACCGCATCTTTGAACTCATCGACGAGAAGCCCGAAGCCGACGAAGGCTACGTGACGCTCGTCAACGCGCAGGTGAACCCCGATACCTGGCAGCTCGAGGAGGCCGACCACCACACCGGCATGTGGGCGTGGAAACATCCGCACCGCGCAACCGGCGAGATCGAGTACGTACCGCTGCGCGGCGACCTGGTCATGGACAACGTCGACTTTGGCTACACGCCCGACCACGAGGTGCTGCACGGCGTGTCCGTGTTTGCCAAGCCGGGCCAGAAGGTCGCGTTTGTCGGCGCCACCGGTGCCGGTAAGACGACCATCACCAACCTCATCAACCGCTTCTATGACATCGCCGACGGCAAGATTCGCTACGACGGCATCAACGTCAACAAGATCCGCAAGGCCGATCTGCGCCGCTCGCTGGGCGTGGTACTGCAGGACGTGAACCTGTTCACCGGCACCGTGATGGATAACATCCGCTACGGCAACCTGGACGCCACCGACGAGGAGTGCATCGCGGCAGCCAAGCTCGCGGGCGCCGACGACTTTATCACCCGACTGCCCGACGGCTACGACACGATGCTCACCGGCAACGGCGCCCAGCTGTCGCAGGGCCAGCGCCAGCTGATCTCGATCGCACGCGCCGCCGTCGCCGATCCGCCGGCAATGATCCTGGACGAGGCCACGTCGAGCATTGACACCCGCACCGAGGCCATCGTGCAAGCCGGCATGGACAAGCTCATGGAAGGTCGCACAACGTTTGTCATCGCGCACCGCCTCTCCACCGTGCGCAACTCCGACGCGATCATCTGCCTGGACCACGGCCGCATTATCGAGCGTGGCAACCACGACGAGCTGATCGCCAAGCGCGGGTATTACTACCAGCTCTATACCGGAGCGTTTGAGCTGGAGTAGTTCGGCCCGCCGAGATGGCCGATTTGCCGCTCATTCGTCGGGCATGACCCTAAGGTCAATGCCCTCCTCTTTCGGGGCAAATCGACTCATCTCAACGACCCAAACACAATGCGCCGCAACGAATAAAGCCTCCGCAGCCACACGGGCTGCGGAGGCTTTATTCATGCCGGCCGGAAACCGTATCCCACTTTTCGGGCCCAAAATGGGATGCCGTTTCCCGCTGGGCCCCCTCCGGGAAACGGGGGACCTCGGACGTTTTTCCGGACCATGCCCCGGCGCTATGCCGCATAGCCCCTC
>CABSNR010000065.1:0-3998 GCA_902479145.1 uncultured Collinsella sp.
AACCTGTGTTATGTAGCAATTCCAGATTCTAGGACAGGGGCCGCTTGCGTTTGGCAGTCAGCCGTCGGCGCGCTTACACCAACATTTCCGACGCGATCTCAACGGCCCGGTGATGGATGCCGGCATGATTAGCCCGCTCGATCCAGACCTCGTCCACATCACCGACGACCTCAACGAGGCCGTCGACATCGCCCTGAGCGGGCTGATGTAAGGCGAGCGTGCCTGTTGTTATAGCAATGTGAACGGCAGACTGATGCTATTTAACGTCAGTCTGCCATCTAAACTGGGTATACTGATGCAAAAGACGAGGCGAGGAGGTCGCATATGTCTACCGCAACGGTTAAGCCCACGACGGTTCGCATCGAAGAGGGGCTCAAGGAACAGGCGACTGAGTTCTTGGATACGGTTGGTCTGAGTCTCAATTCGTATCTCAACCTTGCTGTTCGGCAGCTGGTAAATCAACGAAAGATTCCTTTTGAGATCGTAGGAAGGGCGGAGGTGCCCAACGAGGCGACGAGACGCGCCATGGTGATTGCCGAGGCTCATGAGTTGGGGATTCTGCCAGACGACAGCCCGTCATTCAATAACGCTGATGAGCTTATATCATTCCTCGATGAGGACTAGCGATGTTTGAGATTAAAGTCGAGGCTCAGTTTAAGGCGGATTACAAACGGACGATGCGCATCCATCCGCAGCTAAAAACCGAGTTTAAGGCGGCAGTTGCAGAGCTTGCGGCCCACGGCTCGCTTCCCGCGGAATATGGTGCCCACGAGCTTTCAAACCCGGGCGGCAATTACAACGGCCACATCGATTTCCATCTATCCGATGGCTTGGTCGATGTGGTCGTTCTGTACTTGCCGCATAAGACTAATCCTGTGATCCGACTGGTCAGAATGGGTTCGCATGAGGAACTGTTCCAGGGCCCGCAGGGCTGATTGTCCGCTTCTAAGTTGCGGTGGAATACGGACTGATTGTCGGGTTTTTGGCCAAAAACAGTCCCTATTCCACCGCAAGTGGTAAAGGTACCCCTAGTGGATGGGCTGGTAGCGGGGACAGTAGCCGATGGCGATGGCGTCGACGCCTACGTGGGTGGCGATGGTGCAGCCGATGGGGCCGGTGCCGGCGTCTACGTAGTCCTGGCCCGCGAGCGCCTCGTTGGCAAGTTCCTGCTCCTCGGCGGCGCCGGTCGTGAGCACGCGCACGCTTGAGCCCGGGTGCTCGTCCAAAAACGCGAGGCAATCTGCCATGGTGTTGGCAACGATGCGCTTGGCGCCGCGGCCCTTTTTGATTGCCTTGATCTCGCCCGATTTCCACTCCGGCGAAACGGCCAGGCGAATGTTGAGCATCTGCGTGAGCTGGCCGGCGAGCTTGGGCGCGCGGCCGTTCTTGACCAGGTTCTCGAGCGTGCGCGGAATCAGTAGCAGATGGGCGTCGGGCAGCGTCGCGCGGATCCGCGCCTCGGTCTCGTCTAGGCTGCGGCCGTCCTCGCGCATGGCGAGCGCGTACTCCACCAGCAGGCCCTCGGCGCCCGAGCCGGTGCGCGAGTCGATGCAGCGCACGTCGAGCTCGTGGGTCTCGGCGACCAGGCATGCGTTGGAATAGCAGGCGGACCATTCGCTGCACAGCGAGATAAAGATCGCGCTATCGTGGCCGTCAGCACGCACGCGGTCAAAGAGTGCCTTGAACTCGCCGGCGCTCGGCTGCGAGGTGTGCGGCAGTTGCTCGGAGCCGGCCATGCGCGCGACGTATTCCTCGGCGGTAATCTGCACCTGGTCGAGCAGGTCCTCGCCCTCGATAATCACATGCAGCGGAATCACGTAAATGCCGAGCTCTTGAGCGCGGGCGGGGGAGATGTCCGACGTGGAGTCGGTTATGATGGCAAAAGACATAATTGCACCTTTCGTTGGGGCGCTTGCGCGCCGCCTTCTTAGAGCAAAGTGCGACAAGTATAGTGGAGTTGCTCTACATTGCTAGGTTCAATTGTTGAATAGTCAACATTTTGAAGTGACGGTGTGGAAATCATCAACTGGGGAAGAGGGATGCCGATGGCGGCATTACAGCTATGCGAGCGGCCGGTTGTGCTGTTCGATTTTGACGGCACGGTGGCCGATACGGGCCGGGCGGTGATGACCTCGACGCGCAAGACGTTGGCCGCGCGCGGGTTTTCGGAGGCGCAGATGGGTGACCTGCGCCGCATGATCGGGCCGCCCCTGTGGAAGAGCTTTCACGACTTTTATGGCTTCTCCCGCGAGGAGTCGCTTGTGGTGGCTGACGAGTACCGTGCCTTTTTTGATGAGCTGGGACCTGAAGAGTATCCCGTGTTCGACGGAATCCCCGAGCTGCTCGATGGCCTTGCCGCGCAGGGGCATCGCATGGCGGTCGCGACGTCTCGCATGGAAGCAAAGTGCATTGACATGGTGCATGAGCTGGGGCTTTCTCAGTTTGAGGCGGTGGTCGGCATGAATCCGTCGCAGGGGCGCGAGACCAAGGCCGATTCGGTTCGCGATGCCCTGGCGGCGCTCGGCGCGACGGCGGGCGATGCCGTGATGATCGGCGATCGCTTTAACGACGTGGAAGGCGCGCACGCGATGAGCGTGCCGTGCATCGGCATTTATTCGGGTGCGGCGGCGCCGGGGGAGCACGAGGCAGCGGGCGCCGATGCGGTGGTGCACTCGGTGGCCGAGCTTGCTAAACTTTTCGCTATCTAATAGACGTAATGTGAGGGGCGGGCGTATCCGTCGCTCATTGGTAAGGAGGTCGTCCATGAATCAGGTGGAGCAGAGCGTTACCGAGTATGTCGACGAGGTCTGGGAAGATGTCGTTGCCGATATCGAACAGCTGGTGAGCTATCCGTCCGTGGCCGTTGCTGCCAATGCGGAGCTCGGTGCGCCGTTTGGCCGCCCGGTCCGTGATGCGCTCGATTGCGCGCTCGGCATTGCGCAAAAGCTCGGCTATCAGACGAGCGACGACGAGGGCTATGTGGGAATCGCCGATATCCCGGGCCGCGGCGACAAACAGCTCGCGACTATCTGCCATGTTGACGTGGTACCCGCTGGCCCCGGCTGGAACACCGACCCGTTTGCGATGGAGCGTCGCGAGGGCTGGCTGCTCGGCCGCGGCGTGATCGACGACAAGGGTCCGGCCGTGCTGTCGCTCTACGCCGGCGCCTACCTGCTCAAGCACGGCATCGTTCCGCGCTACACCTTCCGCGCGCTGCTGGGCTGCGATGAGGAAGTGGGCATGTCCGACGTTCACCATTATCTGGAGAACTACGCGAATCCTGACTTTCTGTTTACGCCCGATGCCGAGTTCCCGGTCTGCAATGCCGAGAAGGGCCAGTTTGGGGCGACGTTCGTGAGCCCCAAGATCGACGGCGGGCGCATCGTGTCGTGGAGCGGCTCCGAGGCGAGCAATGCCATTCCGTCGCAGTCCATCTGCGAGCTTGCAATTGCCGCCGATGAGCTGCCGGCGCCCGTTGAGAACGTCGACCGCCTGGAGATCACGGCGCTTGATAACGGGCATGCGCAGATTTTCGCCCACGGTATTGGCGGCCACGCTTCGATGCCTGAGGGCACCATCAACGCCGTCGGCCTGATCGTGTCGTATCTGCGCGAGGCCGAGGACGCGTTTGGTGCACGCGATGAGCGCCTGCTGACGCCTGCCGAGCACGAGTTCGTCAAGTTCCTGGCCTTTGTGCATGCGGATGCCTATGGCCGCGGCCTGGGTATCGATGCGACGAGTCCGGCGTTTGGCCCGCTTACCTGCAACGCTGGCGTCATTCGCGTGGCGGATGGCCATATTGAGCAGGTCATCGACGTGCGCTTCCCCGACAGCACGAGTGCCGATACCATCCGCGAGCAGCTCGACCCGCTCGTGGGCCGTTTTGGCGTGACGTGCCAGCTGGGTCGCGCTAAGGTGCCGTTCTCGGTGTCTGCCGACGATCCGGCCGTGAAGGCGCTTATTGATACCTATAACGAGTTTACGGGCAAGCATGCTGA
>CABSNR010000066.1:0-3768 GCA_902479145.1 uncultured Collinsella sp.
GGTCATGCCGCCGAAGTTGAAAGGCAGATTGCCGCTCTGGCGGGTTTGCAGCGTCAACTAGTTACGCGGTTTGGTAAAACCGCGTAACCCCTAAGGACGCTGGCCCATACCACCCTCGAGGGTGACAGTCTCGCCGTTCATATACTTAAAGTCGGGGCCGCAGAGCTGAACGACCACGCGGCCGATTTCCTTCTCGACATCGCCGTAATGGCCCGCCGGCGGCATGTGAACGTTGGCCTTGAACGCCTCGGGATAGGCATCCTGGAAGTTCTCGAGCGCGGCGGTCCAAGCAAGCGGGCACACGATGTTGACGTTGATGCCGTCCTTGCCCCACTCGTTGGCGGCGACGCGAGTCAGACCGCGGATGCCCTCCTTGGCAGCGGCATAGCTGCACTGGCCGTAGTTGCCAAACAGGCCGGCGCCCGAAGCAAAGTTAACCACGGAGCCCTTGGTCTCCTTCAGGTGCGGATAGGCCTTCTGCATGTACAGATAGGTGGCATACAGACCGGAATAAATGGCCAGGTTAAACTGGTCCATGGTGTGATCGGCAATGGTCACGCCCGAGGCACTGGCCTGAGCATTGTTGACGACGGCATCGATGCGACCGAACTCCTCAATGGCCTTGTCGATAACGTTCTGGACGACGGCCTCGTTGTCCTGACCAGCCGAGACATCGGCCTGAACAGGCAGAACCTTGACGCCGTACTCGGCCTCGAGAGACTCCTTGGCGGCCTCGAGCTTGGCGACGTTGCGGCCGGTGATGACGAGGTTTGCGCCCTCCTTGGCAAAAGCGATATCGATGCCGTAGCCGATGGAGCCAGCGGAGCCGTCCTTGAGCGTGGCCTTGCCGCCGCCGGTAACGATTACGGTCTTACCAGTGAAAAGTCCCATACGAAGTCCTTTCAAATCGCGACGGGCCCGCCCGTCGACTGCGCGCATCCAACTTCACGCGCCAAAAGCTGAAATGCAACTTTAGCGGGTTCAAGTGAAAAATACAGCCCATGGCAGGCGAACGGTGCAACGTCTTTCGGCGAAGGGAATGTCAAGCACGAACTGGACAAAGAGGCCGAATTTTTTGTCACCCAAACGAGCCATCGAACACGTTTTGAAACTTTGCTGCGGGGCGCGGGATGTCGGCGCGAGACTTTATCATAGGGTGACAAACAACGATGAGGAGCACATGCCTATGACAGACGAGCTGGACCCCCAGACTCAACAGCATATTGATGATTCAGCAGACGTCGCCGCAGATACTGACGCTGCGACCTGCAATGATACAGACGTCGACGACGCCGCTCTGGATAACGGCGCAGCGACGGAAATCCCCGCGGACAAAGATGCCGACGAGCAAAACGACGATTCGGCCGCTCAGGACGACGCCCCCGAAAAGGACGCCGCCCCGCAAGCAGCAGGCCCCATCGAGGTATCTTCGGAAGAGGAGCTCGATGCCGTCATGGATTCCATGATGGATGCTGTCAAAGCGATGAAGGATGCTGTCGCCGATGCCGACGTTGACGCCGAGGAAGAAGAGGCCGCCGAGGCCGCCTCGACCTTTGTGCCCGGCGAGACCCCCGTTGCCGATCAGGGCAGCACTATGCCCTCGTTTCTGCAGCTCGAACATCCCACGATTGGCGCGGATGCCGTCGACCCGCATGCAGCGGGCTTTTCTGTGATCGAAGGCGGCACCGGCAATATCGCCGCGCCGCAAACTACCGATGTGGACGCCACCGACACCGGTCGCCCGATCGCCCCGCACGCCCCCGCCGCAAGCCGCGACCTGGGAAATGCTGTCTCGAACACTGCGAACGCCGTGGGCGCCTTTATCGCACAGGGAGCCTCGGCCATGCGCGAGATGAACGCCGCGAAAAAGGCACTCGCCGATGCCCGCGACCACCTGGCAGAGTTGGAGCAGCGCATTTCCGATCAGGCCGAGGAGCTCGAGACGCGGCAGGATATCGCGGGGCGGTACGACCAGATTGTCGCCGAACAGCGCCAGGCAATTGCCACGGCGCAAAAGACCGCTGCGGCAGCCGAAATCGATCGCGATGTCCATGCTTCCAAAGTAGCAGAGCTCAAGGGTCAGCTCGAACAAATGAAGACAGAGGATGACGCGACTGAGCTCCGCCTGAAGGCCGCGCTCGACGCCGTGGAGGCCCGCGAGGCGAGCTCTCGCGAGACCGGCAACCGCCTCGTTCGACGTCTTGAGGATTCCAAGCGCATCCGCGACAAGGTGAAGGCCGAGCGAGACGCCGGCATTGCGGCCGCACAACAAACCGTCGACGCCACGCGCGCCCAGCTCGAGACGCTGCGCCATGAGTATGCCGAGCTGCAACGCAATCCCTCGGCAAATCCCGCCAACTATACGGTGCGCACCAGCGAGCTCTCGATGCAGATCTCCGACACGGCAGATGCCCTGCGAAAAGCCGAAGAAGATGTCCCGCGCATCACCGCCGACCTTGAGCACTCGCTTGCCGCAGCCGAGCAGGCCGTCGAACAGGCGCAGGCCCCCATCGCCGACGCCAAGCGAGCCCATCAGGCCGTGACGGCAGAGGCCGATGCCGCGCGCGACGAGCTGCAGACCGCAAAAACCACCGCTGCAACGCGCCAGCGCGAACTGCGCGAGAAGATCGCTGCCGAGGACAAGGCACGCCGCGACCAAGAGCAGAGCATAGCCAACGCCCAAGCAGATGCCGCGCATGCGCAGTCGATTATCGAACAGGCGACCGAAGTACACGACCACCCAGAGATCACTGAGTCGCTTGCAGGATCCTTGGCCCGAGACAAAGCCGAACACGCCGAGACCGAGCGAGAAGTCGCCCGGCTCGAGGCCACCGAGGACGCGGTGCGCGAGCGTACCCGCGACTCACGCATCAAATTCACCGGCGCCATCGTCTGCATCATCGCCGCAATCCTGGTGATCATCCTAGTCTGGCTGTTCGCAAGCAAGTAAACCGGCTGCCAAAAAAACGCTCAACGCAGTTGCGGTGAGATAGTTCCTGTTTAGCCCTCAAAAAGCCAATTCAAGAACTATCTCACCGCAACTTATTAGATTGATGCAAGGCAATCTATCCCTCTTGCACCGATCTCTTGACATAAGGAGTGTCCCCAGGTGCCGGCACAAAAGGAACGTCCCCAAGTGCCAACAACGGCGACGCCGATGTTTTGGCGAAGTCAGCGAAAACGCCCCTAAGAGAGCAAGGTGACGTGAAAGAGGAGGGCATTGACCTTCTGGTCATGCCCGACGATTGAACGTCAGATTGCCGCTTAGGGGCGTTTGCAGCGTCGAGCAGTTACGCGGTTCGTAGAACCGCGTAACTAACAAATGAGCATGGCGTCGCCAAAGCTGAAGAAGCGGTAGCGCTCCTCGATGGCGGCGGCGTAGGCATCCATGATCTGGTCGCGGGTGGCAAGTGCGCTCACGAGCATCATGAGCGTGGAGCGCGGCACGTGGAAGTTCGTGATCAGCGCGTCGACCACGTGATAGGTCGAGCCGGGCATGAGGTAGAGCTGCGTCGTCGCATTCTCGCGCACCACGATGTCACCGCGGCCGAGCGTGTCGGCCCCGTCCTCGCGGCCCTCAAAATAGCGCGCCGTCACAGCCGGATCGGACACCGGCGCGTCCGCGTCAAACGCGCTCTCGAGCGAGCGCACTGCGGTAGTGCCGACGGCGATCACACGATGGCCCTCGGCCTTCGCCTTATGCACAGCGTCGACAACCTCCTGCGACACGTGGTAGCGCTCGGTGTGCATCACGTGCTGTGTAGGGTC
>CABSNR010000067.1:0-3714 GCA_902479145.1 uncultured Collinsella sp.
GCCATAACAAAAACTCCTCCGCCAAACGAACTGTTTGACAGAGGAGTATAGCCCGAGCTTGCGCTCTGTACAGAAAGGCCTCACTCGCGAAACCTTTGTTTACAAGTCGACCAACATGCCAACGCTGTGGACCAAGAACGCCACGATCCAGGCGACCGTCACTTGAAACGCGAACACGGCAACGGCGTAGCGCGCGCCCAGTTCGCTCTTGACGGCGCCGATGGCCGCCACGCACGGCGGGTACAGCAACGTAAAGACCAGGAACACGTAAGCGGTAAACGGCGAAAACATGGTCGACAGTGCCGCGGGCGAGGTCGCGCCCAAAAGCACCGTGAGGGTCGAGATGACACTCTCCTTGGCGATAAGTCCGGTGACGAGCGCCGTGGATGCACGCCAGTCGCCAAACCCAAGCGGCGCCAGCGCCGGCGCGATGATGCTGCCGAGGCCCGCAAGCAGGCTTTGCGACTGATCGGCGACCACATTAAAGCGGATGTCGAACGTCTGCAGGAACCAGATGACCACGGTCGCGGCAAAGATAATGGTAAAGGCCTTGGTAATAAAGTCTTTGGCCTTATCCCATGCCAGCATCACTGTCGTCTTGACGCTCGGCAGGCGGTAATTGGGCAGCTCCATGATAAACGGCACCGGGTCGCCCTTAAATGCCGTGCGGTTGAGCACCAAGGCCGCGATGCAACCGACCGCAATGCCAATCAGATAGAGCGAGACCATGGCGGGGACCGTCGCCTGCGGGAAAAACGCCCCGCACAGCAGGCCATAGACCGGCAACTTGGCCGAGCAGCTCATGAACGGCGTGAGCATGACCGTCATCTTGCGGTCGTGCTCGGATGGGAGCGTACGGGTCGACATGATAGCCGGCACGGTGCAGCCAAAACCGACGAGCATGGGCACAAAGCTGCGGCCCGACAGGCCAAAGCGACGCAACACCTTATCCATGACAAAGGCGACGCGCGCCATGTAGCCCGAGTCCTCCAGAATGGAGAGGAACAAAAAGAGCACGACGATAATCGGCAGGAAGGTAAACACACTGCCTACGCCCGTAAGCACGCCGTCGACAGCCAGCGAGCGCACCACGTCGTTGGTACCGAACGCCTTGAGGCCCGCATCGGCCGAGGCGATGATGGCAGCGATACCGTCCTCCATGAGTCCCTGCAACGCCGCGCCGATCACGCCAAACGTCAGCCAAAAGACGAGGCCCATGATCACCAGAAACGCCGGAATGGCTGTGTAACGACCTGTCAGGATGCGGTCAATCTTGACGGAGCGCACGTGCTCGCGGCTCTCGTGCGGCTTGACGACGCAACGCCCGCACACGTCGCCGATAAAGCTAAAACGCATATCGGCCAGCGCAGATAGGCGGTCGGTGCCGGCCTCGCCCTCCATCTGGGTAATGATGTGCTCGATAGCGTCGAGCTCATTGCGATCCAGGTGAAGCGCCTCGGTTACCAGCTCATCGCCCTCGACCAGCTTGGTCGCCGCAAAGCGCACCGGGATGTGCGCCGTCACGGCATGGTCCTCGATCAGGTTAGCAATACCGTGGATGCAGCGATGCAGCGCACCGCCGTCCGGACCGTCGGGCGCGCAAAAGTCCAGGCGGCCGGGACGCTCGCGGAAACGCGCCACATGCAGGGCATGGTCCACCAGCTCGCCGATACCCTCGTTGCGCGCGGCGCTAATGGGGACGACCGGCACGCCCAACAGACTCTCGAGCAGGTTGACGTCAATGGCGCCGCCGTTGGTCGTCACCTCGTCCATCATGTTGAGCGCGATGACCATGGGGCGATCGAGCTCCATAAGCTGCAGCGTCAGGTACAGGTTACGCTCGATGTTGGTGGCGTCGATGATATCGATGATGGCGTCGGGGTTTTCGTCAAGGATGAATTGACGGCTAACGATCTCTTCGCCCGTGTACGGCGACAGCGAATAGATGCCAGGCAGATCAGTGACGCCCGCCTCGGGGTGGTTGCGGATAGTGCCATCCTTGCGGTCGACCGTCACGCCGGGAAAATTACCGACATGCTGGTTGGAGCCCGTCAGCTGGTTAAACAGCGTGGTCTTACCGCAGTTTTGGTTGCCGGCGAGGGCAAAATGAAGCGGCGCGCCCTCGGGCACGGCCGTTTTTGCCGCACGGGGCGAATACGTCCCCTCGCCGAGTGCCGGGTGCTCCGTCGTGCCGATTGCGGCGTTAGCGCGCGGACCCGTATCTGTGTCGTGAACACCCACGAGCTCAATCCGTGCGGCATCGTCCTTGCGCAGCGTCAACTCGTAGCCACGCAGGCGAATCTCGAGCGGGTCGCCCATGGGGGCGTACTTCATCATGGTGACTTCGGTGCCCGGTGTTAGGCCCATGTCCAAAATATGTTGTCGGAGTGCCTGGTCGTCCGATGCCACCGATGCGACAACGGCGTCCTTTCCAATCTCGAGCGTATCGAGCTTCACGTCCGTGTTCCTCCCCCGGCGCCCACAGGGCGTTGTATTTATGTTCACCATGGCTAACCGTTTGCCATGGCTAACCAATTTTAAGCTTACATGATAGCGTGAACACACAACGACGTTCAATCAGCAGATTGGCGCAATGGGGACAGGCAGGAGAGTTCAGGGCCATAGTTTCCCGATGAGGCCTCTCGGGGAAACTACATCCCAGAATTCTGGCTCGAAACGGGATATGGTTTCCCTAACAGGCCTCTTACGGAAAATGCATCCCAGAATCCCCGCTCGAAACGGGACGCGCTTTCCCAGTCGAGGCCCTATGGGAAACTGCGTCCCACCTTGAAAGGCAAAACTGGGACGCAGTTTCCGGGCGGGGCATCAAAAACGAAGTTGCGGTGGAATAGTTCCTGGATGGGCTGGTTGATGCCCCAGATCGGAGCTATTTCACCGCAAGTTATTGAAGGGCTGGGATGCCCGTCCTCTTACAGATGGCGCTCCAGGAAGCGGAAGGCTAGGCGAATCCAGGGACGGACCGCCACCTGCTTGTCCTCGTTGTCGACCGCGGTGTTGGCGTTGCCGAGCGAAAGGCCGTGACCACCCTGGTCGAAGACGTGCATCTCGCATGCAACGCCCTCCTCGGCCATGCGCTGCGCAAACGGGTATACCTGCGCGATCGGCGCCGTCTTGTCGTCGGACACGCCCCACACAAAGGTCGGTGGCATCTGACGCGAAACATGCGTGGTGGGGCAGATGTCGGCCAGATGCTCGTCAGTTGCCTCTCCGCCCGTCACCATCGACAGGTAGTCGTTGAGCAAATCGCGTCCCGTCTTGCCGCCCGTCTTGGGCACGCGCAAGTCAATGCGCGGATCGCGCGTCTGCATGTCGCGCACATAGGCAAAGTCGAGCAATGGATAGCCCAGCACCACGGCATCGGGACGAATGTCGTCCGGACGCGCCCCGGCAAGTGCCGCAAAGGGGCCGGTCTTCCACTGTGTTGCCAGCGAGGCGCAAATCATGCCGCCAGCAGAAAAGCCCACGACGCACACGCGCTTAGGATCGACATGCCACTCGTCGGCGTTGGCGCGCACCGTGGCGACCATCTTGGCAAGATCTGCCTGGGGGTGCGGAAAGCTCACGTCACCCGTAGAACTCGTGACATAGTTGAGCACAAAGGCCTGGTAACCGTGATCCAAAAACGCAAACGCCACAGGATCCTGCTCATGTGGAGCGATATGCGTAAACGCACCTCCGCCACAGATAATCACC
>CABSNR010000068.1:0-3514 GCA_902479145.1 uncultured Collinsella sp.
CCGCGGTCACGAGCGGGGGCTCCTGTCGTTTCCGTGCCCCTGGATTGGGTCATAGTGTCTGACATTGCCAAAACATTGATGTTGATTTGCTGGTCAGTCGAATGGGTAAAATGCCTCCAACGTGTAACTCGACTCGGAGGAATTCGCATGCCTTATTACTATGGATACGGCTTTGGCATCGACCCGCTGTACCTGCTGGTTGTTCTTGTCTGCACGGTGCTTGGCCTTGCTGCGCAGAGCTATATCAATTCGACGTACAAGACCTGGTCCAAGGTTCGCTCGGACGGCGACACGGGCGCCACGGTTGCTCGCCGCATGCTTGACGCCAACGGTTGCAATGCCGTGGGTATCAAGGGTGTTGCCGGTGAGCTCACCGACCATTACAACCCGCAGGATAACAACCTGTATCTGTCGGATGCCAACCGTTCGGGCGGTTCGGTCGCAAGCGTTGCCGTCGCCTGCCACGAGGCGGGCCATGCCGCCCAGCGTCAAAGCGGCTATGCCATGATGAAAGTACGTACCGCCCTCGTGCCGGTCGTCAACTTTACCCAGAACACCTGGACCATCGTGTTGCTCTTGGGCCTGTTTATGAACATTGCCGGGCTCACGACCCTCGCGCTGATCTTCTTCTCGTTTAGTGTGTTGTTCCAGTTGGTTACGCTGCCGGTCGAGATTGATGCCAGCCGCCGCGCCGTGGCATATATTGAGCAGTCGGGTATGAGTTCCAAGCAGGTCAACGGTGCCAAGAAGGTGCTGACGGCCGCCGCGCTTACCTATGTTGCCGCTGCGCTCACCTCGATTATTCAGCTGCTCTATCTTATGGCTCGCTACAACAGAAACTCCAACCGATAACAAATTGGGTCGCTGGGCGCCGCGGGGATTCGTGTCCCCGCGGCGCTGTACTATGTGTTGGACTTGAATTTGCGCAGGGCCGAAGCCCTTGTGCACGATGACGAAAGGAGGCTGCGTGGCAGGCTGGAATCTAACCGGCAATGCCGTTTCCGCCGAGTTTGACGGTTCGGATGAGCAGGAGCGCAAGGAGCTCAGCGTGAGCCAGGCGGTGGAGATCGCCGCTGGTGCGCTCGATGCCATTCCGCAGCTGAGTGTCCTGGGCGAGGTCACGGGTTTCCGTGGTCCCAACGCCCGAAGCGGCCACTGCTACTTCCAGATTAAAGACGACTCGGCCGCCGTCGACTGCATCATCTGGAAGGGCGCCTATCTCAAGCGTACCTTCGATCTGCGTGACGGCATGCAGGTGAGCTTTAAGGGCAGCTTCAACCTCTATAAGCCCACGGGTCGTATGAGCTTTGTCGCTCGCTCGTTTTCGCTGGCGGGGGAGGGTCTGCTGCGTCAACAAGTGGCGCAACTGGCCGAAAAGCTACGCCGCGAGGGCCTGATGGACGAAGCGCGCAAACGCCGCATCCCGGTGTTCTGCTCACGCGTGGCGGTTGTCACCTCGCTTTCCGGTGCGGTAATCGACGACGTCAAGCGTACGCTGCGCCGACGCAACCCGCTCGTCGAGCTCGTCTGCGTGGGCGCAAAGGTCCAGGGCGAGGGTGCGCCGGCAGAGCTTATTGAAGGCTTGCGCCGCGCCGCTGCCATTACGCCAGCGCCCGACTGTATTTTGCTGGTGCGTGGTGGCGGTTCCTTCGAGGACCTCATGACCTTTAACGACGAGGAGCTTGCCCGTGCGGTGGCGGCTTGCCCTGTGCCCGTGGTGACCGGCATTGGCCATGAGCCCGATACCTCGATTTGCGACATGGTGAGCGACCGCCGCGCCTCCACGCCCACGGCGGCGGCCGAATCGGTGGCGCCGGCCATGACGGAGTTGGCCGATGTGCTCGAGGCGCGCCATCAGCGTCTGGGTGCCGCGATGGCATCGATGATTGGGTCGGCCCAGGTCGACCTGGAGATGCTCGATCAGCGTGGCCGTCGTTCCTGGGATACCTATACGGCTCGCTTGGGCGACGCGCTCGATGCGGCCGCATGCCGCCCGTGTCTCAACGATCCGACATTTATGGTCGAGCGTTGTGAGTCAGAGCTTGCCTTGACGGCCGATCGTTTGTCCGGTGCCATAACGCGCTCGGTCGGGGCGTTCCGATCCAGCTTTGAACGCCTGCCCGAGCGTCTGGCTACAAGCACCTCGGGACTCGATGGCAAGCGCCATGCGCTCACGCTTGCGAGTTCCCGTCTGGAGCATCAGGGACGTACGATGCTCAGCAAACCCGCGTCCGACCTGGGCCGAGCTGCTGCGTCGCTCGATGCCCTGTCGCCGCTCAAGGTACTTGCCCGCGGCTATTCCATCGCGTACAGCGATGATGGTGTGGCTACGAGCGTCAAGAGCTTTAAGCCCGGCGATGCCATCCGCGTGCGTATGGCAGACGGCAACGTGGCTGCAACGGTCGATACGGTCGAGTAACCCGCGTTTCATAGCGATAAACCTTTAGGAAAGGAAACAGATATGGCAGAGAAGACCCCGGTCGAGCAGCTTACGTACAAGCAGGCCTCGCAGGAGCTGGAGCTCATCATCCGCAGCCTGGAGTCGGGCGATATGGAGCTCGAGGAGTCGCTCGAGAGCTATACCCGCGGCGTCGAGCTCCTCAAGAGCCTGCGCACCCGCCTGTCCGATGCCGAGCAGAAGGTCTCGGTGCTTCTTAAGGACGTCGACGGCAACGACGTGCTCGCCGACGGCGAAGCCGCCAACACCGACGACAACCTCTCGTTCTAACCATCCTGACCAAATATAATTACCTTGGTCTGTGAGAAAGGAACCAACCATGTGTGATTGCATCTTCTGCAAAATCGCCAACCACGAGATCCCCTCGACCGTTGTCTATGAGGACGACCAGGTCATCGCGTTCGACGACCTCAATCCTCAGGCGCCGGTCCACACGCTCGTGATTCCCAAGAAGCACTACAGCGACATCGCCGACAACGTACCGGCCGAGACCATGGGCGCCATGGCTCACGCCATCCAGGAGGTCGCTAAGGCCAAGGGCCTGGAGGACGGTTTCCGCGTCATCTCCAATAAGGGCGTCAACGCCGGCCAGACCGTCATGCACTTCCACATGCACGTTCTCGGCGGCAAGAACCTGGGCGAGAACCTCATCTGAGGGCGCGTAGGCCGTCGACTTGGCTGCCTTTGGAGTAATCTATGCAGCTTTCTCAACTCGAATACCTTCAAGCTGTAGCGAACTATGGCGGCGTGCGCAAAGCAGCTCGCGCCGTTCACGTGAGTCCGCAGGCCGTTTCGTCGGCAATAAAAAAGATGGAATCTGAGTATCAGATTGTTTTGCTCGACCGATCGGCGGGGGAGGCTGTTTTGTCTCCGGCGGGCAGAGAATTTGCGCGTCGTGCACGCGTGATCCTGGCGCAAGTCGACGATCTCAAAAAGTACGCTCGATCGGGGAACGGCGGCGTTTCGCCCGACGGCCATTTCCGTCTTTACGCCCCCTGCCTTGAACTGCACCCCAAAACCTGGACGGCTTAAATAAGAACTACGCCGCAAGGGACT
>CABSNR010000069.1:0-3221 GCA_902479145.1 uncultured Collinsella sp.
GAGGGGCTATGCGGCATAGCGCCGGGGCATGGTCCGGAAAAACGTCCGAGGTCCCGTTTTACCAGTTAAAAGGTCTAATCAGTCCCTATTTCACCGCAATTGAAACAGGGGCGCTCTCCAAGAGAGCGCCCCTGCCGGGTTTCCATAGTACTGGCGAAACAGTTTTATAGTTCTGGCGAAGCAGTCCTTGAGATCCGCCTTGCCTTATGCCAAGAACTCCTTGGTGGTCGCCACGATGTTGGCGGCGTCCAGACCGTACTTGTGCAGAAGCTCGGCACCCGGGCCGGACTCGCCGAAGGTGTCGTTGACGCCGATCTTCTTGAGCGGCGTCGGGCACTGTTCGCACAGGACGTCGGCAACGGCGCTGCCCAGGCCACCGATCACAGAGTGCTCCTCGACGGTCACGACGTGGCCGGTCTTGGTGGCGCTCTTGACGATCAGGTCGGCATCGATGGGCTTGATGGTGTGCATGTTGATGACCTCGGCGTCGATACCCTCGGCAGCGAGCTGCTCGGCGGCCTCGAGAGCCTCGCCGACCATCAGGCCGCAGGCGATGATGGTCACATCGGCGCCCTCGCGCATGACAATGCCCTTACCCAACTCGAACTTGTAGGTCTCGGGGTCGTTGATAACCGGCGAGGCCAGACGGGCAAAGCGCATGTACACCGGACCGTCGCACTCGTAGGCGGCGCGCGTCACGGCGCGGGCCTCCACATCGTCGGCAGGAACGATAACGGTCATGCCGGGGATGACGCGCATAAGGGCGATATCCTCGCAGCACTGGTGCGTGGCGCCATCCTCGCCCACCGAGATACCGGCGTGCGTGGCACCGATCTTAACGTTAAGGTGCGGGTAGCCGATGGAGTTACGGACCTGCTCAAAGGCGCGACCGGCAGCGAACATGGCAAAGGTGCTCGCGAAGGCAACACGACCGGTGGTCGCGATACCGGCGGCAACACCCATCAGGTTGCTCTCGGCGATACCCACGTCGAAAAAGCGGTCGGGGCAAGCGGCCTTAAATTTGCCGGTCTGCGTGGCGGCGGCCAGGTCGGCGTCGAGGACCACAAAGTCATCGTGCTCGTTGGCGAGCTCGACGAGGGCCTCGCCGTAGCTTACGCGCGTGGCGATTTTCTTGACGTCTGCCATCCTAGAGCTCCTCTCCGGCGGCCGTGAGCTCTGCCATGGCCTGCTCAAACTGTTCATCGTTGGGGGCCTTGCCGTGCCAACCAACCTGGTTCTCCATAAAGGAAACGCCCTTGCCCTTCATGGTCTCGGCGATAATGGCGGTCGGCTGCCCCTTGGTGGCGCGAGCCTCGGCAAAGGCGGCGCGGATCTGGTCGAAGTCGTTGCCGTCGGCGAGCTCCACCACGTGGAACTTAAAGGCGCGGAACTTGTCGGCGAGCGGCATGGGGTCGTTGACCTCCTCGACGGGGCCGTCGATCTGCAGGCCGTTGTGGTCGACGATCACGCAGAGGTTATCGAGCTGCTGGTTGCCGGCAAACATGGCGGCCTCCCAGACCTGGCCCTCCTCGCTCTCGCCATCGCCCAGCAGGGCGTACGTGCGGTAAGTATCGCCCCAGTGCTTGGCGGCAACCGCCATGCCCACGGCGGCGGAAATGCCCTGGCCGAGCGAACCGGTGGACATGTCAACGCCCGGGGTGTCGTTCATGTTGGGATGACCCTGCAGGTGACTGCCGATGTGGCGCAGCGTCTCGAGATCCTCCTTGGGGAAGAACCCACGCTCGGCGAGCACGGCGTACAGGCCCGGAGCGCAATGGCCCTTGGAGAGCACAAAACGATCGCGGTCGGCCTTGCGGGGATCGGCCGGGTCGACGTTCATTTCCTCAAAATACAGATAGGTCATGATATCGGCAGCGCCGAGCGAACCGCCCGGATGGCCGGACTTGGCAGCGTGCACGCCGGTGACGATGCCCTTCCTTACCTCGTTGGCAACCTTTTTGAGCTCTTCGTCGCTCATTGTGCCTTCCTTTCATCCTCATTAGACAAAATGCGCACGGCACCGAAGGTAATCCCAACACAGCCGCAATGCACGTACGTCATTCATTATGCTGGAAACTGATGGCTTTACCAGAGTTTTTATCATTATTTGAACAATTTAGCAGGCAGAACCGCTGATGAAACGGTTTATCAATGTGAACGTCTTTTGGATGGAACGCGGTCGGCCCTACGCGTTAATGTCCTTGAAGCCCTCGCCGAAGGTCTCTGTAACGTCGGCCACGGTCACGATGGCACGCGGGTCGCGCTCGCGCACGATCGTCTTGAGCGTATTGAGCTCGCGACGGCTCACGATGACCATGATCACCGGTTTCTCGGCGCCCGAGTACATACCGGTCGCCTTAAACTTGGTGCAGCCGCGACCCAGGCCATACATGATGTCGGCCGCGATATCGGGAAACTTGTCCGAGATGATGAGCACCATACGGCGCCTGTTGCCACCGTCGACCACGGCATCGATCACGTAGCCGCTAATGACCATCGAAAGGCCCGCATACAGCGCGTTTTCGACCGAAAAGACTGGGGCCGACAGCGCGCACACGGCAACATCGATCGCCATGACGGTCGAGCCAACCGGTAGCGATGTGTTGCGCGAGATAATCTGACCGATGGTGTCTGAGCCGCCAGTGTTGGCACCGGCGCGCAGCACCATGCCGTAGCCGATGCCCGTGATAATGCCGCCCCACATGGCGGGTAGCATAAGATCGGAATGCGCCAGCGGCGCCACAAACGGAGCGAACAGGTCGGTGAAAAAGCCCAGCAGCACAAAGCCCGTCGCGGTCTGCACCACGTAGAACATACCGCCTGCGCGCATAACGACCAGCAGCAGCAAGGCATTCATCACAATGGTTTGAATACCAACAGGCAGAGAGATGCCATGAGACGCACCGACCGCTTGGATAATCGTGGCGAGACCCGTAACGCCGCCGGCGGCAAGGCCGTTGGGGATCAAAAACAGGTCCGTCGCGATGGCTGCCAGGGCGCAGCCCAGCATGATCTTGGGTAGATCGTGAAAGAAGTTCAGCGAAAGAATGCGCTTGATGTCCAGACGATATGCCATGCTGCCTCCCTCAAAAAAGCGCACCCAAACGAGTGCGCTTTGAACTTCTTGCTGTATTCGATTCTACCGATTCATCGAGCAAATACCACCCCTGACGCTCCTATTTGGCAAGGTGTTTTTTAGAATCCATTTTGCGCTCGGCCTC
>CABSNR010000070.1:0-2943 GCA_902479145.1 uncultured Collinsella sp.
AGTCCCTTGCGGCGTAGTTCTTATTTAAGCCGTCCAGGTTTTGGGGTGCAGTTCAGGCTTGCACCGGGGAGGGTTTCGCTTGCCTGGGGAATGGGTTGCCAGCGCTTTATTCCTCAAAACTGAAAAATTTTCGTTTTTGAGGAATAGGATTAAGGCGGCTCGGCCTTTCGCGAGGTATATTCGCTACAGAGCCTATTCCTCAAAACTGAAAAATTTTCGTTTTTGAGGAATAGCGATAAAAGACCGCGAGGAGGCCCCAATGAAACTCATCAATAGAACGTCATATATGGACACGTTGACGAGCCTTATTGGCGTGCCGGACATCAAGGTCATAACGGGCATCCGCCGTAGCGGTAAGTCAAAATTGCTCGAGGCCCTCCGCGATTACGTGGAGGCGAATCTGTCCAATTCGAATGTCATCCATATCAACTACAACCTCGATGAGTTCGAGAACCTGCTCGAGTATCACGCGTTGCTCACCTATGTAAAAGAGCATCGAGTGGCCGGCAAGCATAACTTTCTGCTTATCGATGAAGTTCAGATGTGCGACGGTTTTGAGCGTGCGATCAACAGCCTTCACGCATCCGAGCAGTACGACATCTTCATCACCGGATCGAACGCCTTTTTGCTGTCGAGCGATCTGTCAACGCTCTTTACGGGGCGCACCTTCGAGATCGAGGTTTTCCCATTCTCGTTTGAGGAGTATCGTCTCTATGGCGACGAGAGCGAGGTCGACCGCGACTTCGATGAGTACGCGAGAACCGGCGGCATGTCTGGCTCTTACCCTTATCCACTGCAGGAGCAGCGCTATCAATATCTCTCCAACGTCTTTAAGACGCTCATTGTGAGAGATATCGTGCAGCGGCATAACGTGAGAAACGAATCGGCGCTGCTGCGCATTGCCGATTACATGATGGACAACGTTTCCAACATTACGTCGGCACGCAACATTACTGATGCATTAAATGCGGATGGGCTAAAGATTACGAACAAGACCGTCGGCACGTACATGGGGTACCTGTGCGATGCGTTTGCCTTCTATAAAGTTCGTCGATACGACATTCGCGGCAAAAAATACCTTAAGAGCGGCGAGAAGTACTATCTGGCGGACCATGCGTTTAAATACGCACTGCTCGGTACACGCGATATGGACTGGGGTCGCGTGTACGAGAACATGGTGGCCATCGAGCTGCTGCGCCGCGGATACGAGGTATACGTCGGCGTACTCTATAAAAAGGAAATAGACTTTGTAGCAATCAAGCGAAGCGAGAAGCTCTACATTCAGGTGAGCGACGACATCAGCTCGGATAAGACATTTGAACGCGAGATTTCACCACTGCTGAGCATTGGCGACGCGTACCCCAAGATGATTCTCGCCCGCACGCATCACGAGGCCACGGACCGCAATGGGGTGCAGATCGTGGACCTGGCGAGGTGGCTGTGCGGTGAGACGTAGCAGAAAGTCCTATTCCTCAAAACTAAAAAATTTTCGATTTTGAGGAATAGGACCAATGCGTTGCCTAGTTCGCCGCTCGTGCCCGTGCTCGACTTAAGCTCCCGCCCTATCCCAGCTCCTGCATGCGGCGATAGATTTCGCAGATGCCCTTAATGGTGAGTTGGCCATCGACCACGTCGAAGGCATCGGTCGAATCGGCGACGATGCCGGCAAGACCGCCCGTGGCGATAACGGTGGCATCGTCGCGGCCCAGCTCGCGCTTCATGCGCGCGACCAGGCCCTCGGCCATGGCGGCAGCGCCCACCACGGCGCCGACCTTGATGCATTCCTCGGTGTCGCGGCCGATGGCGTGCTCGGGCGCCTCGAGCGGCACGCTGGCGAGCTTGGCGGCTCGGGCGGCAAGCGCGTCCATGGAGATGCGGATGCCCGGCGCGATCGCTCCGCCAATGTAATAGCCGTCCTCGTCGATGACATCGATATTGGTTGCGGTGCCAAAGTCCACCACGATCGCCGGCGCGCCGTAGAAAGTCTCGGCTGCGATGGCGTTGGCGACGCGATCGGCACCTACGGTCTGGGGACGCGCCGCGCGCAGCTTGGTCACGGCGGCCGTCTGCGGTCCGATGACGATGGCGTCCGCGGCAATGCGGTCGGCCACGGCGTGCCACTCGCGCGAGAGCTGCGGCACCACGCCGGCAAAGGCGATCGCGTCGACCGCATCGAGTGAAAGGCCGTACATCTTAAAGAAGCCCATCAGGCGCACATGGATCTCGTCGGCGGTATAGGAGCGGTCGGTGGGCATGCGCCACGACTGCACCAGCTCGTTTCCGTCAAACAGGCCCATGGCCGTCTGCGTGTTTCCCATATCGATAGCGAGCAGCATGTCTACTCCCGGTGTTGGCATAAAAGGACGCGCACCATTGTATACGCGCCGTCGACGGCGCTCGGCTGCGATTCGTTCACGGCGATATGGGCTGAGGGGTTTTAAATATGAAGGAATTATGCTCTACGAGATTTTCCTTGCCGTTTACCGAACTCCCACGTAATATACCTTCTTGCGCACATGAGGCGCCCAGACATTGCGGGGTGGAGCAGTCTGGTAGCTCGCCGGGCTCATAACCCGGAGGTCGTAGGTTCAAATCCTGCCCCCGCGACCAAGACTTTTAGCAGCTCAGAGGTATTGTTCCTCTGAGCTGCTTTCTTTTTTGACTTTCAATCTTGGTCGAATTTTGGTCGAAATCAATTAATACGGCATTTTTCGAACAGGATGCCTGCTTGAACCATCTCCACACTGGTTGACGCCGGTTGGCGACGAGTTCAGCAGGATCGTTCGGCGCTCTTCCACACTTTCTGCGCTTTATTTGAGAGTTACCAGACAAGAATGACGAAGTCCCTCTAGCTCTGGCGGGCCTATGCCGTGGGCATGGGTGGGGCCCCACCGCTGTCTCTTATACACATCTCCGAGCCCACGAGACCGTACTAGATCTCGT
>CABSNR010000071.1:0-2836 GCA_902479145.1 uncultured Collinsella sp.
TATCGAGTCGCTCGCCTCGCTCATCAAGCGCCTGGCCGTCGACCACCTGCACCTGGTGGGCGACATCTTCGACCGCGGCGGCGGCGCGGCCAAGATTATGGACCGTCTGCTCACCTACCATTCACTCGACATCCAGTGGGGCAACCACGACCTGCTGTGGATGGGCGCTGCGGCCGGTGAGCCCGCCTGCATCGCCACGGTACTGCGCAACAACCTGCGCTACGACAACTACGAGATCCTGGAGAACGACTACGGCATCTCGCTGCGTGAACTTGTCGCCTTTGCCGATGCCACCTATACCGCCGGTGAGTCCATCACCCCGCTGATCAAGGCCATCAACGTGCTGCTCTTTAAGCTCGAGGGCCAGATTATCCAGCGTCACCCCGAGTTCGACATGACAGACCGCCTGCTGCTCGACAAGATTGACCACGACACCGGCACGGTCACGCTCGCCGACGGCAGCGTGTGGCCGCTCACGACCAACGACTTCCCCACCGTCGATCCGGCGGACCCCTACACGCTCACGTCTCAGGAGCAGCACATCATCGACAAGCTCGTGTCAGAGTTTGTCACCGCCGATCACCTGCATCGCCATATCGATTTCCTCTACACCCACGGCTCGATGTACAAGGTCGCCAACGGCAACCTGCTCTTCCATGGCTGCGTGCCGCTCAACGAAGACGGCACCTTTAGCAGCATGAACTGCCTGGGCACCTGGCACGCTGGCCGCGATTATCTCGATTTTTGCGACCACATCGCCCGCCGCGCCTGGCGCGTGGGCGACCGCGACGCTCTCGATTGGATGTGGTACCTGTGGATCGGCTTTAACTCACCCGCCAGCGGACGCCTGGTGCGTACCTTTGAGCGCGCCTATATCGCCGATAAGAGCACCTGGGTCGAGCCGATGGATCCGTACTTTACGCTTACCAAGTCGCCCTCGGTCTGCGACGACATCATGCGCGAGTTTGGCGTCGCGCCCATGGCATGTTCGCCGACCGGCCACATCATCAACGGCCACACGCCCGTTAAAACCACCAAGGGCGAGCAACCCATCCGCGCCGAGGGCAAGCTACTGGTCATCGATGGCGGCTTCTGCCGCGCTTACCATCCCAAGACGGGCATCGCCGGCTATACGCTCATCTCGAGCTCGCGCGGCTGCCGCCTCAAGTCGCACCGGGCCTTTACGACGGTTGCCGAGGCACTCACGCGCAACGTGGACATCGAAAGCGAGACCAACCGTTTTGACCAAGCAGACCGTCGCCGCATGGTGAGCGACACCGATACTGGCGCCAAGATTCGCAGCCAGATCCAGGATCTGCGCCAACTGCTCGATGCATATAGAAACGGTGCTATCGAGGAGCGCGTCTAGCCCCACCCGCGGGGATTGGCTAAACTTGCTGAGTTTGTCATCCCCGCGGCGCTTCGGCGCCAGCTTAAGGCAGGTACCATGCAAAAGCTCCTTGCGCAGATCATGAAATTTGGCGTCGTCGGTGTCATTGCCACGGTTATCGACTTTGGCATTATGAATCTGCTCCACTACGGTCTGGACCTCAACATCCTAATCGCCAACACCAGCGGCTTTATCATCTCACTCATCTTTAACTACCTCGCAAGCATGAAGTACGTGTTTGCGCACAAGGAAGGCATGAGCCGCCGCCGCGAGTTCATCATCTTTGTCGTGCTGTCCGTGATCGGTTTGGTGCTCAACGACGGCATCGTGCTGGCGCTCAACGCCGGCCTGGGACTCGAGGCCAATATCGCCAAGATCTGCGCCACCGCGCTTGTCATGGTCTACAACTTTGTGACCCGAAAAATCTTCCTGGAGGGCGACGAGACAAAATAGCTCGAAACCCCTGCAGCATTACGGCGCCCACGGACGACGCGCACTCAGCGCAGTATCGTCCGTGGATGTCGCTCGTTTACGGGCAAATTTTTAACGTTTGCGGATTAGCTCTTGAAAATTTGGCGAGTTCATATAGTTCTTGGCAAAGACCTTACGTTTCCCTTGTAAAAGCTCTAAAGTATCCTCTGCTCGATTCATCAACGCATTGGATGTGATTACGTGCGCAAGGCGCTGGCACAACCTCATACCAAGCAGTTCCTCAAGTTCGCTGTCGTGGGTCTTATCTCCTTTGGCATCGACTGGGGCATGCTCATTGCGCTCGTCGAGCTGTTCCACCTCGACTTTTTGATGAGCACCACGGTTTCGTTTATCACGTCCGTCGTGGTCAACTACTGGCTCAGCATGAAGTACGTGTTCGACCACCGCGAAGGCATGAGCCGCAAGCGCGAGTTCACGATCTTCACCATCCTGTCGGTGATCGGCCTGGGCCTCAACGACCTGTACATGTTTGTGGGCGTCACGTTTTTGAGCATCGGCTACCAGGCCATGAAGGCCATCGCCACGTTCCTCGTCACCTGGTACAACTACTTCAGCCGCCGCTTCTTCCTCGAGGGCGCACGGTCGTAGTCAATTCACTATTTGCTTGAATGTATAACCGGTTGGAATTCCCGTTCCAACCGGTTTTTTGTTTGCCGAGAGACCCGGCGATCCAGTCCCATTCGCATGAAAAACGGGCGGCTCGGATGTTGGTCCGAACCGCCCGTCTGGCGCGCTATGTCGAGGCCTCTAGCCTGTAACGTAATACCAGACTACGTTGTCGCCGTTTGAGAGAACGTAGTTACTACAGGCCGTCATGGGCGTTGTGCCGTTGACGGAGTACATCCACCCGCTCGTGCCGGCGTACTGTTTCTCGGCCAAACCACCAATCGCGGAAACATACGTGCCGTACGACGAGCCGTGTGCGTTGACAGAAAGGCCCAGCGCGCACAGGGC
>CABSNR010000072.1:0-2643 GCA_902479145.1 uncultured Collinsella sp.
CTACACCCTAGAGTTCGTCGGCAGCGTCAGATGTGTATAAGAGACAGACTCATAGGCAAGACCGGACTCGGCGTCCTCGGCAAGCTTCACCGAGAAGCCGGCAGCGTCACCGGCGAGCTCGATGTCGGCATCGAGCATATAGGTGGAACCGGCATCCGCGGCGAGCACCTGCTCGACCTTGCCCGACTCGCAGGAAAGCTCAAAGGCCTCGACTGCCTTAGCCTCGCCAAAGGCGCCAAGCATGCTGTCAGGGAGCTTGGTGCCGAGCGTTCCGTCGGCACGCTGAACGATCTCGAGAGGCATAAAGGTGCCACCCCACAGGTAAGAGCTGGGATCGCCACCCTCGTCACGCGTAGGAACCCAACCAAAGAGAACGCGGCGCTCGCCATCAAATGCGGTACGCGCGGCATAGTACGCGCGGCCATCGAATGAATCGTCAGCAGGAGTGATCCAAGGACCGTTGATGGAGCGAGACATGCGGTAACGGGTCTTGTTGCCATCACTGTACTCGGAGAACACCAGATACCACCAGTCGCCCATCTTAAAGAGATCAGGCATCTCGAACATGGTGTAAAGGCCCGGATTCCACCAGTCGCCCTGGAACTCCCAGGTATCCAGGTCCTTGGAGGTGAACTTGACCAGACGCCCGGTCATCAGACGCTTGTCCTCGCCCACGCGCGTGCCGAGGATGAGCATGTACTCTTCGTTCTCCTCATCCCAAAGCACAAAGGGATCGCGCCAGTTGCGGTCATCGTAACCTTCCTGGGGCGGAAGCAGCGTCTCGGCGATGTTCTTCTCCCACTTGACGGCGTCGTCACTCGTTGCGTGAAGAAGAACCTGCTTCATCAAGCGTGCGCGGACCTTATCGCGATTGCAACCAGTGTAGAGCGCATGGTACTTGTCGCCCACCTTAAACACCGTGCCGGCATAAACATACTGGTCGACTTCCTCGTCGCCGCCACGCTCAAGGCTCTCGCCAAAGTCCTTGTAGTTGACGAAATCCTTGGTCGTCGCGAGTGCCCAACCAAACGGCTCTCCGAAAGGACCGGGGTTTCGCGTGTCACGCTGGTGATAGAGATAGAACGTGCCGTCCTCGCCGTACGGCATGATGTCGCCTACCCAAATTCCCTCAGGCTGGTAATACACCTTGTGCATCCGAGACTTCCTTTCCCACAAGATACTAACTCGGTACAACTGCAAGATATGTCAATCGTTTTCATATGTCAAACGTTTTCACACTAATACGTCTTTTCGCAGTTCCAGTCGTCGGCAAACGGTTGACATATGGCGGCGAACGGTCATCAGAGGCGTTTGAGGAATTCTTTTGGCACGGGATGAACTACGCGGTTTTGCCCTCAATGAGTTCAACGGGGAGCTTGGTATTCGATTCGGGCTTTTCACCGTTAACAAGAGCGATGATGGATTGCGCCGCGAGCTCTCCGATGCGATCGATATCTTGACGAACGGTTGTTAAGTCAGGCATAAACGTCATAGTGCGGCGGGCGCCATCCGCGCCCACGACCTTAATATCGTCCGGAGCGCTCAAGCCGCGCCGCTTCATCACGTTGAGGCAGATGGCCGCCATCGTGTCGTCTCCCGCAAAGATGCCGTCAATATCGGGGTTCTCATCGAGGATCTTCGCAACGACCGCACTCTTTTCGTCGTCGGACTTAACGAACTCGACCTCACGGACAAGCGCGGGCAAACCGGCCTGCTCCACAACATCGTGGTAGGCATCGGTACGCTTATTGGCAGGCATACGCATGCGGCTATTGTTGCGCAGGCACAAGATGCGCGAACACCCGTCATCGATCAGGCGACGCGTGGCAAGTTCGCCGATGCCATAGCTGTCGCTCGCAATCTGAACAGAGGTCTCGCCAAGGTCGCAGTCGATACCAACCAGACTCAAGCCCATCTCGGCATACGCCTCGGCACCGATATTAAGCGAGTTGACGATGACGCCATCAACCATATTGCGCCGAAGCATATCGATATAAGAACGCTCAAGATCAGGTCGATTGGCGCTATTGCACAGCAACATCTTAAAACCGTTTTCGGCCAGGGTACGCTCAACGGCTTGGACCGCTTGGGCATGAAACGGGCTGCTGACATAGGGGACTATCATACCTATTAGATTCAGGCGACCGTTGAGCATGGCACGGGCGATATCGTTGGGCGTATAGTTGATGCGCTTCATCGCGGCATGGACCTTATCGCGGGTCTCTTGGCTAATATAGCCGCGATTATTAAGCACGCGAGATACCGTAGTAGGCGAAACCCCCGCCACCGCTGCAACTTCCTTGATGCCAGGCTTAGCCGAATCCTTAGAACGAGCGCCCTCGCGAGCCATAGCACCCTCCCCCATCAACATGTCATACGTTTACATACGAACAAAGCATACCCCAACAAGAGCGGGAAGACGGTAACAGTACAAGTAAGTAAACGACTCATCCAAATAATTAGGAGAGTTCCGCCTAAAGGGTGACTACACAGGACCCCCGCCGGGGCTGTTTGGGCTACCTCCCAAAACATTCCGCACTGATATTTTCTGTATTGAAGACGTCGATGATGCACCCGTATACCATTGACGTCGACACCATCAGATGCGGACCGCGCGGTGACCCCACATTCCGCTGGCGCCCA
>CABSNR010000073.1:0-2619 GCA_902479145.1 uncultured Collinsella sp.
CCTTCATATCATTACCCCCAGTATAAAAATGGCTGGAAACACTGCACTGGGACAAAGTGCAAGTGGAACTATAGTAGCGCTGATGTCCATTTTTACAACAGCCTGGCGGGTTTTTTAATACAGAATCGGATGGGCGGTACGGGTAGTCGAATGGGCGGCGGAGGGTCTTATGCGGCGGAGGAGGCGTCGTCCTCGTCTAGGGCGGCGAAGAGCTTCTTGCCGTCGAGGAGACGTGTGGTGACGTTTCTCATTCGGCCAATCTCTACGGTACGCAACGTGTCATCGGCGCCTCGGGCGTCGTAGACCGTTCCCAGCAGATACGAGATGCCATCGCGCTGCCTGATGGCAAAGGGACGGAGTGTCATTCGTGCTGCTTCGGTTTCGCCACGCGTCGTGACGCTCGAAATATCAAAACTCACCGTGGTTCCGTGGTCGATGGCCTGCTCGACGAGCTCGCACGTGTCGATGCGCTTGATGGGCGTGCGTGTTGCCTTGGTGGCCTTGCTGCCTGCGCTTGGAACGGGTTCGGGTATATCGAGGTAGCCGCGAACGTCGGCACTCGCCATGGCAACTAAGTGCTGCGCCATGCTCTTGCGGATAGCGATAGGCGTGGAGCGGTTGCGCATGACCATACCGTGGAGCCGGATGATCTCTTCATCGGTGAGCGGACGGGTAAGAAGTTTGTAGCCCACGCCGCGTTTGTACTCAATTTCGTATCCGGCATGGCGAAGCGCGGAGATGGCGGTGTAGATGCTGCGCCGCGCCGCCGAGATGGGCATGCGGGCGGGGTCGTCGGGATGGGCGAGGCGCCGGATCAACTCATCGGAAAGCATGGCCTTGTCTTCGCCGGTGTTTTCGCTCAAGAGCTGCAGGATGCGAACGGCGCGATAGGCTGCCATCGAGGCGGCGCCTCTCGTCGTGGTATCGTAGGTTTCAACAGCGGCTTCGGTCATCGTGCCCACGTCCTTTCCGTTTTGGGTGGCGACGGTATGGAGCCTAGGACGTGGGGCTTTCCCAGGGGCGCAGAGCGCTCTGGGCGGTCGGTAGTCGTCGGCAAACGGCGGGTCGAGTTTTCAACAGCCCTGCTCAACTGACCAAAAACTTGCCAAAAGCTTGACGGATGCTGTTGAAAAAAAGCGTCTCTCGACCGATGTCGAGAGGCGCTTGTGCGATGAGCGTTGGCGTGTGGCGACGCGAGCTAGCGCCCGACGATTAGAAGTCGGCGTTGCCCACGGTGCGCGGGTGCGGCAGGACGTCGCGGATGTTGCCCACGCCGGTCAGATACATGACCAAGCGCTCGAAGCCCAGACCGTAGCCGGCGTGCTTGCAGGAACCGTAGCGGCGCAGGTCAAGGTAGTACTTGTACTGCTCGGGATTCATGCCCAGGTCCTTGATGCGGGCCTCGAGCAGATCCAGGCGCTCCTCGCGCTGGGAGCCACCGATGATCTCGCCGATACCGGGAACCAGGCAGTCGGCGGCGGCGACGGTCTTGCCGTCCTCGTTCATGCGCATGTAGAAGGCCTTGATCTCGGCCGGGTAGTCGGTTACGAAGGTCGGGCGCTTAAAGTGCTCCTCGGTCAGGAAGCGCTCGTGCTCGGTCTGCAGGTCGATGCCCCAGCTCACGGGGTAGTCAAACTTGTGACCGGCGGCGACGGCCTGCTCCAGGATCTCGACGGCCTCGGTGTAGGTAACGCGGGCGAAGTCGGAGTTGGCGACATGGTCTAGGCGTTCGAGCAGACCCTTGTCCACAAACTTGTTGAGCATATTGAGCTCGTCGGGGCAGGTGGCCATGACGTCCTTGAGGACATACTTGAGCATGGCCTCAGCGTTATCCATGTAGTCGTTAAGGTCGGCAAAGGCCATCTCGGGCTCGATCATCCAAAACTCGGCGGCGTGGCGCGTGGTGTTGGAGTTTTCGGCGCGGAAGGTGGGGCCAAAGGTGTACACGTCGCCAAAGGCCATGGCAAAGTTCTCGGCATTGAGCTGGCCGGACACGGTGAGGCTTGCATGCTTGCCAAAGAAGTCCTGGCTCCAGTCGACCTCGCCGGACTCGGTGAGGGGCGGATTTTTGGGGTCGAGCGTGGTCACGCGGAACATCTCGCCGGCGCCCTCGCAGTCACTCGTGGTGATGATGGGGGTGTTGACGTAGACAAAGCCCTGCTCCTGGAAGAAGCGGTGGATGGCGGCAGCCGCGACAGAGCGGATGCGGAACACGGCGCGGAACAGGTTGGTGCGCGGGCGCAGGTGCTGCTGGGTGCGCAGGAACTCGACGGTTGCGCGCTTCTTCTGCAGCGGGTAATCCGGGGCGCTCGTGCCCTCGACCTCGATGGAGGTGGCAGAAAGCTCGAAAGGCTGGGGCGCATCGGGGGTCAGCTTGACGGTGCCGGTGCAAATGAGTGCGGCCGAGACGTTTTGATGGGCGATCTCGTCGTAGTTGTCGAGTGCCTCGCGGTTCATGACGACCTGCAGGTCGCGGAAGCAGCTGCCGTCGTTGAGCGTAACAAAGCCAAAGTTCTTCATGTCGCGGACGGACTTGACCCAGCCGGCGACGGTGACGGTTTGGCCGCCGAGCGACTCGGCATCGGCATAGAGCTGCGCGATTTTGGTGCGGTTCACGTA
>CABSNR010000074.1:0-2451 GCA_902479145.1 uncultured Collinsella sp.
TCCCAACCCTCGTACCAAAAGCCGTCGCCGTAGCAGGAGTCGCCATCAAAGCTAATGTGGAACCAGTCCTTGTACGGCGAGTCCCACTTACGCTCCTGCACATCGCGGAAGGCCCAAAAGCCGCGGCCGACGTGGTTGAAGACGGCGTCGAGCACCACGCGGATGCCGTGAGCATGCAGTGTGTCGCACACGGCGGCAAAGTCGGCGTCCCCACCCAGGCGACGGTCGATATGGCGCAGGCTGCGTGTATCGTAGCCGTGACTATCGGACTCGAGCGGCGGGTTGATGAGCACACCGCCAACGCCGAGTTTTTGCAGGTAGTCGGCCCATTGGGCAATCTTCATGATAGGAGCATCGGGGTTGGGTTCGACATCGGCGGCCTGGGCGAGCTCATCCTCGGCAACGGGGGCGGCGTTTTCGCGCGGAGCTCCGCAAAAGCCCAGCGGATAGACCTGATAGAACGTCGTCTCGTATGCCCACATAGCAACCTCCCGGTAAGCTCAACACAACGACATCCATTGTATGCCCAGCTTGTATCCCCTCCCCCAAAATAAGTTGCGGTGCAATAGGGACTGTTTGCCGGGTTTATTGGGCCCAGCAGTCCGTATTTCACCGCAACTGATGAGGAGGATGTGGCTAGGCGACGGGCTTTGCGCGGCGTATGGCTGGGAACATCACCGTGATGGCGAGGATGACGCCCACGGCAGCGATCGCACCGCCCGCGAAGCCGATCCAGGCGATACCGGGACCCGAAACCACGGCTCCGCCGATCGCGGTACCCGTGCCGATACCGAGGTTGAACAGGCCCGAGAAGATCGACATGGCAACGGCCGACGAATCTGCCGGCGTGTGCTTGATGAGCTCGGCCTGAAACGCCACGTTAAAGGCCGTGGCGCAGCAACCCCACAGTGCGCAGACGGCAAGCACTGTCACGAGCGACGATGCGGCCGGCCCCATGAGCAGCAGGGCCACCGGTACGCCGGAGAGCGTGATAGCAAGGAACGGAAAACGGTGCCCGTCGAACAGGCGGCTGAACAGCCAGCTGCCCACCAAGCCGGAACAGCCAAACGCCGTCAGCGTCATGGTGATGGCGCCCGCATCGACGTGCGCGACCTGCGCCAGGAAGGGCTCGATATAGCTGTAGCTTGCGTAATAGCCGGTCGCCATGAAGACCGTGACTGCGTAGAGCGCGATGAGGAGCGGGTTCTTGAGCAGCTCGGGCAGCTGTTTGACGGTAAAGCGCTCACCCGCCGGCATGGCCGGGAACACCGCTGCCTGGTAGACGACCGCGATGGCTGAGAGGCCCCCGACCACGGCAAACGTCATGCGCCAGCCCACGGCCAAGCCAATGGCGCGACCGAGAGGCAGGCCAAAGATCTGCGCGATGGACGAGCCCGTGGCGATCATGCTGATGGCGAGCGCGCCGTGGCGAGTGTCGACCAGGCGCGAGGCCATAATCGAGGCGACTGACCAGAACACGGCATGTGCGCAAGCGACCACCAGGCGCGCGCAGACCAGGATGGGATAGGTCGGCGCCACAGCGGACAGGAACTGACCGAGCGAGAACACGGCCAGCACGCCCAGCAGCATCCGCTTGAACTCAAAGCGCGAGGCGAACACCATGAGCGGGAGCGACAGCAGCATGACGCCCCAGGCATAGACCGAGATCATGATGCCAGCTTGGGCCTCGGTGAGCGAAAACGATGCAGCGATGTCGGTCAGCAGGCCGATGGGCATGAACTCCGACGTGTTGAACACGAACGCGCAGCAGGTGAGCCCGATGAGCGGGAGCCACTGCCTGAGTGCGATACCACCTTGCTTTGTTTGAGCCATATAGGAAAACCTCTCCGATTGTCTTGGGCGGTGGGCGATTATATAGCAACGGCCCCGCATCCGTCAGCAAATGCGGGGCCCGATTCAAATAGTTACGCTTTTAAGAGCCTACGCGAGCTCGATACACACGGTCACAATCTTGGCGTGCCCGATCGGCCCGACCAAAACGGCCTTATCGTCGTGACGGATTTCACCGACTTTCCGCTCGCGAAGGTCGACCTCATAGGCGTTTGCGACGGAGCCAGCAAACGTGAGCGTTGCTGCAGCATCCCCCTCGTATTCGCCATTGAACAGGCGAACGATGATTCCGTTCCCGTCTTCAGCCTTTTTAATCGCGCTCAACGTCAAGTCGCCCTCAACCGTCATCAGGGATCCCATCGCCGGAGAGCTTCCGTCGATTTCTTCCTCCGAGAACAAGAGGCGACCGTTGAGGAACGATGCGTACTCGTACGCTTCGAATCCCGTCGCAAAGGCACGCGCAGCCTGTGAGACATGAGCCTTGGAAAACGCGGCGGAAAACGCTTCGAACCCAAGGCCGAACGTCATCTTTTTGTGGAGCTGAGCATCAGGCGTTGCGAGCGTCGTCTCCCCCGAAGCTCGTCCCGGACGGTACAGCAG
>CABSNR010000075.1:0-2401 GCA_902479145.1 uncultured Collinsella sp.
ATATCGGACACAGGGGCCGCAAGGGCCCTTACACCAACTTTCTCGACACTACCGCCGTTGAGCCAGTCGAACAGGCCTTGCCAGTACTCGCTGCCCACCAGTACGAGCGGCATGCGCTTGACCTTGTGCGTCTGCACCAGCGTGAGCACCTCGAACATCTCGTCGAGCGTGCCGAAACCGCCGGGGAACACGATGGCACCCGAGCTGTACTTAACGAACATGGTCTTACGCACAAAGAAGTAGCGGAAGTCCACACCCAGGTTCACGTATTTGTTGAGCCCCTGCTCGTGCGGCAGCTCGATACCCAAGCCGACCGACTTGCCGTTGGCACTCGCCGCCCCCCTGTTGGCCGCCTCCATAATGCCGGGGCCGCCGCCGGTGATAACCGCCACGCCGCGCTGCGCGATCTTGCGGCCGACCGTGCGCGCCGCCTTGTAGAGCGGATCGGCCTTGGGCGTGCGGGCGCTCCCGAAGATGGTCACCGCGGGCCCGAGCTCGGCAAGCGCGCCAAAGCCATCGACAAACTCGGCCTGAATGCGCAGCACACGCCAGGGGTCGGCATGCAGCCAATCGGTCGAATCTTCGGGCGCCAGCAGGTTGGCGTAGGTGTTGTCCTTAGGAATCATGGGGCCGCGCATGACCACGGGGCCGCGGCGGTACGTCTCGTCGTAGGCGGGCTCGCCCTCGACGTTCTCATTCTTAATCATGGGTACTCCTATCGAAAATAGAAACGGGCGGGGTCGACGCCATGCGTCAAACACCCGCCCGAACATCAACTATTCGGTATGGTACCCACGATGCATCAAGCGCTTGCAAGCTATCGGTCAGCGGTCGTGCAGATAGTGCTAGCGAACGCGGCAACCAATCGCCGCTTGGCCTTTGCCGTTGCTCGCGCCCCGCAAGGGCGCCCGCAGCTCTTAGTAATCCACCGCCGCAGGGCTGTTCATCCAGTCGCTCACGAACGCACCGTAGCGGCCCTCGATAATGGCCTGGCGGGCACGCTGCATCAAGTTGAGCAGGTAGTAGATATTGTGCATCGACAGCAGAATGCCGCCGAGCATCTCCTTCTGCGTGACCATGTGACGGATGAGCGCACGGCTGTAACCGCCCGTGCACACCGGGCAGGTGCAGGTGGGATCGATGGGGCCGTCGTCGTGCGCAAAGCGCGCGTTGCGGAAGTTGAGGCGACCCTCGCTTGAAAACGCCGTGCCCATGCGGCCGGTGCGCGTCGGCAGCACGCAGTCGAACATATCGATGCCCACGCCCACGCCGCGCACGAGCGTCGTCGGGTTACCGACGCCCATCAGGTAGCGCGGCTTGTGCTTGGGCATGTACTCGCTCACAAGCGGCGCCAGCGTCTCGAACATGGTCTCGTGGTCCTCGCCCACCGAGTAGCCGCCGATGCCGTAACCGGGGAAGTCACCGCACTCCTCGAGATGGCGCAGCGAGCGCAGGCGCAGGTCCAGATGCATGCCACCCTGGACGATGCCAAAGAGCGCCTGGTCATCGCGGGTGTGAGCCTTGTAGCAGCGCTCGGCCCACATGCTCGACAGCTCCACCGCGCGCTCGACGTAGGCGCGCGTGGCAGGATAGCCGGGGCACTGGTCGAGCTGCATGCAGATGTCGGAACCGAGCTTCATGGCGATTTCCATGTTGTCCTCGGGCGTCCAGAACACGTGGCGGCCGTCGTAATCGTTGACGATAAAGCGCACGCCCTCGTCGGTGAGCTTGACGGCGTCGTTGTGGCTGAAGACCTGGAAACCGCCCGAGTCGGTGAGGATGGGGCCGTGCCAGTTCATAAACTTATGCAGACCGCCCAGCTCGGCGATGGTGTCCTCGCCAGGGCGCATGGACAGGTGATAGGTATTGGCAAGCACAATCTGGGCGCCGAGCTGCTTGACGGTCTCGGTGGGGATGCCTTTGACGTTTGCCTTGGTGCCCACGGGCATAAAGATCGGCGTCTCGATGTCGCCGTGCGGGGTGTGCAGCACGCCGGCGCGCGCGTGCGTGGTCGGGTCCTCGGCGATCAGGTCGAATTTAAAGAGGCTCTGGTCCATAAACTGGAACTCCTTGGTTGCGGTTCATACGCAGACCATTATACGAGCAACCAGCAAACCGCACCGACTCGACAGAAACTGGTGCAAAGAGGTCATAGTCATTGGGGGACGTTCTTAAACGACTAGTCGTCGGAAACAGTTTTCAGCGCCATCTTGCAAAGGAGCGTCCCAATCTGCCGGCACTTAGGGACTGTCCCCAAGTGCCGGCAGATAAAGAACGTCCCCAATGACTATTGACGGCCAAGGCAACGCCGATGTTATGGCACCGACAGCGAAAACCCGCCAGAGCGAGCAAGGTGCCTTGAAACGAGGCGGCATTGACCTTCTGGTCATGCCGCCGAAGT
>CABSNR010000076.1:0-1820 GCA_902479145.1 uncultured Collinsella sp.
ATACGGCTGTCCTGCCTCGAGCTTTGTCGAGGTTGTCGAACACGAGCTCGCCTCGGGTGCACATCTGCAGGAACAGTGGCTTGAGAACGAGGACATCTTCGATACGCCTGCCGTGCGTGCGCTGGTGGGTGCCACGGTTGAGCCGCTGCGTGACCACGGTATCGATACCGTGGTGCTCGGCTGTACGCATTTCCCGCTGTTGGTGGGACCTATCCGCCATGCGCTGGGGCCTGGGGTGCGCGTCGTGAGTTCCGCCGAGGAGACCACGCGCGAGCTGACCGATATCCTCACGCGCCGCGAGCAGCTGGCGGGCGACGCCGCCGAGCCGCAGCATCGTTTTGCCACGACGGCCGATAACATTGCCGAGTTTGCGGTGGCGGGCAGCTTTATCTTTGGTCAGCCGCTCAAGAGCATCGAACATATCGATATCGATGAGCTGAAATAGATGTAAGGCAGCCGCCAAAGCCTTCGCCACATCTTTTGCCGAAAGGAAATTTCTATGGAGTACATGCAGGTCAACCGCGCCAACGATCGCGCCGCCAACGAGTTGCGCCCCGTTAAGCTCACCCGTGGCGTCATGAAGCACGCCCACGGCTCGTGTTTGGCCGAGTTCGGTGACACGCGCGTGCTGTGCGCCGCCACTATCGAGGAGGGCGTGCCGGGCTGGCGAAAGGGAGCTAAGGCCGGCTGGGTGACCGCGGAATACGCCATGCTGCCGGCGTCGACCGGCAAGCGCTGCAAGCGCGAGCACGCCAACCGCAAGGGTCGCTCCATGGAGATCGAGCGCCTCATTGGCCGCAGCCTGCGTACCGTCATCAACATGAAGGCGCTCGGCGAGTACACCGTCACCGTCGACTGCGATGTGATTCAGGCCGATGGCGGCACGCGTACAGCGAGCATCACCGGCGCCTGGGTGGCGCTGCACGACGCCCTCGCCATGTGGGTCGAGGCGGGCAAGATCGAGCGCATCCCGCTTATCGGCCAGGTGGCTGCCATCTCCATGGGCGTTGTCGACGGCAATACGCTGCTTGACCTCGATTATTCCGAGGACAGTCACGCCGAGGTCGACATGAACCTCGTCGCCACCGACACCGGCGAGATGATCGAGCTCCAGGGCACCGGCGAGCAGGCGCCCTTTGACCGCAAGCGCCTCAACGCCCTGCTCGACCTGGGCGACAAGGGTATCGCCGAGCTCATCGAGCTTCAGCGCCAAGCCCTCGCCTAACCTACCAAAAAGGGACAGGTTTAATTTGGTAGGTTTTATCTGCGGAGACGTCTAGGCACAAGACAGCCGTTGATTGAGAGGGGAGAGGCAGAGGCCCTCGTCGCCCTCGGCGCGGCATTGCTATAGAGACAAGGAGACCACTCATGGCACTTGAGAAGATCGACATCGACACCCTCGACCCGGCGGCGACCATCGTCGTGGCAACGGGCAACGCCCATAAGCTCACTGAGATCGAGGCCATTTTGGGCAAGGTTATGCCCGAGGTGCGCTTTGTGGCGCTCGGCCAGCTGGGCGATTTTGAGGATCCCGAGGAAAACGGCACGACGTTTTTGGAGAACGCCATCATCAAGGCCCAAGCCGCGGTCGAAGAGACGGGGCTCATGGCCATTGCCGACGATTCGGGCTTGGTCGTTGATGCCCTGGGCGGCGAGCCGGGCGTGTATAGCGCGCGCTATGCGGGCGTGCACGGCGACGATGCCGCCAACAACGCCAAGCTGCTCGTTAACCTGGAAGGCGTGGCCGACGAGGATCGCACCGCGCGCTTTATGAGCGTCGTTGCGCTCATCGACACGGACGGTTTGGTCACCTATGGTGA
>CABSNR010000077.1:0-1745 GCA_902479145.1 uncultured Collinsella sp.
TTGTCCCAGTGCAGTGTTTCCAGCCATTTTTATACTGGGGGTAATGATATGAAGGACATCACCATCAGCCGCAGGAGCCTTCTGGTCTCCGCTGGCCTGCTCGCGCTCGCCCCGCTCGCCGGATGCGGCGGCAACTCTGGTTCCGGCTCTGCTGCCGCCGGTTCCGACTACACCATCGGCGTTCTGCAGCTCACCGAGCACTCCGCACTCGATGCCGCCAACGACGGCTTTGTCAAGGCCATCAAGGAGAGCGGCCTTAAGGTCAAGATCGACCAGAAGAACGCCCAGAACGACCAGTCCACGTGTAAGTCCATTGCTGACAAGTTTGTGGGCGACAACGTCAACCTGATTTATGCCATCGCCACGCCCGCCGCGCAGGCTGCCGCCGGCGCCACGGCCGATATCCCCATCGTGGGCTGCGCCATCACCGACTACGCCGCCTCCGGCCTGGTCCAGGACAACGACAAGCCCGGCACCAACGTCACGGGCGCTTCCGACCTCACCCCGGTCGCCGAGCAGCTCGAGATGATGCAGAAGGTCCTGCCCGACGTTAAAAAGGTCGGCCTGCTCTACTGCACCGCCGAGTCCAACTCCGACGTCCAGATCAAGGCCGCCAAGAAGGAGCTCGACAAGCTGGGCCTCGAGTACACTGACTTCACCGTCTCGAGCTCCAACGAGATTCAGTCCGTCGTCGAGTCTGCCGTGGGCAAGGTCGACGCGCTGTACTCCCCCACCGACAACACCATCGCCGCGGGTGCCTCGCAGGTCGGCCAGATCTGCAAGGAAAACAAGCTTCCCTTCGTGACTGGCGAGGAGGGTATGTGCATGGCCGGCGGCCTGTTCACCCTCTCCATCAACTATGAGGACCTGGGCTACGCCGCGGGCGAGATGGCCGTTAAGATCCTGAAGGGCGAGGCCAAGCCCGAGGATATGCCGATCAAGCACCTCTCGAGCAAGGACCTGGTCGTCGTCAAGAACGACGAAATGGCCGAGGCCCTGGGCATCGACCTTTCCGCCCTGGACGCGTAATGCCATACGCGGCATGCGCCTAGAGCCCGTGCTCGCGCTTTAGCCGCGTTATTCAATATCTGAGCCACAGGGGCGGGCGCTGTAGACCGGCGTCCGCCCTGCTTGTTTCAGGTAAAACAAAACGTCTGTCCGTAACTCTTCTATGCATTGTTACCGCTATTATGGTGAATCACGTGTCCACCCTATCCTAGGAGGTATGAAGCATGCTCATTGCATTGCAGGGCGCCGTTTCGCAGGGCGTCCTCTGGGGCATTATGGTGCTTGGCGTGTTTATCACGTTCCGCCTGCTCGACATTCCCGATATGACCTGCGACGGCAGCTTTGCCCTCGGCGGCTGCGTCTGCGCTGTGCTCATCGTCAATAACAACGTCGACCCGCTGTTCGCCGTGCTGGCCGGTATGTGCGCCGGCGCCATCGCGGGCGCCGTCACGGGCATTTTGACCACCGTCTTTGAGATTCCTGCGATCCTCGCCGGAATCCTCACCCAGATCAGCCTGTGGTCCATCAACCTGCGCATCATGGGCAAGTCCAATACGCCCATTCTTGCCAAAGGCACCGTGTTTTCGGCCGTCAGCAATATGACCGGTCTGCCGCAGTCCACCGTTGCCATCATCTTGGGCATCCTGCTCGCCGTGGCTATCGTTGCCATCCTGTATTGGTTCTTTGGCACCGAGATCGGCTCGGCGCTGCGAGCCACCGGCAACAACGAGTACATG
>CABSNR010000078.1:0-1745 GCA_902479145.1 uncultured Collinsella sp.
AGTCCCTTGCGGCGTAGTTCTTATTTAAGCCGTCCAGGTTTTGGGGTGCAGTTCATTGGTGCCTTCGGGCGCGTCCTCACCCCAAACTTCGAGCATCAGACGCTCGGTGGGCATGCGCGTGCCGGCGTTGCGCATAAAGAGTTCCATAAGCTGAAACTCACGATTGGCTAGGTGTTCCTCGCCCAAGGGACCTATAAGCGTGCAAGCCGCCGTGTCGAGGCGCACGTTGCCCACGCTGAGCGTCGTGGCGTCAATTGCCGTCGCGGAACGCGTCATGGCACGAATGCGCGCGAGCAGCTCCTTGGCGGCAAACGGCTTGGTCAGATAGTCATTGGCGCCGGCGTCCAGGCCCTCGACCTTATCGGACACCTCGCTTTTGGCCGTAAGCATGATGATGGGCAGACGTTTGCCGGCCTCACGTGTGCGCTTGAGCACCTCGATGCCGTCCATGCCGGGCATCATGATGTCCAGGATTGCGGCGTCATAGTCGTTGGCGAGCAGATATTCGAGCGCCGTCAGACCGTCGAGCGCGGTGTCGACCTCGTAGTCGCTATGTTGAAGAATCGCGGTAAGGGCGCGGGAGAGGCCGGGTTCGTCCTCGGCAAGCATCAGTTTCATGGTTGCTCCTTTGGCGCACGGCTATACAAGTTTCGATACTGCCGATGATAGCGCACCGTCAGCCTCCTTAGCGCAGCCTTAGCTGCTCAACCTGCGCGTTTTCAAATACGCAGGATATGGCTTAGCCAAACTTAAGGCGCAGACGCCGAGCGCCTGGACGCATGCCAGCCGCGAAAAGACAGCGACTCGTCCTTTCGCGGCGTCCTAGTTATGCAAAGTGTTCGAGCGTTACTCCTCGTACGCGCCCTCAAGCCGCAGCAGCCACTCCTTGCGATCAAGCCCGCCGGCATATCCGTTGAGCGATCCGTCGGCCGCCACCACGCGATGGCACGGCACGATGATCGAAATGGGATTACGCGCAACCGCAGCTCCCACAGCACGAGGAGACACAACGGGATCCTCGTTCCCCGGCACCCGATGGCGGGCGGCAACGCGCTGGGCGATCTCACCATACGTAGCGACCTCGCCACGCGGAATAGAAAGCAGCTCGTACCAAACTTCACGCTGGAACGCCGTACCAATCATATGTAACGGCGGCGTATACCGAGGCTCCTGCCCTGCAAAGTAAGCATTCAGCCAAGCCCACGAACGCTCAAGCACCGAAGAAGCCGCGCCATTTGCCGGATTCGCCGAAGACATGCCACCAATACCAGAAACTGCATCGGCGCCTTCGACATGTTCGGAGTCTTCCCGGAGAAGCGTGGAGCCAAAATGCTCCTGCCCCTCAAACCAAAGCCCCGTCAGACCGCGGCCATCAGCGGCAAGCAAGATTTCGCCCAAAGGCGAGGCAAACGTCGTCGTGACCACCAGCGGCTCCTTTCAAAACTCCGCAACATAATACCGCGAATTGTGCAGACAACTCCCGCAGATACGTCTGGGCGGGCTCGCAATTACTTAAGCGAGGCTGTTTTCCCCAATCAAGCGAAGATGACGCGGGGGCTCGACGCCAGTGCGGCACCTCCGCCAGCTGAGCTCTAATACTTTCCCGAGAAGTGAACGAGTAAAAACGAAGCCCCGGAGCATCCACACCTTTAGACCAAAAAACCGCAGGATTCGCGCTGCAAAACCGCAGGAAATAGCTGTCTCTTATACACATCTCCGAGCCCACGAGACCGTACTAGATCTCG